>DGHP01000004.1:6047-28164 GCA_002392705.1 Lachnospiraceae bacterium UBA3845 | reverse complement strand
TCCTTGACGAGGTTCAGCGTGTAGAGGGGTGGGCCGGAGCATGCAGAACGCTTCGGATCAGAAACTGCTCCGTTTTTATCAGCGGCTCAAACTCGAAACTTTTATCCCGGGAGTTCACAAAGGAGCTTTCCGGCAGGTATGTGCCTTTCCGGATTCGGCCCTTTGTATATAAAGAACTCTCAGAATACGGGAAAGAACTCGGCAAAGAAATCAGTCTCACCGATTATATTATCTGGGGAGGTTTTCCGAAGAGGATCGAATTCAGCGGCGAGAGCAGCCAGCGAATCTATCTGAATGAGCTGAATGAAACCATCATTCTGAACGATATCATTAACCGCTATAAGATCAGGAAAACTGAGGTTTTCAAACGACTGGCCAACTTTGTCTTCCTTTCAAATGGAAGAATCCTCTCCGCGAGATCCGTGGAAAAATATATGAAGAGTGCAGGTCTCCCATGCTCAGTGACGACGATCACAAAGTATATCGGTTACCTGGAAGAAGCATACGCCATTGCGACAGTCAAAAAATACTCAGCCAAGTCGAAACGCGAATTGGAGTATTATCTGAAGGTTTATGATGAAGACGTTGCGTTAAACTCGATCCGTGTCATGAATAACCGTTACGATTTAACACATAACTTTGAAAACATCGTATACAACGAATTGATCTACATGGGCTATACTCTCCAGGTATATAATGATGGAGCTCATGAAATCGATTTTGTGGCCAATAAGGGTAACAAGCAATACTATATCCAGGTAGCCTATTCTGTAACCGAAGAAAAGGCTTATGAGCGCGAGTTTGGGGCCTTTGCCAAACTTGATAATTCGTGCCAGAAGATTGTAATTACCAACGACGATATCGACTACAGTACGAGCACCGTCAGGCATATTCAATTTAAAGATTTTGTTTTCATGAATGAACTATAAGGAGACACTATGTCAGGAACATATCTTCCCGGCGATACGCGGCAGCGCATCCAGGACTTAATCAAAGACAGCAGCATCACCCAGGTCGAGCTGGCAGGCATTATCGGCCTTTCTGAAAGTGCGTTCAGCCGCTACCTGAAAGGCCAGACCGAGATGCTCGGTGACGGGTATATCATAAAGATTGCAAAGCACTTTAAGGTATCCACGGACTTCCTTCTGGGAGAGACGGACATCCCGGATCGGAAGAATTATGATATCGAAGAACTGGGAATATCCGCGGAAGCCGCAAAGCTTCTTTATACCGGCAGGCTGGATTCCCGTGTTCTGAACCTGCTTCTGGAAAATCCTCATTTCCCGCAGCTCCTTGCTTTGCTGGCTCGCTATCAAAATGAAATCGTGAGATCCGGTATCGCTGCCATGAACCAACAGCTCACTTTCATCAATTCCCTTCTTTTGGCACAGGCTGAATCCGTCCCGGACAGTGCTGGTGCTGCCACTCAGCTTGCAGCTGACCTCAGAGGGGTCCGCATGCCGGTGATCAACGCAGATACAACTGCTATTCAGAATCTTTTCATGCTGATTGTCAGTGATATCAAGGAGCAGGGTGAAACAATTGCTGCAGATAGTAATGCTGTCACAGCGCAGGTATTGCAGCGCTTACGTGAAGAACTTTCCAAGGGCCAAGACTCTCTTGACCTCAGAAAAATAACCGCTGAAGATCTGACCGGAGCAGTCATGAAAGCAGTTTCGATCGCGGATATTCCCGAAGATGCTCTGCAGGGCCTGGGCTCTGCATTCAAAACAGTACTCGATGAGATGAGGAACTCCACCCATGACGAATGAGCAGCTCTGTTCTCTCGCCCGGGAAGAAGATAAAGCTGCAGAAACAACCCTGATTGAGAATGTACTGCCGTCCATCCGGATCAACGCCGCAAATATCCAAAAGCGTTATTTCGGCATTCTGCTCGAAACAGATGACCTGGTGCAGGAAGCCCTGATCGGAGTGCTCCGGGCCATTAAGACGTATGACCCGGAAACCGGAAATCTGTTCCTGACCTATGCGCAGACAACCGCAGAAAATGCCATGTTGGATTATGTGCGGAAATGTGCATCTGCGATCCCGGCATCAGGCAGCATTCTCAGTATTGATGCACCTCTGCCGGGATTTGATTCCGAAGCAAATGTCACTTACGCAGATATCCTCCCGGACGATTACAATAAAAATCCCGAGCAGCTCTTTATCAGAAAAGAGACGATCACAGAAGTAAGAAATGCCCTTGGAGAAATCTCTGATCGTGAACGGGCCTATCTCCATTACCGCTTTGGTTTTCTCGATTATGTTCTTCATGATCAAAGCGAAACCGCAGCGCATTTTCATCTCAGCCTGAGCCGGGCAAGGCATACGGAAAAAGCCGCATTAAATAATGTCCGCCGCGCGCTCCCCGGGTAGTAATTATTCCTCTCGTTTTTTTGATATACCTCTATTCCGCAGACCGTGCTGGTACAGGTTCCGTGACATACGTCACTTCGCCTGTACCTTTTCTTTGCTCAAGCTTTTCCCTCTGCGGGATCAGCCTTTCGCACAGAAAAACACGGAAATGGATCGTGCTTCAACCGGGCACTCATCATTTCCGTATTTGGTCTGCTTCATAAAGGTATAACACACTAGACTTTGCCAGCAAAGTCGTGTGCCAAAAGGGACGCTGTCCCCTTTGGAATCCTCTGCCACGAAACCTCCGGTTTCTTTGGATTCTTCCGGTGGTGAGGCATTCACTGGACTACATCATGAAATCGCTTTGCAATGCCTCCACCAGTTTGCATTTCAGGATTTGTCTGCCGCCTAGATAGTATGCCAGTGCGACAAATCCAAAAATGGCAACAATAAAAACAATGACAGGAACAATCGGAGCCACTTTCCAAAACTCCATCGGATTCAGATAGCTTGCCGAAGTCATAAACCAAATTAGCAGTAATGTCAGCGGCAGCGTAAAAAGAACAGGACGCCCGGCAATCACCAGTGCCTCAATGATGAACATTTTCCGCATGCCCTCCGGTGTCATTCCGATGGACATATACCTTGCAAATTCTCTTTTCCTTTGCCGGATAAACCCGAGCGTATTGGAAAACACATTGGCAATTCCGATCAATGCCAGCAACGCACACACCGCCCCGATAACGATCTTGTATCCGTTCAGCATGTTGTCGTTATCTATTCTTTCCTGTACACGGTTTTCCATTTCAAACGTGTATTCTCGTCCCAAAATATTCGTAAGCTCCACTTCAATAGCATTCAGCTCCGTTATACTTCTATCCTTCTCAGACAGTACACGGATATTCATCTCCGATTCGGCATTTCCGATTGTTCCCAGGATCTGTTCCCACGTGGAAAGTGAAATAAACTGAACCAGAGAGTAGTTATCATACTCTTCCCTTAAAACGGGAGGCTCTGCGGTATATCCAAGAACCGGAACTGTAATAGTGGCAGCCGGGTCTTTCGTATTCTGCAAAACAATACTGTTCTGGCTTTCCGAAAGAAATGGAACGAATTCCTTGTATCTGAAATTGCTGTTTTTGTTGTCCCAGATTTGGTTTAGAATCACACTTCCGGACTGCACCTGGGTGATTCCTATCTGTTCACAGTACTGCGCAAAGCTGTTGTCATCCATAATGACGACAGGCGCCTTAACTGTGTATAAACCATCTCCGGCGCTTATGGCGTTTCCAGCTATGGCAGCCAGTCCTCCAAGGTCCTTCACTTCGTCGCTAACGGCCTCTTCAGAGACAAGACAACGTGCTTCCGTCAATTGATAGATTACACTGTCTGTGTTATCTATAGCATGAACAGCCTCATTATAGGCGAAATCTTCTATCTTTGTGTCCTTCACTGTGGCCATAACATCCCAGACATCCTGGTAGCGTTCGAAATACGTATGGTTCGTACTTATTCCAGAAAGAGTGAAGAAGCACAGCATCGCTGTAAAGCCCAGGAAGGAAAGAGTTAATGACAGCGTAGAGGTTCGCAAAGCCTTCTTCTGTGCTTTCAACGCATTCCCAGCCAATTCACCTTCTGTTCCAAACAAAAGCTTAAGAAAGCGGGATTTCTTTCTACGCTTAAGCTGCAATTCACCTGTATTTCTGATAGCTTCGATAGGAGTCAGCTTGCTTAAGTGTCTGGCCGGCAGCCATGCAGAGATAAACACAGTCAGGAAAGCCACCAGAATTGTAATGCCATATACAAGCGGATGGTAAGTAAATGTCGCTTCATGTCTGCCGACAACTCCTTCTGCGATAACATTCACAAGCTTGATAATTCCGAAGCTAATGGCAATCCCCAAAAAACTGCCAAGCAAAATGGGTATAATGCAGAGAATAGCCGCTTCCTGTAAAAGGCAGGTACGGATTTGCCCCGGCGTTGCTCCTATGCTGGAGAATATCCCGAACTGATGAACACGCGCTTTCATAGATACAGCAAAGGAGTTATGAATAATCAGAATCAGGGAAGCAGATACAATCAGAAGAACTGCCAGGGCAAAAACAAGCAGCAGAGGCGGGGATGTATCCTGCGGATCATGAATCAGGTAATCCGACAACAATGGTTCGTTGTATGATACCGCACCGTCAGGTACTCCCAACTGATTGGCAATCAGCGGCATGTCCTGATAAACCGTCCGCATGTTGTGAAAGCGAATATCCATCACTGCGGTCTGATAATTTGATAGTTCTTTATTGAATTCTGCGTCCTTTACATTTGGATAGTTTGTAACAGCGGACAAAGCCTTATCATCAAGTATGCCGGTTATCCGTCCCTGCCAGTCTCCCTCTTCAAGAACAACAGCTTCCACCTCGTAATTCCAGTAATTGTAAAACAGACAGCACAGCAGCGAAAGAAATAGTGCAGATATAAACGCAGCCACAATTACAGATATACTGGAGGCCCGGTTATTCCTGATATAGCCAGTTGAGTAGTCTTTCCACATACTGTTACCCCCGCTTCTGATCGCTGATGATTTTCCCATCCTCTATGGTGATAATGCGGTCTGCTTCCAGCGCAATCTTTTCATCATGGGTAATCAGCAGGATGGTCTGATCCAGATTCCGGTTTGACAGTTTAAGAAGGTCGATGATCTCTTCACCATTCTTCCGGTCAAGATTCCCTGTGGGCTCATCGGCAAGAAGCAGTGCCGGACGATAGATCAAAGATCGGGCGATAGCCGTACGCTGCTGCTGTCCGCCGGATAGCTGTCCAGGAAGCGCTTCCAGCTTATCATCAATCCCCAATGACTGCACGATTTGGTCAAAATATTCCTGATTGGGTTTGCGCTTGTCAAGCAAAAGCGGCATTAGGATGTTTTTTCGGACTGTAAGCGTTGGGATAAGATTATAGAACTGATAAACCAAGCCCACCTTTCTGCGCCTGAAAATGGCGGCCTGCGTCCGGTTCATCGTGGATATATCCGTTCCTTCTATCAGGACTTTCCCTTCTGTCGGCTTATCCACGTTTCCCAAAATATGCAGCAAGGTGGACTTTCCCGAACCGGATGCTCCGACGATTGCTACAAACTCCCCCTTTTCTACAGAAAGATCAATATGGTCGAGAGCGACAACCTGGTTGCTCCCGGAACCATACACTTTTCGGACATTTTCGCACCTTAAGATCTCCACGTCACTTTCTCCTTTCTGTTGCGCGGTTTATTCTGCGCACAGTATAGCAAAGCAAAGTGACATCTCAGTGACTGAAGAGTCTTATCTCGAAGCATGCGCCGCCGTTTTGCAGGTTATACGCAGTAATGGTTCCATTCTGTAATTCAATAATTGATTTGGCGAGCGCCAGACCAATTCCGATTCCATTTCCCACGGCACTCTTGCCCCGGTAGAAGCGTTCAAAAAGATGCGGCAAATCCTCCCGATCGAAGCCCGGCCCATTATCCCAGATCCGGACTTCTGCATAAAGTGGATTACTTGAATAATCACAGAAAATAAGCCCACCTGGCACCGAATGTTCCATACAGTTTTTGAACAAATTCATCATGGCTTCCATGGTCCATTCCATATCGCCGGAGAACTCGATACAGCCATTATCCGGAATATCTATTGTAATACCGTCTCTTTGCAGAAGGTCATTCAGATTTTCCGCCGCCAGGTTCAATACTGTATACAGATCCACATTTTCGTGTTTTAACGGCAGCGTCCCGGCATCAATCTTTGAAAGCATAAGCAATGATTCTTCCAGGCGAATCAATCGTTCTAACTGTCTTTCAACCTGATCTGCATACTCATTGGGGGTATCTTTCTTCATCAGCTGTAAAGACAAGAATGATGCCGTAATCGGTGTTTTCAGTTGGTGGGCAATGTTAGCCAGGTTTTCCGCAAAGCTTTTCTTTGCTACGATGGCAGCTTCTCTGGTCTGATATAGTGATGTGACGGTTTTGTACATCTCATCCTGCAAAAGAGAGAAATCGTCTTCCTGAGCCTGTATCAGTGTTCCGCCGGATCCGATGTTTACTTGTTCCAGATACTCGGTCAGTTCATCGATACGTTTTCGGTTCTGCCTGCGAAATGCCAAGATACCGACGACAACAGAAATAACAGTCGCAGCAAACAATATGATAGGAAAAAGAAAAGTATGGACCGGAAGCCCTTTGCAGAATTCGTCGGCACGGTATCCATACTTTTCCAAGTAGTTATTGCCATTCAGTTCTTTTTCAGACAGAGAGTGATACTCTTTCAGATCAGCCATTAGCTGCTGCTCGGATTCCGGTGATTGATCCAACACGATTTCGCAGAATGCGGAGATATGTTCAAAGGCTATCTTCCGATACGTCTGAATCGATAAAACAGTGGTAAGTATTACTCCCAGCAGGAGGATGATAAAGGGGAGCGCAAGCAAAAGCGTTCTTTTTCTTCGTTCAATCATTTTGTGTCCCCCATACGATAGCCAAAACTGCGGACAGTTTTCAGGCAGGCCGGATCCCCCAGCTTTTCCCTCAACCGTTTCATTGTAACAGTCAAAGTGTTATCGTTCACATAATTACCGCTGCTGTCCCAGACCTGTTCTAAGAGCTGTCTTCTGGTTACGGTTTTTCCTTTATTTTCCATTAGAATCAGCAGAATCTGATATTCTGGCTGGCTTACGATGATTTCCTGCTGTCTACAGAAAACGGCTGTCTTCTCTTTATCTATCATCAGATCATCACAGAAGAGTTTAGTATCTTTTGCACTCTTCGACCTGCGTAGTAATGCTAGAATACGGGAATAGAGGACGGCCAGATCAAATGGCTTTACGACATAATCATCTGCACCGTTCTGAAATCCGGTAACAATATCATGTGAGTCTCCCCGAACAGTAAGATAGATTATTGGCAATTCGCTCCATCGTTCCCGGATCCAGCCGCACAATTCATTTCCCTGACCATCCGGCATATTCCAATCCAAGAGGATAACAGTAGGCAGATGGTTCAGCAAAGCTATCCGAACATCGGCGATTGCCCCAAAGACAGTAACCTTGCAATCCTGCTGCTCTAAATAGTCTTTTACGGATTTACCGATGACCTCATCGTCTTCAGCATAATACACTTCGATCATGATGGTTTCCTTTGATTGCTTCTGTTGTCATGGTTACGTTTTTCAATTTCGTCTATAAAGCTTTTGCAATACAATGCACAGAATTTCAAAACTATCATAACGAAGTAAATACAATCCCCTGTAGAGCACTCGGTTTCGGTGTTTAATCCATGACCAATTCTATTTCTAATATTGGAGCCTGCCTTCTGCTGAAGTAATCCATCAAAGGTAAAAAGAATGTTTTCGTCGATACATTCATTGAGCTTCTCACCGATAAATACCTGACTTAGGACTCTCTTTTGTTGAACGCCTTCTTTTGAGTCATAATAAGTAGTTAGATCACCACACATTTCAGCAAGGTTTCTAATAATATTCTCAACCTTAGGTGCCAACTTATCTAGAGCATCTGACATATGTCCAGTCAGTCCATAATACACACCTCTTTGAACATCCTTTTCTTGCCCTTTGGGGATAATCGGATTGTTCTCGAAAATCAAATCCAAATCTTCTTCTTGTAAATCTATCTTTCTAAAGTATTGAATGAACCAAACTCCAACAGTCTGGCCCTGTATCATTTCATATTCTCTAGCCTTATGGTACATGTGCAGGAGAATATTGTTTTCATCATCCAATTGCAAGCCCGGAAGTACGAATTCGGTCTGTCCTTCAGAACCTAACATTTGCATTGGAAACAATGAGGATATAGGAGAAGAATTCTTTGTGACATCTTCACGAATTTTCTGTTTATTTTGGAATCCAAATGCAAATATCACATCCCAAATCAATTCATGGATATTATGATTTTCATACTCTTTACAGAATTGTTTATAATACTCAGATACATCATATTTAAACTCATGCATTGGAATATGCTTGATTGCAACTTTCTGGATTTCAACAAGGCGTTTTTGTGCATTTACTGCTTTTTCTGGAGCGCCATGATTTTGAAATAAACCGATAGCCTTCTTAATATCATTCTCTGCCATGAACCAGTTTCGATTATCGACAGTACCCTCTCCATTCTGTGCTTTTACAAGCTTCTCTGCTCCTTGCATCAGGACATCTGCATATTGCACATACACACTATTTTCAGATGTAGGATCCTTCAACTGCTTATATAGATTAGCTTTCAAATAATAGGCCTGTTCTGCTATATGAGCAGTGCTTATGCTGCCCTCATTTTTAGAGATCAGTTTGTCCACAAGAGGAAGAAGTGTACTGAAATCACAACAGAATTTCTGTTTAATTATCAACTCTATCAGTGAAATAGAAAGAAAAGAAGAATCATCTCCATTCAGTCTAACAATATCATTGTAAACTTCAGTCAAGAAATTATCTTTCTTGTCATTGATCCCTAATTTTGCAACGAGTTCTATAGCCCTGCTTATGTAATCAACACACTGTACCCAGTTTACTTCATCAAACCATTCATGGTATGATTCATAATATTCTTCCGCTGCTGTTTCTGCTGCCTCATACTTATGATTGCATAACCAAATAACATCATTCACATGTGCTTTAAGATTATGCGGCAATCTTGTCCAGTCAAGACTTTCTAACAACTTCAATTCGGTATCTGTAAAAGGAATAATACCCTCTTCACCATATATCCGATATTCAGATTTTGCATCGTCTTTTCTTCGATCAGATCTGTAGATGATCGTAATCCCGTATGCCTTCCTGACTAGATCAAATACTTCTATATCTAAAGCATCTTCCAATTTGGCCCGATTCGACTGATTGAAAGAGTATGGAAGATTATCCCAATGATGATCTAGTTTTGATGAGTCTATTTCGCTGATTAACTCATAAAGATTCACAATATCTTCTCCTTATATCATCTGGAAGTACTTCATAGCTTCCTCAATTGCTTTGGCCTTTTCTTCCGGACATCCCGGCTGCCTGCTGTCCTCCGACTTGGGTTTGTTGTAGTTCTCTCGTTCGATAATGCCGTGTTTCTGTTTCACCTGGGCAATATTCAGGTTTGTTACATGGAATCCGTACTTCTCCTGCACCCAATCCTGAATCTCCTGGTAAGTGGCCTTACTTTCCGCTGCCGTCACATCCATCTCATCCATATCAACCTTCACGCTGATATGATTCTTCGTCTCGGAAAGTTTGGACAAAAGACATACCGTCTCGACATGCACAGTATGCGGGAACATATCTACCGGCTGCACCTTCTGAATCCGGTAGCCTCCCTCCGAGAAAAGACGCAGATCCCTTGCCAGGGTGGCGCTGTCGCAGCTCACATAGACGATTCGGTCCGGGGCGGCGCTGAGAATCGTCTCCGTGACGATACGGTCCAGCCCTTTCCGGGGCGGATCAACCACGATAACATCCGCGATTTTTCCTCCGCTTCCCGCTGTCTCAGCCTGCTCCGCAGCCAGCCGCGGCAGAATCTCCTCCGCCTTTCCAACCAGAAACTCCGTGTTCCGGATCCCGTTCAGTTCAGCATTGACCCTGGCATTATCGATGGCTTCAGGAACAATCTCCACACCAGTGACTTTCCCTGCCTTCCGGGCCAGGAAAAGGGAGATGGTACCGGTGCCGCAGTACAGATCCCATACATTTTCCCTTCCTGTAAGGCCGGCGTACTCCAGGGCCGTGCGGTACAGTTTTTCAGTCTGAACCGGGTTCACCTGATAGAAAGACATCGAGGAAATCCTGTAGAGATTATCGCCGATCCTGTCCTCTATGTAATCCTGCCCATAGAGAACACGGTTTTTATGTCCCAGTATGACATTCGTAACTGCCTTGTTTGTATTCAGTACAACAGAGGTCAGTCTGCAGGTCCACCTGTCCTTCTCCGCAGCCTCCTTCAGGCTCCGGACCAGGTCTTCCTCAGCCGGAAGGCAGTCTGCGGCAGCTATAATCACCACCATCAGCTGCCCGGTCGAGCGGCCCCAGCGGGTCATCACATGGCGGACGGTTCCGCTGTGGCTGCTTTCATCATAGGCGGCAGCATGGTTTCTTTTCATATAGGCAAGCACGGTCTCCAGCACCGACCGGTTCTCTTCTATTCCGATCCCGCAGTCATGGTTGTCTATAATTGAATGCGTACGCCCTGCATAAAAACCGGCGATCAGTTTCCCCTCCCGGTTTACGCCGATCGGAAACTGGGCTTTGTTCCGGTAGCGGTACGGCTCGTCCATTCCGATTACCGGCAGTACTTCCAGCCCTGCGAATCCACCGATCCGCTCCAGGTTATTCCTGACCTTGCGCTGTTTCAGCCGCAGCTGCGCTTCATAGGACATCTCCTGCAGCTGACATCCTCCGCAGGCGCGGGCAGCCGGGCAGAAAGCCTGAGTCCGGTCCGGACTGGGGATGAGTACTTCCTCCAGACGCGCGTAGGCATAGTTTTTTTTCACCTTTGTGATCTTTGCCCGTACCGTGTCCCCAACAATGCTGTCTTTCACAAAAACGGCCATGCCCAAGGCATGGCCGATTCCCAGTCCTTCATCGGACATATCTTCAATATCAATCTGTATAATGGTATTCTTTTCCATCTCTCCCCCGGATCTGAGTCCGCTTCATCCTGATCTGTTCCGTCTCAGCCGGATCACAGTTCAGAGATGCAGTATCTATTAAAGCCGGAATACATCAGCACGCCCGACAGTCTGCACTGCAGCTCAGCTCCACTCTCCGGACCTGCGGATATTCGACTCAAACAGCTTGTTGTATCCCAGCCACTCATCCGGATTCCGGTTTCTGGCTGCGCTTTCCATCAGTTCCTTCATGGTTTCCAGCCTTGCGTCCGTGTTGTCCGCAAGATTCAGTGCCATCGCCTCCGGCAGGGCGGGCTTTTTCGGGCTGCCGTACTCATACTCGCCGTGATGGGCCAGGATACAGTGCTGAAGTTCGCTCATCAGCCTGTGCGGAAAGCCCTTGATCGTCCTGCAGGCATAACCGATCAGTTCCGATCCCATCACGATATGCCCGAGCAGCTGGCCGTCATCTGTATAATCATTCTCCGGAAAATTCGATATCTCCTTCAGCTTTCCCACATCATGGAAAGCAGCTGCCGTCAGCAGCAGGTCACGGTTCAGGTAGGCATACTGGCTGCAGTAGAAGTCGCAGAGCCTTACAACGCTCAGAGTATGCTCCAGCAGGCCTCCCACAAAGCTGTGATGCACGGTTTTGGCGGCGGAATGCATCTTGAAAGCCTCCGAAAAGGAATCACTGCCGAAATACTTGTCGATCAGCATCTTAAGCCAGGGATTCTCCACGGTGGACAGCAGATCCATCAGTTCCCCGTACATCTCGTCCTTGTCTCTCGCGCTGACAGGAAGATAATTCTCCGCCTCGTATTCGCCTGATTTGGCGACACGCACTCTCTTGATATTCAGCTGAAGGTTTCCCTGGAAACTTGTCACATCCCCCACAATATAGACATAATCAAGGGGACTGAATTCATCGATCCCCGTCGAGGTCGGATCCCAGATCTTGCAGTCAACTGTCCCTGTACGGTCCTGAAGCACCACATTCTCATAATTCTTTCCATTCTTTGCCATCGCGCTCTGTCTGTGTTTGCACAGATACACGTCGCCGATCCTGTCCCCCTCATGAAATGTCTCTATGAATTTCATTCTGCCTGCCTCTTTCTAGCTGCCTCCCTCTGTCCTTCGCAGCGCCCTCATCCCTCCCCCGGCGAAGCATCTGTCTGCCCGGAGGGGAAATATGGGAAAAATAATCTGAAAATTCCTGAAAACAGATTTCATTTTTGTCTATTATAGGGTAAAATGAAAGTGAAGTAAATAACAGAATTCCCAGGCGGCACGGATCGTCTCCTCTCCGCGCTGCGGAATCGATTATACTGCAGGGGTGCATCTGTGCACTCCTGTTTGGAGATTTCTGATATTATATGAACGAAAAAGCTCTCCGGGTACTGGAGTACCCTAAAATCATAGAAATGCTCACAGAGCAGGCGGCTTCCGCCCCGGGAAAAGAGAAGTGCAGGCAGCTCATTCCCTCTTCAGACCTCGCTGAAGTAATCAGAATGCAGAGGGAGACGGGCGACGCGCTGAAGCGGATCTACCGGAAGGGAGCCATCTCTTTTTCGGGCGTAAAGGACCTGCGTGCGGATATTATGCGGCTTACGATCGGAAGCAGTTTCGGGATTTCCGAGCTTCTGGACATCGCGAAGCTTCTCGACGCCGCCGGCCGTGCGAAGCAGTACGCAAAAGCGGAAAATCTCCGCGAGGAGGAAGCGGAGCCGGATTCTCTTGACCCCATGTTTCAGGGGATTGAACCCCTTCCGGCCCTCGCCCGGGAGATCCGCAGGTGCATCCTTTCCGAGGAGGAGATTGCGGACGACGCCTCCCCCGCACTCAGGCATATCCGCAGGCAGATCTCACTGTCAGCGGAGCGCATCCGTTCCCAGCTGAACTCCATAGTGAACGGATCTATGCGCGCCTACCTGCAGGACGCGATCATCACGCAGCGGGACGGGCGCTACTGCATTCCCGTCAAGGCGGAGCACCGTTCCCAGGTTCCCGGCATGATCCATGACCAGTCCTCCACCGGTTCGACCCTCTTCGTAGAGCCGATGGCTGTCGTAAAGCTGAACAATGACATCCGTCAGCTGGAGGCGGACGAAAAGAAGGAGATTGAACGGATTCTTGCCGTGCTGAGCGCTTCCGCCGCGGAGCAGAGCGAATATCTGATTTCAGACATTCAGCTCATGACGGAGCTGGATTTCATATTTGCGCGCGCCTCTCTCGCGAAGAAGATGAATGCCACGGCCCCGGATTTCAACGAAGATGGGATCGTGGATCTCCACCGGGCAAGACATCCCCTGATCGACCGCAAAAAGGTCGTGCCGATCGATATCCGGGTCGGGCGTGATTTCGACCTGCTCGTGATTTCCGGTCCCAACACGGGCGGCAAGACGGTCAGCCTGAAGACCGTGGGGCTCCTCACACTGATGGGCCAGGCAGGGCTCCATATTCCGGCGGCGGAACACTCGGAACTGACCCTGTTTACCGAAGTGTTCGCGGATATCGGGGACGAGCAGAGCATCGAACAGAGCCTGAGTACATTTTCCAGTCATATGACCAATATTGTCTCCTTCTGGAAGATGGCGGACGAAAAATCCCTGGTTCTTTTCGATGAGCTTGGCGCCGGCACCGACCCGGAAGAGGGCGCCGCCCTTGCCATCGCCATCCTCTCCAGCCTCCACGGCAGGGGGATCCGGACGATCGCCACGACGCATTACAGCGAACTGAAGATCTATGCCCTCTCCACCTATGGCGTGGAGAATGCCTGCTGTGAGTTTGATGTCGGCACCCTGCGCCCGACCTACCGCCTTCTGATCGGAGTTCCCGGTAAGTCGAACGCCTTTGCCATCTCCAGAAAACTGGGCCTGCCGGAAGAGATCATCGAGGAAGCCCGCAGGCACATCTCCGAGGAGGAGGAAGACTTTGAGGATGTCATCTCCGATCTGGAGAACCGGCGCCTTTCCATGGAACAGGCGGAGGACGAGATCTCCAGAAACCGGGCCCAGATCAAAGCGCTCCGCGATTCACTGGCTTCCAGCCAGCAGCGCCTGAATGATTCCCGGGAAAAAATCCTTGAAAAAGCCAGGCAGGAAGCCGCGCAGATTCTGCGGGAAACAAAACAGTTCGCGGACGAGACGATCCGCAACTATAACAAATACGGCGGCAGTGCCAACGCTGCCCGCGAGATGGAGCGGGAGCGCACACGCCTGAGAGAAAAGATCGCTTCCATGGACCAGGCAAAGAGCGAAGCCGCGGTAAAAACACCCCACAGGGAACTGACCGCCGAGAAGATTCACATCGGCGACCGGGTGCATGTCATATCCATGAATCTGGACGGCACAGTGCTCTCTCTTCCGGATGCAAAGGGAAATCTGCAGGTGCAGATGGGCATCCTGCATTCCCAGGTCAGCCTCAAAGATATTGCCCTTATAGAGGAAGCTCCCAGACAGGATAAAAAAGTCTCATCTTCCGGTGCCGGCAGGGTGAAGATGTCCAAATCCGCATCGGTCTCCACGGAGATTAACCTGCTCGGGAAAACGGTTGATGAGGCCCTCCCGGAGCTGGACAAGTATCTGGATGACGCTTACCTTGCACATCTTCCCAGTGTCAGGATTGTTCACGGGAAAGGAACCGGCGCCCTGCGCAAGGCAGTACATGATTATCTTCGCAGGCAGAAGCATGTGGACAGCTACCGCCTCGGCCAGTTCGGGGAAGGCGACGCGGGCGTAACCATCGTAACATTCCGCTGATGCGGATTCTTTTCCGCCCCGGCCGGACTGCATGTGATGAGGCCCGGCTACGGCGCATCTGATTTATTTTTCTCCGCGGTACGGGGAATTACCGCAGGAGATCCGCTTCCGGAAACCAGGAGAAGGTTCATGGGAGAGAACAGAATGAAGAAAGGACAGAAGATACTGATCGCCGACATGGATGAAAAGCTGGCGAAAAGCGCCGCTGCTTATCTGTCGGAAGAGCTGTTTGATGTAACGGTACTGTCAGATACCGCAGGTGCGGCGGAACAGATCCGCGCCTTCCCTCCGGATGCCGTAATTCTGGATCCACTGCTTCCCAAAGCGGACGGGCTCCAGATCATCCGCAGCATACGGAAGAAGTCCCATGTGCCGATTATCGTTACCAGCGGGCGCAGCGACGTTTTCAGCAGAGTGCTGGCCCTTGAGATCGGTGCGGACGATTATCTTATAAAACCCTATGACATGCGCGAGCTGAGCGCACGGCTCAAGGCGCTTCTCAGAAGAGCAGTGCTGGCAGAGCAGGAACTGTCTTCCCGATCCGGCCATCCCCCGATCGAATATCCGGATCTGAAGATCAGTCTTGAAACCTATTCGGTCGTATACAAAGGCGCTGAACAGCAGATGCCGCCCAAAGAGATCGAATTGCTTTATTTCCTGGCCGCCTCCCCGAACCAGGTGTTCACCAGACAGCAGCTGCTGACCCATATCTGGGGATACGACTACGTCGGCGATACCCGGACGGTCGACGTTCATATGAAGCGGCTTCGGAAAAAGATTCATGATACCGGAAGATGGTCCCTCTCCACGGTCTGGGGGGTAGGCTACAAGTTTGAACTGAAGGGAAAAGACTGAAAAACAGGCGGCTCTGTGCCGCCTGTTTAAATTTTATATTTGAAATCAGAACCTGCTTCTCCTGCAGGCACGACATACCGGAACCCGATTTCAATATGGCCGTGAATTATAACTTCCGGTCATCAGTTTTCCAGGCTTCAGAATCACATTTTCTTCCCCGAAACGGGACCGCAGGTCTGCCGTCAGGCTTTCCGGCAGATAGATCTGGCCGGTGAAATTCAGATTTTTCACGCTCCTGGGATTCTGAACATAAACCGCGATGCGGGACGCCGGAACCGTACTCCGGATCTCCGGAATTCCCTGGGCCTTAAGAAGTATATCCGTCAGTTCTCTCCCGCAGGCCAGGTAATCCTGCATCGTGTCGAAGCGGATCCACAGCTCAGCCGGAACCTCCTCAAAGCGCCAGAGCTTCTCGGCGATCAGTTTGCTGGGCTTGTCATCCTCCTGGGATACCCTGCCGCGGATGAACAGATGCGCATCCTGATTCAGCAGTTCCCTGCTCTTATCATAGTCATTCGGGAAAACCAGCACCTCCACGGAGCCTGTCAGATCCTCAATCGTAAGGAAGGCCATCGTGCGGCTCGTCTTCGTGTACTTGGTCGTAATATTCTCCAGGATTCCGCCGATGATCTGGATGGATCCGTCCTGCAGCCGGTCCGCCTGCCCGGTCTCATCGTTGATGGCAAAATCGGTGGACAGGGCGCTTATGTTCCGTCTCCAGACATCCTCATACTGCTCCAGCGGATGACCGCTGACATAGATGCCGAGAACCTCCTTCTCATAGGCAAGAAGCTGCCCCTTCTCGTATTCGGGAACATTCGGGAGCGTAACGGCGCCCACCTCCTGATCCTCCCCCGCAAGAAGGTCAAAGATCGACATCTGTCCCGATATCTGGTTCTTCTTCTCCTTCTGAACTGCATCAAAAACCCCCGCGTAGGCCAGCATCATCTGCCTGCGGTTCCCGCCGAGGGAGTCAAGGGCGCCCGCCTTGATGCAGTTTTCCACCGCTCTCTTATTCAGATCAGAGCCCAGGCGCTCCGCCAGATTGCGCAGGTCTGTATACGGACCCCCGATCTGTCTCTGGGCAATCAGCGCCTCGATCACAGGCCTCCCGACCGAACGGATGGCGTTCAGGCCATAACGGATGCATCCCGGACCGCCTGCCTCCTCATAAGTCACAGAGAATCCGCCCTCCCCCTTATTGATGTCCGGCGGAAGGATGCGGATGCCCATGCTCCTGCAGGTCATGATATATTCCGCCACTTTTCCTGGATTATCGATCACGGACGTCATCAGGGCCGCCATGAATTCCACCGGGTAATAGTATTTCAGCCAGGCAGTCTGGTAGGCGACGACCGCGTAGGCAGCGGCGTGGGATTTATTGAAGGCGTATTTCGCGAAATCCGTCATCTCATCATAGATCTTATTTGCTGTCTTCTCATCGATTCCGTTGGCGATGCAGCCGGGAATCCCCTCACTCTCATTGCCGTAGACGAAGTTCACCCGCTGTTTCTCCATCTCCGCGGCCTTCTTCTTGGACATGGCGCGCCTGACGTTGTCACTCTGCCCCAGATTAAAGCCCCCAAGCGACTGGACGATCTGCATGACCTGCTCCTGGTAAACGATGCAGCCGTAGGTCGGCTGAAGGATCGGCTCAAGGAGCGGCGTATCGTATGTGATGGTCTCCGGATGGTCCTTGCCCCTGATATACTGGGGGATAAAATCCATCGGCCCCGGCCGGTACAGGGAGATTCCGGCGATCAGGTCCTCCAGGATCCCGGGCCTGAGTTCCTTCATGAAGCTCTTCATACCCGCGGATTCCAGCTGGAAGATCCCCTCGCACTTTCCGGTGGAAATATATTCATATACCTTCGGATCCGAATAATCGATCCGGTCGATGTCGATCTTTCTGCCTTCTTTTTCCGACGCCATCCGGACGGCGTTCTGGATCACCGTAAGCGTGCGCAGTCCGAGAAAGTCCATCTTCAGAAGGCCCAGATGCTCGATCGCAACCATGGTGAACTGGGTGACGATGGTCCCGTCGGATGAGCGCGACAGGGGCACAAACTCGTCCACCTCCTTCTGGCAGATCACCACGCCCGCCGCATGCATGGAAGTATGCCTCGGCAGACCTTCCAGACGCTTCGACATATCGATGAGCTCATGAATCTTCTCATCGGTCTCATACATGGTCCGAAGTTCCTGGCTCTGCTGCAGGGCCTTGTCGATGGTGATCCCCGGCTCCATGGGGATCTTTTTGGAGATGGTATCACACAGAGAATAGGGCAGGTCCATGACTCTCCCGACATCACGGATCACGCCACGGGCCGCCAGAGTTCCGAATGTGACGATCTGGGCTACGCAGTCCTTGCCGTAGCGGCGGACCACATAATCGATCACCTCCTGCCTGCGCTCGAAGTCGAAGTCAACGTCGATATCAGGCATGGAGACCCTGTTCGGATTCAGGAAGCGCTCAAAGAGAAGGTTGTAGCGGATCGGATCCAGTTTCGTGATGCCCAGGGTATAAGAGACCAGGCTTCCGGCGGCGGACCCTCTTCCGGGGCCCACGGCGATTCCAACGCTGCGGGCATAACGGATATAATCCCAGACGATGAGGAAATAGTCGACAAAGCCCATCTGGCGGATGACCGCCAGTTCATAGTCAAGGCGTTCCCTGAGCTGATCCGTCACCGGGTCATAGCGCTCGGCAAGTCCGCTCAGACACAGCTCATTCAGGTATTCCCAGGCGCTCTTTCCTCCGGGCACGTCAAAGCGCGGCAGCTTATAGTGGCCGAATTCAATCGTTACACTGCATCTTTGCGCAATCCGGTAAGTATTCTCCAATGCTTCCGGCGCATAGGGAAACAGGGCTGCCATCTCCTCCGGGGACTTGACATAATACTGTCCGCCTTCATAGCGCATGCGGTCTTCATCCTGCAGCTTCTTTCCGGTCTGGAGACAGAGCAGAACATCATGGGGCGCCGCGTCCTGGGCATAAGTATAATGGCAGTCGTTCGTCGCGACAAGGCCGATCCCCAGTTCTCTGCTCATACGCAGCAGCTGGGCGTTCACCTGTTTCTGTTCCGGAATCCCGTGATCCTGCAGTTCCAGAAAGAAATTGCCGTCCCCGAATATATCCCGGTAGGACAAGGCCGCCTCCTTCGCCTCCTCATAGAGGCCGCGGGCTAAAAATCTCTGCACCTCTCCCGCCAGGCAGGCGCTTGTGCAGATGATGCCCTCGTGATATTCGCGCAGGACCTCCTTGTCCACCCTCGGCTTGTAATAATATCCGTCCACGAACCCTTTTGATACGATCTTCATCAGGTTCGCGTATCCCCGGTTGTTCTCGGCCAGCAGGATCAGATGATAATAGCGGTCATCGCCCCTGCTGATCTCACGGTCGAAACGGGAGCCCGGCGCGACATAGACCTCACAGCCGATGATCGGCCGGATCCCCTGGTTCATGCACTCCTGATAAAAATCGATCACGCCGTACATGACGCCGTGATCCGTGATCGCCGCGGAATCCATGCCGAGCTCCTTCACGCGGGCGACATATTCCTTTATCTTATTTGAGCCGTCCAGCAGACTGTACTCCGTATGAACGTGCAGATGTGTGAAATTCAAACCGACTCCTTCCGTAACCGTCAGGTCCAAGTGCTGCTCTCAGATGCCCGCCGCGCGGGCATGGCCGCTATTTCCTGTTTTCTTTCTTAAAAAGCAGGCCCTCCTGGAAGGAGAGCCTGACCGTAATCCTATAAACAGCAGAGTCTTTTCCGCCCGACGGGCAGTCCCTGACTGCGCCGGATCAGTGCAGAAGCAGGCGGAAGCCCATATAGATCAGCGGAAGAGCGATTCCGATAATCAGTTCCACGGAGAAAAGCCTCCCCGCCTTTCCTCTCAGGCGGTCTCTGCCTTTCGCCGCTTCGGAGAAGACCTTTTCCCTGCCGCAGGTCTTTGCGATCTGCCGCATCACAATAATGGCAAGGATAACGCCCGCTGTCGAGACAGCGGTAAGGAGAATCCAGTAGATCAGGCTCAGGCCGCTCACGCTCGCGGTCTCGCTCTGCGCCTCAACCATCGCGCTGGTCACATTCTCCGGAAGATTCAGGGAAACGATATGCTGGGCCAGAACGTTCAGCCCGTTCAGCACTGTATGGGCAAGCATGCAGGCAAAGAGGCTTCCCGACGCGTCCTTCAGAAATACAAAGAATATGCCGATCGCGAATGCATAAAGAAACTGGTTCAGGTTCAGATGCGCCAGGCCGAACATAAGCCCGGTGACCAGAGCCGTCTTCAGCAGTCCGTTCGGGCGGAAATACTGATAAAATACGCCCCGGAACAGATATTCCTCCACCAGCGCCGGAAGGCAGGCACAGTAGATCAGATTCGTCAGCAGAGGCATGCGTCCGATGGAGCTGAACAGACCGGCCACGGCATTCGGAACCAGGAACTGGGTCAGCAGATTCAGAAGGATGCAGAGCGGAAGCAGGAGCGCCGCGAAGAGCATCGTCCAGAGAATCGTCAGGATATTGATCGGCTTCAGCTTCATGCCGCGCAGGATCTCAAAGCGGCCCTGTACCAGTATCACCACGACCGGGGCAAGATACAGAAGCTCCGACAGCGCAGTATCATTATAAACATTCAGCAGCCTGCCCACGCCGATCAGCCCCAGGAGCAGACTCACACCTATCACTACCGAGACCATAATCAGGTATACCCTGGCCCCAATTCTAGCTCTGTTCATACCAGATCCGGCCGCAGAGACGGCCGCCCTCCTTTTCTCAGAATTGTTATTTCTATAATAACATGAAACTGCCTTTTTGGGTAGATTGTTTCAATCCTGCTCCGGATTCTCCACGCGGTAGATCCTGCGTTCCCCGATCCGCACGAGTCCCTGCTTCATGAGATGCCCGACCGCCCGCTTGAAAGCATTTTTACTCAGTCCGAATTCTCTCCTGATAATCTCAGGAGATACCTTGTCATCAAATGGCAGCACGCCCTCATATTCATCGATCCCCTTCAGGATGGCCTCGGCGTCGGCGTCCATCTGCAGGTAGGCCTTCCGGCGGACAGCCAGGTTCAGCTTCCCGTCCGGACGCACTTTGGTCACTCTGGCCCGGATCACATCCCCGATCCTGAGGTCCCCTGCCTCCTCCTGCTTCGGGATCAGGGCGCTGTAGCAGTCATCCACCGCCACGAACACGCCGAAATTATCGCTCTTTTCATATATGCGCCCCTGTACGGTATCATCCGGCTGATAAGGAGAGTCCGTCCGCAGGTAGGGATACACATTCATCGTGGCAGCCAGGCGCCCGCTTTTATCTATATAGAGCGCCGCGAGCACTTCTTCTCCTGCCTGGACCCTGCGTGTCTGTTCATGAAAAGGAAGCAGGAGGTCCTTCTCCAGCCCCCAGTCCAGAAATGCCCCGATCTTCGACAGTTCCCGGACCTTCAGCAGCGCGATCTGATGAAGGGTTAAGGCACTCTGCCTGGTGGTGGCGATCAGCCGGTCGGAGGAATCTTTATAGAGGAAAACCTCGATCTCGTCCCCTGCCTGAAGGCCTTCCGGCACCTCCTTTTTCGGAAGCAGGACCGTGCTTTCCCCATCTGAAAGATACGCCCCGAAGTCCCGGAAGCGTTCCGCTTTCAGTACCTGTTTTTCTCCGAGTTTCATCATCGTTATTCCGTCCTTTCTCTGTCCGGCTAAGCCCGGCCTCTTTCCCTGCCGCGAAGTCCGCAGCCCGCTAAAGCAGTCTGTAGGCCCGGAAGACCTTATCCGGGGTAGAATTCCACAACTGCGCAGCTCTCCCCGCCCGCGTTCCTGAGCGCGACAACCGTCTTCTGGTCATCGGTCTGCACATACGGGCAGATCCTGTCCCCCAGCAGCGCCTGTTTCTTATACTCACAGCGCATCTCGCGGATCCGGAAGCCATCCGGCAGGTATTCGGATGCCATGGCGATATACTGTTCATTGTTCACATGATGGTTTGTGTCAAGATGGTGCCGTTCCACAGCGAATCCCTCCATCAGGATCCCGTCCGTGGGTTCCGGAATCTTCCGGTCCGCATAGTCCATCTCCAGCCTGGGGCTTAATCCGTAGATATCGATGATCTCTTTCGGCACCCGTACCGGCCGCTGCCGCTCCGTATCATACAGCACCCATATACTGTTCGCCCATGCAGCCATCTTACCACTGCCATCCAGAAGGGTAAAGTTTCTAGAGCCGAAAAAACTCCTGAACTCATACGCCCAGGTCTGGGCCGTTACAGGTTCCGCCAGCCTCGGGTAATGGTCTATGATGATCTGCCAGGCGGACAGGATCCAGGCCACATGGTGTTTTTTCAAATACTCGATTCCGATGCCTCCTGCTTCCCCCTGGAAGGAAGAGACATCCTGAAAATAGTTGACGACTGCCCCAAGGGTCAGTTCCCCGTTCTGCCCGCATTCACTGTAGCGCACCCTGCTGTGGAATTCATGTTTCATGCATCATCGCTCCTTCTGTCTGAGGCTGTGTGTGGAG
>DGHP01000004.1:0-5995 GCA_002392705.1 Lachnospiraceae bacterium UBA3845 | reverse complement strand
AGTTCCTGCTTCGCAGGCCTTATCTGCAATCAGAACCTGTTTCTCCTGAAGGCACGACGAACCGGAAGCTGATTTCAAACAGGCCGTAAATAGTAGCAGCTGTTCTTAATAATAATCACATGGCGGCCTGCAGGCAAGACAGCCGTCAAAAAAAACACTGCGCGGTCCCGGTCGATACGATTTACGGTCCCGGATCCGCACAGTGTCTCTTTATATCGGCAGGATGATTCCACCTGCTCTTTCTCTTCCCGAAAAGCTGCCGTTTCAGTCCATGGTCAGGACAATCTTTCTGATTGACGGATCATGGGTGTCGTTGAAATCGAAGGCCGCCTGGGCATCTGTAAAGTGATAGGTATGGGAGATCTTGTGATCCAGATCCACCTTACCCGCGTTGACCAGATCGATGACTTCCTGGAACTTGCGGTTCTGCAGCCTGGAGCCGCGGATATCCAGTTCCTTGGAGGTAATGCCGAAATTGGTGACTTCCGTCGGCGCGACGGAGAATCCCATGGTGATGACGCGCCCGGCGTTGCCGGTCACCTTTATGCAGGTCCCAAGGGAATCCTTCGTGCAGGCGCAGTCGATCGAAACAGTCGGACCATATTCGTCTGTCGTATACTCTTTACACTTTTCAGCCAGATCTTCCTTCAGCAGGTTGACCGTATAATCCGCGCCGTTCTGCTTTGCCTCCGCCAGCTTCTCATCCACCACATCCGCGACGATGATTTTGCAGCCATGGAGCTTCGCGATGCTGAGCATTCTGGAGCCGAGGGCGCCGCAGCCCATGATCAGAAGCTCGTCCTCCTCATTCAGCTGGGCTCTGGAGCAGGCCTGGACCGCGATCGTAGTCGGCTCGATCAGCACAGCGTCCTCGTAGCGCAGGAAATCCGGAAGGATGTAGCAGTCCTTGTCCGGCACCGCCATATACTCACGGTATCCGCCGTCGATATGGACCCCGCGCACCTGCAGATGCTGGCAGACATTCGGGCGGCCGTGCCGGCAGGCCCAGCAGTGTCCGCAGGCCGTAACCTGGTCGATGATGACGCGGTCGCCGACTTTTACCTTCTTTGCCGTCGGTCCGGCTTCCACAACCTCTCCGACGATCTCATGCCCGATCACGCGCGGGTAGGTGGCAGCGGCATTCTGGCCGTGGTAGATTCCCACGTCCGAGCCGCAGATACCTGAAGCTGTGATCTTTACCAGTACATTGTTCTTCTCGTCGATCACCGGCATATCCATGTCGATGATCCGCAGATCTTCGGGTTTGAAAATCTGTACAGCCTTAATTTTTCCCATATATGTCTCTCCTGTCAGTCAGGGGTTCTCCTTTCAGGAGCTGCCCCGGTAGAATTATTCCGCTGTTGTCAGCGTCCTGTGATCAGATTCGCTACGCCGACGGAGATCGCCGGAACATAGGTTGTCAGTGCCAGCACGGTAAAGTTGGAAATCATAAAGGGAATCAGCGCTACCACGTTCTCCGACAGCTTGTTTCCGGGTCCGCCCAGATCCTTTGATGTCTTGTCGCCGATGGAAGTGGCCGCGAACAGGCAGACACCGACCGGCGGCGTGCACAGTCCAAGCACCAGGTTCATGACGACGATGATGCCGAACTGAACCGGATCAACTCCTACAGCCGTAGCCAGCTGCAGCAGAACCGGGAAGAGGATCAGGATGGCGGCGATGGTCTCCATGAACATACCGACAAAGATCAGGAAAAGATTGATCAGCAGCAGGATGATGTACTTATTGGAGGTAAGGCCGAGCATCGCGTCCGCGATCATATTCGGAATCCGTTCCTTGGTAAGGATATAGGCGAAGACATTCGCAAAGGCAACCAGCGCCATAATGGCGGCCGAGGAGGAAAGCGTAGTCTTCAGGCACCCGTAGAAGGACTTGAGATTCAGCTTCCGGTAAACCACAAAAGATACGATTGTTCCGTAGGCAATGCAGACGATGGACGCTTCAGTAGGCGTCATAACACCGCCCATGATACCGAACAGAATGATCGCTACCATGATGATGGCCCAGATGGCTTCCCTGCCTTCATGCACAATTTCCTTGAAGCTGCTCATCCGGTCCCGTTTCGGATAATTATGTTTCTTTGACTCATACCAGCAGACAAAGCACATGCCGGCGCCCATGAGGATGCCGGGAACGATACCGGCCATGAACATCTTGGATACGGACAGGCCTGTCATCGTTGCCGCGATGATCATCGGTACGGAAGGCGGGATAATCGGGCCCATACAGGAGCTGGCCGCTGTTACCGCAACGGAGAAGGGGACGTCATACCCCTGTTTTGCCATCATCGGGATTTCAATGCCGCCCAGGGAAACCGTATCCGCGAGCGCGGTTCCGGAGATTCCGGCAAATACCATGGAGGCGAGAACGTTCGCGTAGGCAAGGCCGCCGCTCAGATGACCGACGATCGCGTCCGCGAAGCCGAGGAGCTTATCCGAGATACCGCCCTGGTTCATCAGGTTTCCCGCAAAAGTAAAGCCCGGGATGCAGAGCAGGGTAAAGGAATCCATACCGGCGAAGAAACGCTGTGCAAACTGGATAATCGGCATGCCGGTTCCGAGGAAATAGACCAGTGAGGCGACTCCGAGGCTGAAAGCAACCGGGATTCCTACGAACAGGCAGACGACAAATGTGATAAATAATGCAGCTACCATTACGCGATCCCCTCCTCTTCTTTCATAGCCTGCAGTTTTTCTTCCTCGGTCATGGGGCTTTTATTCCAGTCCGCAATCATAAGAATGATGCGGAAAATGCAGCTGAGAGAAAGAAAACCGAACATCAGAACCTGGGAAAAATAGATATACTGCATCGGAACCTGCATGGCTGTGGAAACCATCTGGAATTTCAGGAAGGCAAATCCCGGAACAGCAAAGATCAGAATATAGACGCTCAGCGCAAGCATCACAACTGTCACCAGAAGCCGGATGACCTTGTTCACAGAATGGAATCCCTTTGCCTCCAGGGTATCATTCAGAAACTCAACGAATACAAATTCATCTTTGAGAATGGCAACGCCGCTTCCGAAAGCAACCATGTAGATGAATGTATATCTTGCCAGTTCCTCTGTCCAGGACGGAGCGGAAGGCAGGAAGTTTCTGGAGATAATCTGGATCAGAACACAGGCGCAGAAAGTAAGAAAGAAGCAGCTGCCGATCACGCTGAGGATCTCTCTGTAGACAGCAACAAACTTTTTGAAAGCTTTCATCTCTGTTATCTCCTTCATAACATTGCGGTACGATCTTGCGGGCCTTCCCCTCTTTTGTCCCTTCCGGAGCAAAACCATGGAGAAAATACTCAGACCATACGAATGCAAACATATTGCCGGCGGCCCTGAGACCGCCGGCTTGCCTGACAGCAGATCTGTCAGGCAGATCTTTCAGCTGATATTACTCTTCTGTCTTCAGAGCTGCGATCTCATCGTAGATCGCCTTCTGGCTCTCGGTCAGAGTCGGAAGAACGCCGCCGACCATGGCTTCAGCAAACTCATCAACATCAACATCAACGAACTCCATGCCCTGCTCCTGAAGCAGCTCTGTGAACTTTTCCTCGTTCTCAAGGAAGAGCTCATGCTCAACTTCCTGCGCATGCTTTCCGCCGTCAAGAACGACCTGCTGCAGATCTTCCGGAAGCGCGTCGAACTGAGCCTTGCCCATCGCGATGTAAACCCAGGAACGAAGGTGAGCGGTCTTGATGAGATACTTCTGTACTTCATAGAAGGACTGGCTCTCGATGAATGCCATCGGGTTTTCCTGTGCTTCGATGGTGCCCTGCTGCAGGGATGTGAAGACTTCATTCAGTGCCATCGGAGTCGGCTTTGCGCCGGTAGCTTCGAAAGCGGCGACTGTCATCGGGGACTGCGGGGTACGGATCAGAAGGTTCTTCATATCCGCAAGGCTTTCAATCTTCTTGTTGGAGGTGATATATCTCGGGCCGCGGGTGAAGTAACCGAGAACTTTCATGCCGCAGTCTTCCATCAGCTGTTCAAACTGATCGCCGACTTCGCCTTCCAGAACCGCTTCCATCTGCTCGTCAGACTGGATCAGGTAGGGCATGCCGAGCATACCCAGATCCGGCTGATAGGTCTGCATGGACTCACCGGTATAGGTGATGTCACATCCGGACTGCTGAAGAATGGAGGTGAGCATATCGATCTCGGAGCCGAGCTGGGAGTTCGGATATACTTCTACTTCGATCGCGCCTTCGGATTTCTCCTCAACATACTCTTCAAATGCAAGAGCTGCCTGATGCCAGGAGTCGTCCTCGGACTGGATGTGTCCCAGAGTGATGGTGTAGTCCGCCGCCATGGCCGGAACTGCAAGTGCTGCCGCAACCGCTGCGGTGATGATAGCTGCCGTAAACTTCTTCATAACTTATATCCTCCTTAAAGATATAATTATCTGCTGCGGTTCACACTTCCATGCACCAGGATGTAAACCGCGGCTATTATGCATGTTCTCCGACATGCAGGTTACCTTTGTCTGCCGGGGCCGGTACTCATACCGGTTCCCTGTCAGGCGGGGCGCTTCCCGCGCCCGCCTTTCTTCACCACTACTGTCAGTTTCTTCAGAGCCAGAGCCGTCTCCTGGGGATCGAAGACCGCCGTTTCCGCTGCAAGCTTTTCGCCAAGCATCCGGATCAGCCCTTTTGTATCATAGACGCCTTCTTCGTTCTGAAGCAGGAGGGTGACATCACGGTTCGTGAATACGCTTTCCACCTCAAGAGGAACATCTTTCATCCCTGCCCTGTCCATCGCTTCCCGCACAAGTCTGTACTGCCTGCGGCTCAGCTCCCTGGGGTTTTCTATCTGATTGTCCTGCCCGTTCATATGCTGCTTCCAGAACTTCCCGGAAAGTTCCCGGATACTGCCGGAATAGCCGAAACAGTTGATCCCGTATACACAGGCGCCTGTCACGACAAAGCACAGGATCGTGGACTGTTCCTGCCCCTTCACTACTGTCCCCGGATAGACCATGCTGATCTTATTCCTCCTGACGAAGATCAGGAGAGTGGAAACCAGCTGGGTCAGTTCATTCTTCCGCCCGTTGCTCAGGACCGGCTCCCGGATCTGCTTCGTTCTGTCGCCCGGGCCGTATTCCCTCTTTGCAAAGCCGGTAAAGATGGACTTCACGAACTCCCCGTAGCTCATCCCGTTCCTGGCAGCCAGCATCGGAATGATGAAGATCAGCAGAATCGCCAGGATAAATGGCAGGATCGTCTGAAAAGTAATGTTCATCTGGTCGCTCCATTAAGACTCTGTCCGGGTATCTGACAGATCAGATCCTGCAGGTTTTGTCCTGCAGCCGCTTTCCCTGCTCCGGACAAAGCCGTCAGATATCAGTGCACGTATTTCTTAAGGGTAGCCCTGACCGCGCCTTTTCCTGCAATCAGTTCCAGGAAATATCCGAGCACTCTGTCAGCAAGACCCGCTTCAAACAGGTTCACGCCGAAGATCCTGTCATCCTCCAGAAGTTCTCTGAGCTTTTCTTCTGCTTCTTCCTTTGTGACGGGCTCTCCGAGCCTGAAGGATGCCACATAGGGGCAGACCTGATCCAGCAGCGGATCCGGGCTGAGTTCGAAGCGCTCACCCTCATCGTCGACGCCCATCAGATAACGCAGCCATCCTGCATAAACCAGCGGGATCAGCTTCAGGTCCATGACGTCCTTGTCATCCGCCTTTATGTAAGCCTTGATCGTCTCGCCGAAGCGGATCGGAAGCTTCTGGGAGGTATCGCAGGCAATTCTCTGCGGCGTATCAGGCATAAAGGGATTCGGGATACGGATGTTCACGACCGTATCGATGAACTCCTTCGGCACCAGGATGCCGGGATCGATAACAACCGGAAGGCCTTCTCTGTAGCCTGCGCCCATGATCAGATCCCTCAGTTCGCTGTCCTTCATCTCATCGCTCAGCTTGGTATAGCCCAGCAGGCATCCGTAGACCGCCAGCGCCGTGTGCAGGGGGTTGAGGCAGGTG
>DGHP01000066.1 GCA_002392705.1 Lachnospiraceae bacterium UBA3845 | reverse complement strand
CCTGCACACTGTGGCAGAGGCCGACCGTCCGGATGCCGGTCATCGTGAGCATGGCCCCTGTAAGCATGGCCATGGGATTCGTATAATTGAGCAGCCAGGCGTCCGGACAGACCTCCTCCATGTCGCGGGCAAAATCCAGCATGACCGGGATCGTCCGGAGGGCGCGGAATACGCCGCCCACGCCAAGGGTATCCGCGATTGTCTGACGAAGGCCGTACTTTTTCGGAATCTCAAAATCCGTGATGGTACAGGGATCATATCCTCCCACCTGGATGGCGTTCACAATCTCCTTCCGTCTGCTCTTCTGCTTTCATCAGGGGAGCGATTTCCTCCCACAGCAGGGCGTTTGCCCTGTCAAAGAGAGGTTTTGCCTCCTCATTATACTGACCGTCTTGCAGATCTGTTTCCATATTTTTATAGCTGATTTCATCCAGAGAAACCGGGCTGCCGTCCAGCCATTCCGGAATGTGACCTTCTCTGATCTCATCAAACCGGACGCGGTATCCGCCGTCTTCCCCCCGCTCATACATTAAGAGAGGGCACTGCCTGGAGAGATCCTTTCCAAGGTCTTCAATCTTCCAGGAATTCTCCAGAATCCCCGGAACGGGAAAATGTACGACATGTTCCTGTATGATATGCCCCGGGAAATAAGCTGCCGTTTTCTCGGAAAGAGGGGGAATCACATAGCGATCCTTCGGAGCGTGCAGAAAATCATACTCCTCGAGATTATAGTAATAACCATTATGCTCGATCAGATTCCAGCTGTGCGCGCGTTTCTCCGTTACGGGACTGTCGACCTGCATGGCCGGAAGCCCGCCAAGATGCATCAGATAACAGAAGAAACTTGCATTGTAGGAGCACAGGCCTTCTCTCCGGTAGAGCAGCTGCATCCAGTCTGTCCGGCCCGCCTCGCTGCTGCTGGTGTAGCCGTCGAAAAGGCTGTTTTTGCTGAAGTACTGATCTCCGTAATTCAGGATAGCTGTCAGGACTGCCTCTGTCTGTTCCAGCTTCTCTTCCCAGGAATTTAAATAATCCTCTATGAACAGCTTCAGGTCAGGCTGTGTCAGGCATAGTTCCCGCTCTGTCTCGGCAGGCAGTTCCCCCGGCTGGTATTCCGCTCCCTCATAGTAAAAATGCTTTGCCATATCCGTCAGGTACAGACCGTCATTCTCGGCAAGGACATAAAAATACATCTCAGCCTCGCAGGCTTCATATTCATCCGTCCGGGGCGTCGAAGCCGTAACCGTCGCCGCGCCTTCCCTGACCGGGGTGATCGACCCGTCATCCGCGATCACTGCGATCTTCGTATCGTCGCTTGAATAACGGACCGGAAGATCCGGGTAATTCACAAACGGTTTCCATACATGGGTCTGCCCGACGTGAATGGAACTGATGAAAGTACCGTAATCTGCCTCCGGCTCCTCCAGCCCTTCTGTCTCATCCGCGCCTGCGGCAGATACGCAGAAAAGCAGAGTCAGCAATGTGAGAGAAAACAGGATGTATCTTCTGACTGCTGCCATTATACTCATGAATATATTCCTCCCTTCTTCTCCGGTCATCGCGAAGACGCGGTTGCGGAAAGCGTTTTATGATCAGCTGCTGCTATTGACCTTTTCATCTTATCATAAAACACTCCGGGGAGACAGACGGCAGTCGGTTCAAAGATAAGCAGAATCTCTGCGGTTCAGTACAAACAGTACGCCCACCAGGAGCGCCAGAAAGATGATCATGTAGGCATTGTCGGCGATCTTGGAAGACATCATATCGAATGTCGTCGCCGCTGTATTGACTATGGTTCCCCCGCTTGATGCGGTGTAGATCAGCATGCCTGAAAACAGGCCGATGAAGAGCGAGGAATACACCTCCTTGGTCAGCAGTGCCAGTGCGATGGCGATAATTGGCGGCAGCAGCGACAGCCAGCCCGCTTCTATCATTGTGAATTCCATACTATTTCCCCTCTTTGCTCAGGTTAACCAGGTTCTCTGCTGCAGATCAATGCTGTCATGAATCCTGCGCGTCATAATTACGCGCATTCAATTATGATTGTATAAAGTTACGGAATGGAAAATCAATTCAGAATGGCGATTGAGAATCTCACAATGAGACATTATCTCATTTTCCTTTTATTGTATATATGCTTAACAGCAGCTGCGGCAGAGATGATCCGAGGGGTAAAAGGTAGTTTTGACCCTCGCAGCATTACATTGGGACAATATCAGCAGTTCAAATTTTTAATCATAACTCTGCCGTCCACAGTTTCATAGCCAACCTTGTCCTTTTTCTGAATCAACGCGTCATTCTGTCCAACCGACGCAGTTTTGTCACTGTTCCATCCTATGCTGCACGCATCATCAACGTTCTGTTATTATAATAATGTATGTGCTTAACCTGTAACAGCTGTAAAGTGGGGAAATGAAAGAAAAATATGCGATCAATAGAACTTATGAAAGTATAAAAGCCCGAAAATGCTGCATAATTGCTGCATTTCCGGGCAAAATAAAAGAGCGCGAGACGGGATTCGAACCCGCGACCTTCGCCTTGGCAAGGCGACGCTCCACCCCTGAGCCACTCGCGCTTATTTACTGTTCCGTTCGACATTTTGTTGTCTCCCGTGAACAAAATGAATGATACTACAATGTCCGGAATTTGTCAATGCTTCTATTGTTCTATTTTTTGCAACTTTTCGAATAATTAACAGATAATTCAGTATCGTGAATCGGAATACGAGGGAAACACTGATTTGTTCCGGGCTGAAGCTTTTGATGCCACAGGCTCAGCGTTTCCCTCATATCATCTTTGAGCGCCTGATGCGCTCAAAACCGCGTGCTGCGCGGCTTCCGAAGCAGGCCTTCCGCTGCGCAGCACTGCGCTCCTGTCTTACTGTCCTTTCTTCTGTCTGTGTGCCTTCACCCTGCGATAGATAAAACGCACCAGCAGGAAGATAAGCAGAATGGCTGCCGCGTAGGGAAGGAGATAGATCAGGGCAAAGAGCAGGGACTGCAATGCTCCGAGGAAGGTGTATGCCGCGTCGATACAGGTCTCCTTCAGACGCTCCAGGAAGCTGGTCGAGGTCTCCTGCGGTACATAGCGCGTCACCTCTTCAAGGGTAAGATTCACAGTGGAATAAGCGACATCAAAATCCATGCCGGAAAGGGTTGTCCTTGCCTGGTTCAGCTGCGTCTGGACCTCGGTCAGGCGTGCTTCCACAGCGATCATATCCTCGATCGTCTCCGCCTTGTCCATCATGTCGAGAAGGCGCTCCTCCTGAACCTCGAGAGCCTTCAGAACAGCCTTCTGGTCATAATAGCTTCTTGTGATGTTGTCCACCCATACATTCCGGCTGACAACTCTCCCGCTGCCCTCAAGGCCCGCAAGAAAATCCTCATAGTTTTCTGTCGGGATGCGGATGGTCAGGTACAGGGTCATCTTCGGATCGCTGTCAGTGGACCTGTACCAGTTCCAGTTGGAATCCGACTCGGACTCTGACTCGATAATCCCATTATACTTCTTTACAAGTTCCCGGATTCCTTTCGATGTCTCGTCATAGCTGAGTGTCTGAAGGCTGAGATTGGCCGAAT
>DGHP01000185.1:39435-48974 GCA_002392705.1 Lachnospiraceae bacterium UBA3845 | reverse complement strand
TGTCCGGGGTTCGAGTCCCCGATGCCTCATTCGGCTGCCCGTATGGCAGTGTGATTAAAGGATTTCCGTTGATTCGGAAGTCCTTTTTGTTTGCAGCTATGCCGCAGCGGGACAAACATGTTGTATTTTGCATAAGAAAATGATAGAATCCACTGGATGAGAAAAAACAGGCGGTCATGGCGGAATTGGCAGACGCGCTGGATTTAGGTTCCAGTGGGAGACCGTGCAGGTTCAAGTCCTGTTGGCCGCAGAAAGAAAAGCCGGGCTCTTATTCCCGGCAGATCCGTAAATGAAACAGACCGGTTTTTGCTTTGCCCCGGTGATCCGGGCGGAGCGAAAGCCGGTCTGTGTTTTGGTATGCGGAGTGCCGCGAAATGTAACCCGGAACAGTTTTCCTGATGAATTGATGACAGTTGCCCGATTGTGAAAAATGCCAGTGCGTGGTATCATTAACAATAGTGCTGCAGAATAGTCATCCGGAGCACTGAATCATGGTACAGATTCTGCTTCGGGAGGAGGGGACTATGGCGGATCCGGAAAAGATCAGAATCATGGCGCGGCTGGCGATGCTTGAGAAGCACTGCGGACGGCAGATCCGCGATGCGGAAGATTCGTTCCGTATTGACCGTGTTACGAATCCTGTCTGGCTGAATGTGCTCCGGATGACTGCGCTTTATCTGATCGGCCTTATGATCTGGGCGGTCAGCCATATCGATTTTCTTCTCGGCAGCTTTGCGGGAGATGCTCTGCTTCCTCTGATCCGAAGATCCGGGATGCTTTATCTGCTGGTGCTTGCAGTGACAGTCGGGATTTCCCTGCCTGTTTCCATGATGAGGTGCCGGAAGGAGCGCGGGAAGGCGGACGAGTACCAGAAACTGCTGCTGCAGCTCAGTGAGATGCAGGACGGACAGGGATGGAGGACGGACGGCTCCGCTTATGGAAGCGTCCCTTTCAGTGACTCCGGAGAGGAAGGCTTTCCGGACAAAGACCCGGCTTATGAAGAATCCGGCTGCGAATATTCCGGCTTCAGAGACTCCGGATCTGCAGATGCCGCTTATGATGATTCAGGAGACGAACCGGACTGGTAACAGAAGGATATCCGCGGCAGCTTAAAGAACAGCCGCAGGAGCCCGGAAGCAGAGAAAGGCAGGGGATTCAGCTATGAAAGTACTTCTTGGGATCAGGGACAGGATCGCCCTGTTTTATTCCATGCATGATACGGTTCTGAATCTCTTTCTGAAATTCGCCGCTCTTACCGCCCTGTGCTGTATGATTCTGCTCACGGGCTGCGGCGGTACAGCTGCGGATCCGGTCCGTTTTCTTCCCTCTCTTGCAGCAGGCGCTGCAGGGTGTCTTCTGCCTGGCGCTTCCGCAATTCTCCCCCTGTGCGCATGGATTGTTTTCTGCGCCTGGACCTGCAGCGTGGAAGCCGCTCTGGCGGCAGCAGTGCTGGAACTTCTCTTCCTGCTTCTGTTTTTCAGCTTTTTCCCGGAAGACGCATGGGTTGTGATTACGGTGACGCTTTTGTGCCTGCTGAAGATTCCGTCCGCAGCCGTTCTGGCAGGGGCTCTGCTTCTGGAACTGAACGCGGTTCCCGGCATTGTTGCCGGCTGTTTTCTGGCGGCCTTCCCGGCTGCACTCGGCATACCCGCTCTTGCGGAGGCGGGAATAGAGCCTGCGTTTACTGTGGGGACCCGGACACCCGAGCATGTTCTCAGACTGATGGAGGGGGTGCTCTCCTCTGAGGCATGGGTCCTGACGGCAATCGTTCTGACGGCTGCTTTTCTGATTGTCTATGTGCTGCGGATTATTCCCGCGTCCTATATGGCGCCTGTCTCTGTACTGGCAGGGCTCGCGGCGCTGATTATGCTGTATGGAATCAAAGGACTTGTGTATCCCGCGGGCTTCAATGTGCCCTCTATGGCCGCGGATCTTGCGGTCGGACTGGTCCTGGCGGCGATTGTCCTTATTTTCCGTTTTTCCCTTGATTACCGCAGAACAGAGATTCTGCGCTTTGAGGATGACGACTATATGTACTATGTGAGGGCCGTACCGAAGATGCAGCGCGGGCGGACAGGCAGAAAGAAGGAAGGAGGAAGCAGGTATGACTAATTTCATATCAGATCTGTCAGCGTGGATGAGCCGTCATTTATACTGGCTCCACCTTCCCTTTTACTGGATGAATCTGCCTTCCTTTTCCATCACCGCGACGGATGTCGTGGAGATCCTGATTCTGGGATGGCTGGTATTCCGCATACTGAACTGGATCAAGAGCACCCACGCCTGGGCGCTCCTGAGAGGAATACTGGTGCTGGGGGTGGCGGTTACCCTGATCTATCTTTTCCAGATGGATTCGCTGATCTACCTGATTAATCAGGGACTGAGCATCGCGATTATCACGGGAGTTGTCGTCTTCCAGCCGGAGCTGCGCAAGGTTCTTGAGTCGCTGGGTGAGAGAGAGATCCTGAACCATGTCTCCCTGTTCAGTCTGTTCCGCTCCGGCAAGCAGGTCGAGCAGCGCTTCAGCGACCGTACAGTCGAGGAACTGGTCCGGGCGTCGGTCGAGATGGCAGGCGTCAAGACAGGCGCTCTGATCGTGATCGAGCAGAATGAGAATCTCCATGAGTTCGAGAGAACCGGAATCGAAGTGGACGCTATCCTGACCAGCCAGCTGCTGATCAATATCTTCGAGCACAATACCCCGCTTCACGACGGAGCGGTGATCGTCCGCGGTGACCGCATTACCGCCGCTACCTGCTACCTGCCTCTCTCGGATAATATGAACCTGAGCAAGGAACTGGGAACACGGCACAGGGCAGGCGTCGGCGTCTCGGAGGTGACGGATTCCCTGACCATCATCGTGTCGGAGGAAACCGGCAATATTTCCCTTGCCTTTAAGGGAAGGCTGGACCGGAACGTCAGTCAGAAACAGCTCAGGGATCGCCTGACACAGCTGCAGAATAAGGCTGTGCTCTCAAAGAAAGCTCTGTTTCGGAAGGAGAAGGTGAAGAATGGGTCATAAGATCATGCATGCGCTCTTCGATAACCTGGGGCTGAAGATTGTGTCCCTGGTGATCGCGTTTGTGATCTGGCTGCTGGTTTCCAATGCGGATAACCCGACAAGGACCATTCTGTATTCGAATGTGCCGATCACAATCGTTAATCAGGACTCCGTTGCGGATATCGGAAAAGTCGTGGAGCCGGAGGGGAGCGGGACGGTTACCCTGCGCGTGACGGACCGCCGCTCCGTGCTGCAGACGCTGGCAAGAAACGGCTCTGATTTCTATGTGGAAGCGGACATGGAGAATCTGAACGAGATGAATACCGTCCCGCTGACGGTAACCTGCTCCAATTCGTCCGTTACCTGGGATAAGATTCAGATGCTGCCGTCCTCCCTGAAAGTTATCCTTGAAAATAAGGTGGAGCAGACTTTTGTCGCCTCCGTATCCACCGAAGGTTCACCGGCCGGCGGATATGAGGTGGGAAGCACTTCGGTTGAGGAAGGGAAGAATATCGTGATCGCGGGTCCGGAATCCCTGATGCGGATCATCAATCAGGTGGTGGCGCCGGTCAATGTGGCAGGGCTGGCAGAGGATTCTACGCTCAGCAGTACGCTCAGGGTCTATGATAAGAACGGTTCCGTTCTGACCGACGCGCAGATGAGCCGTCTGGAATTCAAGAATGAGTCCGGAACGGTTCTGGCCGACCATATGGTGACGGTTAACGTGGCTCTGTGGAAGATCCGGACCGATTTGCCGATTATCGTCAGGACTTCCGGGACGCCGATGTGGGGATACAGGGTCTCTGAGATCGATACGATTCCGGCAAGCATCAGCGTATCCGGTACAGATGAAGCGCTTGCCGCTCTCGGAAACGGCTTTGAGGTCATCGATGAGATTGATGTGAGCGGCGCGAGGGAGTCTGTCACGGCAGAGATTGACCTGACCAACACGCTGTCGGAGATGACGGGAATCAAACTGATCGCGGGTGCGGATCCCACGGTACAGGTGGAAGTGCTTATCGAACAGAACGGGGATGTCACGCTGGAGGTTCCCCTCAGTGCGATCAGCCTGAGCAACAGGCCGGAGAATATGGCGCTGGTATTTACGCCGGCGGACGTCCTTCCGGTGAGCGTCCATGCGCTGGATGAATCAGCACAGCGCCTGGTTCAGGAGCAGATCGGGCTCAGCCTGGATCTGAGCCAGTGTGCGAATGAGGGAAGCTACGAACTTCCGGTTGAGGTTGCGCTTCCGGACGGCTATGAACTGGCGAGCCCCGTGACGATCAAGGTAAGCTCGACAAAGACGGAGAAGCAGTCCGAGGCGGAGGAACAGCAGATCCCTGCACCGTGACGGACAGACCGCATGCTGACCGTAACAGGCAGATTATCTGTGAGAGGAGACTTATTCTGCCCGCGGCTGCGCCTTTTGAAGGCGCGGCTGCAAAACAGTCATCCGGGCATGGAGTCATGGTACAGAACTTTGTTTTGGGAGGAGTTGATCCTATGGTTGAACAGCAGATCCTGCTGAACAGTCAGCGGGGCCTGCACCTGCGGCCGGCAGGCAAGCTGTCTGAGCTGGCGCTGCAGTACAGATGCAGGTCACAGATGGTAATCGGTGACAAAAGCTTTAACCTGAAGAGCGTTCTGAGCGTTCTGAGCGCCCAGGTAGCTGCGCAGAGGGAGATCACCCTGCAGTGCGACGGAGTGGATGAGAAGGAAGCGATTGAGGCTTTGTCAGCTTTTTTGACAGAAGACATGGACAGCGCGGAAGGCCGGGAAAAGTAACGATTAAAGCGTATAATTCATGAGATGAAAGAAGAAGGCCGCGGGGGCAAAAGCCCCTGCGGCCCTTTTTCAGATTGTCGGATCAGTCGGATCATAGCTCTTCGACCAGCTTCCCACGTGCGGGGAAGCCGGCTTGCCAAGCGGATCGTTTTTGGCAGATCCGTGGAAAACCGTAACGGGTGTGCCGATCGGAACATTGTCATAGATATACTTGGCGTTGATCGCGGCAAGGCGGATGCAGCCGTGGGAAGCCGGCTGGCCCAGGCGGTTGTAGCCGTAGGAGGACATGGAGTATTTGTCTCCGTTGACGCTGTACGGGATCGAGTGGAAAAGGATGTCGCTGGAAATATGCGAGCACCACTGTCCCCAGCTGGGTCCCATCAGCTCATGCCATCTCAGATGATCGAGAACCCGGTAGTTCCCGTCCGGAGTGGCGCCGTTCAGGCCGACGGAACAGTCAAAGGCCTTGATGGGCGTAGATCCTCTGTAGATCGTCACAGTGCAGGTCGACTGGTTGACTTTGATGGACCAGGGACCGGTAGCGTTAATCGTGGTCGTGATGGCTCCGGTCGTGCCGAAATCATATTCTTTTCCATCCACAGTCCGCTTGCCGGTATAGCAGGCGCCTGTGTTCTTGTCCATATAATATTTTTTCCCGTTGAGGGTGAGCCAGCCTTTTACCATGCGGCCTTTTTTGTTGAAATAGTATCTGGAACCGTCCAGGGCAAGCCAGCCGGTCACTGCCTGGCCGATCTGTTCTCCCGCCCCCCTCATGTACAGGGTGTCTGTGCCGGACTGGACCCAGCCGAACTGCATCTGGTAGCTTTCCGGGCTGAAATAGTAGAAAGCGCCGTTGATTTTTTTCAGGCCGGTTTTGAGTTTGCCGTTCTTTCCGGCGTAGTAGAAGGTCCTGTCCGCCGACTTGACTATGGTATTCCTTACCATGCTGGCATCCTTCAGGAAATACCATGCCTTATTGCCCTGGGTCAGGATGCCGACGGCCAGCTGGCCGTTCTCATGGGCGAAGTAGATCTTTCCGCCGGCGGCGAACTTTCCGCTGTTATAGACGACGCCGGATGTATTCTTAAAGAAATAATAGTAACCGCTGTCCTTCGGAATCTCCTGGAAACCGGAAAGGTTTTTATAGACTGAATTGTCGGCGGGATTATAAAGTACTGCTTCTCCATTCTGCATGCGTACTGCGGCATGCGGGTTTTCTGCCGCGGAAACGGAGAGGGAAAGGAGCAGCAGAATTACAAGCAGGGCCGGAATTAAGGCCTGCCATCTGCGGGTTCTTGACATGTTTGCACCTCCATAAACTGTTTCGGGAGCCGGATGAACCGGCCGGACCAATACACCTCATTATAACAGCAAGGATTTCTCCGGGCAATAATAGAATTTGCGTGCTAAGATCCGGAGAGGCCGGCTGCCGAGCGGCTCTTGAGTTTTAGGGGGAAGTAGCATATAATTCTCATAACTATGCTTAAAAATCTGCTGCAGGCAGGGCGGCAGTGTCCTGCACGGCCGACATCATTTTCTGAGAAGAGAACAATCAAGTGAAAAGAGAGAGATACAAGCGGCTGCTCATGTTTCTGGCATCTTTGCTGGTAATCGGGATCCAGACCGCGAATTTCGCCTATATATGGCTGACGGAATATAATAAGCGCAGGATCATCCGGGTCTACTATGCGAAGTGGGGCCATCTGGCGCTCTTTGCCATGTATGCCCTGATCCTGTTCCTGATGTCCAAACTCTTCGGTGCCCTGAAGGTGGGCTACATGCGGGTTCAGGATGTCATAATCGGACAGATCTGCAGCGTGATCTGTTCCAATGTGGTTGCCTATGTGCAGCTGGCCCTGATCGGGCGCTGGAGGTTCCTTCAGTACATAAAGCCGATGATCCGGCTGACATGCGTGAATCTGGTGATTGTGATCCTGTGGGTCATCCTGATGAGGTGGATTTATAATTTCCTTTATCCGCCGAAGTCCGTCATCGTGATCTACGATACCCGCAATCCGGAGAAGCTTCTGAAGAATATCGCTTCACGCAGGGATAAATATCTGATTTCCGAGGCTGTTGCGCTGGATAAGGGGATCCCCTTCATCCGGGAGCGGATCCTGAATCATGAGGCCTGCATCCTGGGCGATATGCCTTCCCATGAACGCAATGTCCTGGTGAAATACTGCTTTGAAAAGAATATCCGCTGCTACTGCAGCCCGAAGATCTCGGACATTATGCTCATGAGCGCCGAGAAGATCCACATGTTTGATACGCCCCTCCTGCTCATGAGAAACCGCGGCCTTACCGTGGAGCAGCAGTTCATGAAGCGTTTTATGGACATTGCGGTATGCGTGATTCTGGCGCTTCTGCTTTCCCCGCTGCTGGCGCTGATCGCTCTGGCCATCAAGTGCTATGACGGGGGCCCCGTATTATACAGACAGCCGCGCCTGACACTGAACGGGAAAGTTTTTGAGATCATAAAGTTCCGCTCGATGACGATGGATTCCGAGAAGAACGGCGCCCGGCTTGCTTCCAGGGGGGACAAGCGGGTCACGCCGGTGGGCAGGATCCTGCGCAAGATCCATTTTGACGAACTTCCGCAGCTGTTCAATATTATAAAGGGGGATATGTCTATCGTAGGCCCCAGGCCGGAGCGGCCGGAGATCGCGGCGCAGTATGAAAAGACGATTCCGGAATTCTCATACCGGCTCAAGGTGAAGGCCGGTCTGACCGGCTACGCGCAGGTCTACGGCAAATATAATACGAAGCCCTATGACAAGCTGAAGCTGGACCTGACTTATATCGAGAATTATTCGATCCTCCTGGACCTGCAGCTGATCGCGACGACGGTCAAGGTTCTCTTCCACAGGGATAACACCGAAGGGGTTGACCAGGCGCAGACGACGGCGGCGGATCTGCAGGGGGAAGCCCGGGACCGCAGGCAGCTGGAGAAGGATGTCCAGCACACGGTTGATGAGATCCGCTGGCAGCAGCTTCAGTCGGAGATGACGAAAGCCCCGGAATCGCCGGAGCAGGCGGCGGGCCTGCCAAGCGGCGTCACGGTGGAGGATATGGCCGCGGAACAGGAGCCCGGGCTTCTGGTATCCGTGATCATGCCGGTCCATAACGGGATGCGGACGATCGGTGAGGCAGTCGAGAGTGCCCTGAACCAGGATATGCATTTTGAGTCGTCCCAGCAGATCGGCCGCGGCAGCGTACAGGAGATGGAAATCCTGATCCTGGATGACGGTTCGACGGACGGGCTGGAGAAGCTGGAAGAGCAGTACAGGGATGAGCCGAGGGTGCATTTCTATCACAATGAGACCAGGCTCGGCGCGGCCAAGAGCCGCAACAGGGGCGTTCTTCTGGCGAGGGGAAAATATGTGGCTTTTCTGGATGCGGATGACATCTGGGAGAGGGATAAGCTGAAGAAGCAGTTTGCCCGGATCTATGAGACGGGCTGTGTTCTCTGCTGTACGGGCAGAGCGCTGATGCGGCCCGACGGCAGCCTGACCGGCCGGGTGATCGGGGTGAAGAAGACCATAAGTTACCGGGATCTGCTCTGGCATAACCAGATCAGCTGCTCCTCAGTGGTGCTGCTGACGGAAGTGGCCAGACAGTATCCGATGATTCATGAGGACGCCCACGAGGATTACATTACCTGGATGAAGGTCCTGCGGGATTACGGGGACGCGGCCGCGATCAATGAACCGCTCCTCAGATACCGGCTGTCTGAGTCCGGCAAGTCCGGAAAGAAACTCAAGAGTGCGGCGATGACCTTCCGGGTCTACCGCTATATGGGCTTCGGGCCTCTCAAATCGGCCCTGCTCTTTATCAGCTACGCGATTCACGGAGTCTGGAAATACAGGCATCCGTAAGCTTTTGCGGCATAACAAATGAAAGGGACGGAGGCACGCAGTGTGTCTATGCTGAACAATCTGATTACGCAGCGCAGGCTGATCTGGTCGCTTGCGAAAAATGATTTCCGGAAGCGCTTCGCCGGATCCTACTTGGGCATCGTATGGGCCCTGGTCCAGCCGGTCGTCACGGTACTGGTTTACTGGTTTGTCTTCCAGGTCGGACTGAGGCAGACCCAGAAGATCGGGGATGTTCCCTTCCTTCTGTGGATGCTCGCGGGACTTGTGCCATGGTTTTATTTCAATGACGCCCTGAACGGGGGAACCGCCTCTCTGGTGGAATACAGCTATCTGGTCAAGAAGGTGGTATTCCGCATCGAGATCCTCCCCATGGTCAAATGTGTGAGCGCACTTTTTGTCCATCTTTTCTTCGTCGGGCTGACTTACCTGCTCTACTGCATCTACGGGAAGTTTCCCGGGATCTACACCCTGCAGCTTCTGTATTACAGTATCTGCATGTTTCTGCTGGTTCTGAGCCTGAGCTATTTTACGAGCGCGGTCGCCGTGCTGGTGAGGGATATGGTCCAGCTGGTTACCATCATCCTTCAGATCGGCGTGTGGGCCACACCGATCATGTGGGATCTGAATTCGATCGGCCTGCCTGAAATTCTGGTGAAGCTGTTCAAGATGAATCCCATGTACTATATCGTCTACGGATACAGGGATTCCCTGATCTGGCATGTGCCCTTCTGGAGGCATCCGCTGCTTACCCTTTATTTCTGGCTTTTTGTTGCCGTTGTTTACTGGTGGGGGACACGCACTTTCAAAAGGAGCCGGGGCCATTTCGCGGATGTACTGTAGGTCAGCGGAAGAGAAGAGCCGCAGACAGCAGGAAA
>DGHP01000185.1:0-39314 GCA_002392705.1 Lachnospiraceae bacterium UBA3845 | reverse complement strand
CGGGAACAGGAGAAGAGCCGCAGACGGCAGGAAAGAAAACCGGGAACAGAAGAAGAGCCGCAGACAGCGGAAAAGAAAATCGGGAACAGAGAATGACTGAGGAAAAAGATCTGGCGATCCAGGTGAGTGACGTGACCAAGGTCTACCGCCTGTATGACAGGCAGAGGGACCGCTTATGGGAGTCACTGGGACTGGATTTCAGGAAGAATTACAGAGAAAAATACGCGCTCAGGGGAATCTGCCTGGACGTAAAGAGGGGCGAGACCGTCGGCATCATCGGGACAAACGGGTCCGGAAAGTCGACGCTTTTAAAGCTGATTACGGGCGTTCTGACGCCGACCTTAGGCACGATCCGAGTGGACGGGAGGATCTCCGCCCTGCTCGAACTCGGTGCCGGCTTCAATATGGAATATACCGGGATCGAGAATATCTACCTGAACGCGACGATGATCGGCTTCACGAAAGAGGAGACCGATGAGCGCCTGCAGGCGATCATTGATTTTGCGGATATCGGCGACTATATCCGTCAGCCGGTAAAGTCCTATTCCAGCGGCATGTTTGTCCGCCTTGCCTTTGCCGTCGCCATCAATATCGATCCCGAGATCCTGATCGTGGACGAGGCGCTTTCGGTGGGCGATGTGTTTTTCCAGGCCAAATGCTACCGCAAGTTTGAGGAATTCCGTCAGGCCGGAAAGACGATTCTTTTTGTATCCCATGACCTGTCGGCCATCTCCCGCTACTGTGACCGGGCCGTCCTGCTGAACCAGGGGGATAAGGTCTTTGAGGGGACGCCGAGGGAAGCCATCGATATCTATAAGGAGATCCTGGTCGACCAGTTCCACGCGCCCGGTGAGGAGGAAGAAGAATATTCCGCCGGAGCAGAAGAGGGAAACGGCCCGGACAAGGATGAAGGGACGCAGGATTCCGCATCCCGTGCCGGAGAAAAAAACGTTGGGCGTGAAAGCGGAGAAACTGCCGGCAGAGGGGAGAACGGGCGGAGCAGGCGGGATCGGCAGCGGCTGAACGCGATGAAGTCCCGGGCATGGAAGAGTTTCTTCCCGGCCAATCCATCCCTGGTGGAGTACGGCGAGCGGCACGGCGAGATCACGGACTACGGCCTTTTTGATGAAAAAGGCCTCCCGGCCTCCAGTTTCCTGAAAGGAACGAAGTTTACCGTGAAGATGAAGGTGCGCGCCAACGAGGAGATCCGGGAACCGATCTTTGCATTTACCATCAAGAATCTAAAGGGGATCGAGATCTGCGGGACCAATACGACCATGGAAAAGATTCCGGTACCGTCCATGAAAGCGGGCGACAGCCATACTGTGTCCTTTACGCAGCGCCTTGACCTGCAGGGCGGGGAGTATCTGCTTTCCCTGGGCTGCACGGGCTATCAGGACGGGATGTTCCGCGTCTTCCACCGGCTCTACGACGTCATCGCCATGACGGTTGTGTCCGACCGGGATACGGTCGGCTTCTATGACATGAACAGCAGATGCGTGCTGGATCCGGAGGAGGGCTGATAAAATCCGGAGAGGCACAGCGCGGATGACGGCAGGCCGGGCAGGGGCCCCGGTGAAGGAAGGACAGGGTGTATGGCGAATCTGAATCTGAGTTATTACAGCGGCCGGGACAGTTATTCGGATGGCGATATCGAGGATACGATCCTGCGTCTTGTGAGGGCAGGAAAGAATCCCGCCGATGACGGGGACAGGGCCTTTCCTGTCCTTTACCATCTATCTCCCGTCAGGGAGAATATTCTTTCCTGGTATCCCTTCCGCGAAGGGGCCCACGCTCTTGAGATCGGCGCGGGACCGGGGGCCATAACCGGCGTTCTCTGCCGCAGGCTTGCCCGTGTGACTTCGGTGGATCTGTCAAAAAGGCGCTCCTTAATCAATTACGAGCGGCACAGGGAATATCCGAACCTTGAAATCATGGTCGGAAACCTGAACGATATGGAGTTTCCCGGGAAGTTTGACTATGTCATCCTGAACGGCGTCTTTGAGTACGCCGGATCCTATACGGAGGGGGCGCATCCCTGGGAGACTTTTCTCAGGCGCTGCATGGCTTTTCTGAAGGAGGACGGGCTGCTGCTGATCGCGATCGAGAACCGGCTCGGGCTGAAATATTTCTGCGGAGCCCCGGAGGATCATACGGATAATTACATGGAGGGACTTAAAAATTATCCGGACAACAGGGCGGTCCGCACCTTTTCCAAGGCGGAGTGGCTGCGCATGATGGAGGACTGCGGCCTTAGCTGGCACCGTTTCTATTACCCCTGCCCGGATTATAAATTTCCGAATGAGGTGTTCACGGATTCCACCCTTACAGCCAGAAATTTCTGCCGCAATAACTGGAATTTCAATCCCGGCCGCCTGGAACTGTTTCCGGAGAACGAGATGGCCGGGAGCCTCTGCGAGGAAGGAATCATGGACCGTTTCTCGAACTCTTTCCTGATTGAGGCGGGGACAGAGGAGCCGGCCGGAAAGGAGGAGCTGCTCTACGCGAAGATCAATTCCGACCGCGCAGAGCAATTCCGGATTCAGACCGTGTCCTGCATCAGGGACGGAAAGAAGCTGGCGGTAAAAAGTCCTCTGACAGAAAAAGCCCGCGCCCATCTTGAGAAGATGCATGAGCGGGAGCTGGCCTTCAGCCGGATGGAGGATGAAGAGAGCGCCGGTCCTGCCGGGAAGGGCAAAAGGGAGAGCGGAGGCAGCCGCGAGCCTCAATTCTGCCTGGACGGAAAAAGCTACAGGGTCCGCCTGCTGAAGGGCGAACAGGGCGGCGACGGATCCCTGCTCTATCCCTGGCTGAACGGACGAAACCTCGGGCAGGAGGCTGCTGACGCCGCCGGCAGAGGCGACGCGGGGCGGGTAAAAGAACTCTTTGACGCTCTGCATCATTATCTCATGGAACGGGCGGAGCAGGAGGAGAGAAGGGCGGAGGAAAACCCGGCTTTCAGAGAAGTCTTCGGCGCCGCCGCGGCGCCTTCCGCCTGCCGCTGCCTGAAAAACGCCAACATTGACCTGATCCTGGACAATCTTTTCCTGGAGGAGGACGGGACGGCGTATGTGATCGATGCGGAATGGGTCTTTGACTTTCCGGTGCCGCTGCAGTTTGTTCTCTGGCGGGCTGTAAACGAGCTTTATTCCATGCATCCTTCCCTGGAAGACTGTCTGAAGGAAGAAGAACTTCTCGAAGAATATTCCATCCGTAAGGAGGACAGAACTGTCTTCTGGAACTGGGCGGATCATTTTGAAAAGGAATATGTGGGCGCGAATTCACTGGAGGCTTTTGCCTGGCCCGTCCGGGGCGTCAATCTGAGGGATCTGAAAAAACCTCTGGACGACCTGACGCCGATGGCGACCCTCTACCTCGACTACGGGCAGGGATTCAGTGAGGAGGAATCCGTGCACAGGACCATGCTGCTGAAGGACGGAGCCTTCCGGGTGGAGTTCCCGGTCAGGGACCCGGAAAAAGTGAAAGCGGTCCGCTTTGATCCGGTGGAGGGCAGCCCCTGTATCTGCTCCCTGCATGCGGAGCAGGCACAGGTCCGCCCGCTGAACGCTTCCGGGCCTGAAGGGGAGGACTGCTGTTTCCTGACGATGGATCCGGCTTTTGAACTGCGTTTTCACGGGCCTGTGCCGGAGACGGTCCGCCTTACCGGCGTCCTGCAGAGGAAGGATCCGGTCTGGGCGATGGAGCGGGGGCGCGAACTTCTGGAAGCGTCGGAGGGCCTTGCGAAGAAGGCGGTCCGGAAGCTTAAGTCCCGCCTGCGCTGAAGGAATGGAAGCGCTGCCTGCGGAGGAAAGAAAAGGGGAGTGACATGAACTTACAGATCAATCCGGTTGACATTGCAGTCCCGGTTTACAACGGATATGAGGACCTGATTCTCTGCACGGAGAGCCTGAGGCGGCATACGGATCTCAGCCTTCACAGAGTGCTCCTGATCGACGACAAAAGTCCCGATGAGAGAATCCGCCCGTTTCTTGAAGAACTGTCGAAGGAGCAGGGCTTTGAGGTTATCTTCAATGAGCGCAATCAGGGCTTTTCCGCCAATGTGAATCTCGGTCTCGCCCGGTCTGAGCGGGATACGATTCTGCTCAATTCCGATACCATCGTGACCGCCGGATGGGTTGAAAAGCTTCAGCGCTGCGCCCGCAGCTCGGAGCGGATCGCGACCGTCACGCCGCTCAGCAACGCGGCAACGCTCGCGTCGGTGCCGGTGGCATTTCGCGACAATCCGCTTCCGGAAGGCTTCACCGTTGATTCCTACGGGGAACTGGTGGAGCGGGTCAGCCTGCACAGGTATCCGCGCGTCACAGTCGCGGTGGGCTTCTGCATGTATGTAAAGCAGGAAGCCTACGAGAAGGCAGGTCCCTTTGACGCTGAGACCTTCGGGCGCGGATACGGCGAGGAGAATGATTTCTGCAACCGCTGCGCCCAGCTGGGCTACATCCACGTACTGTGCGATGATACCTTCATATACCACAAGGGGACGGGCTCCTTCGACACGGAGGAGAAAAAGCGGCTTCTTGAGGAGCATACCCGAATCCTGAAGGAGCGCTATCCGGATCAGATGAAGGAAAATGACCTCTACAGCGCCTCCAATCCGGACCAGGAGCTCAGGGACAACCTGAACCTGTACGCCGCGCTGGACAACGGGAAGCCGAACCTGCTCTATGTCCTGCATCTGGACTTTAAGGAGAGCGCGGAGACAAATATCGGCGGAACCCAGCTCCATGTGCGGGATCTTAAGGACGGGATGCTTCAGGACTACAATGTCTTTGTGCTTGCCCGGGACGGGGATTTCCTCTGCCTTACAGCCTATACCGGGCAGGAGGAAGACCCGGACGGTGCGGAGTTTTCCTTCCGCTTCCCCTCCAGGGAGGAACTGTTCCCGGTCATGAGGGACCGGGATGAGGCGGAATTTCTCAGGAAAATCCTGAAGATTTTTGATATCAGCCTGGTCCATGTCCACCATACACAGGGCCTGACGCTGGATATTTTTCATGTATGCAGCAGGATGAAGATCCCCGTGATCGCGACCCTCCATGATTACTACTATGCCTGCCCGACCATCAAGCTGCTCAGGGACGATGAGAAGTTCTGCCCGTCTGAGGGAAGCTTTAAGCCGGCGGACCGGGAGCGCTGCAGAAGCTGCCTCAGGGAAAACTGCGGCTTCTGCAATGTGGACGTCATAGACCGCTGGAGACAGGAATGCTTCAGCGCGCTTTCCCTCTGTGAAAAGATTATTTTCCCGAGCGCCTCCGCCATGGAGTATATGCTTGAGGTCTATCCTTCGCTTGCGAAGAAGAGCCTGGTGATCGGCCACGGCTCCGACTATTCAAAGGGGGGCGGAACGGCTCTTCTGCAGGGCTCCGGAAAGAACGCGGGGCACGCTGTGGTACGGACCGGAAAGATGCATACCTGTCTGGACCGTCAGCCGGGCGGCGCATCAGGATTTCACTATGTGGTCGGCTGGGCTTACCTGGAGGATACCGACAGCCGGGACTGCTCCGTCGTCCTCGTTATCACGGACAAAAACCGCAGGGCCTACTATATGAAGGTAAAAAGAACGGCGCGGACCGATGTCGCGAAGGCTTATGCGAATCAGGCCTATCTGTGGAGCGGAATCCACAGGGTATTTGACCTGCCGGATTTTCCGGACGGGAGCTATGCCCTCAGAATCCTGCTCCGCCATGAAGGGGTCTACTATACGGACGGAAAGGTCTACAGGGGCGTCTGTCGGCGCGCCCCGGAGCGCTTTTCAGTGGGATTTCTGGGCGGCGTGACCAGGGCAAAGGGGTCTGCGCTCATCAGCAGCATGATCCGTTCCGGAAACAGAAACTATAATTTCTATGTGTTCGGGGAAGTCGGCGATGACGAGGTATCCGGGAGCGTGAGCACCGATCATGTTTTCTTCTCAGGCCTTTACAGGAGGGAAGATATCGGGACGCTGCTCAGGGCTGCGAAGGTTGATCTGGTTGTCATACCCCCGATCTGGGCGGAGACCTTCTGCTATACCCTCTCTGAGGCCTGGGCCTGCGGGATTCCCGTCATCGGTACAGATATCGGGGCGGTCGGAGAGCGGATCCGGGAGACCGGCGCGGGATGGCTGATCCCTCCGGACGCGGACGCCGGACAGCTGACAGAGCTTCTGGACCGGATCCGCGAAGATCCCGGCATGCTGAAGGAAAAGCAGGAGAAGGCGAAGGCGCTTTCGCTTAAATCGGTGGCCCGGATGGACGGGGAATATCTGGAGCTTTATCGGAAGCTGCGGCTGGAGCATGATGCGCAGACTGACGGTATCCTTCCAAAGGAGCCGGTAAGCGCGGAGGAGAGGGATTTTATGTTCCAGGCCTACGCGCAGGCCAATCCCGGCGTGACGGGCAGGGGCCGCGTGGCGGAGGCCAACCGCATGCGGGAGGAAAACAGCATGCTCCGCGCTTCTCTGGAGATGCTGAAGAATACGACCTCCTACCGTTTTGCCAGAAAGATCTCAGAAGCGGACATTCCTTTCAAGGAGCCTTTAAAAAAATTGTTTAAGAAAAGGTAATGCCGCGGGAGGCCGTCCGGGATTAAGCAGCTGCTTTCGCGCAGATGAAGCCGGCAGATGAAAAAGCCATGCGCCGGGCGCCGCGCTCCCAGGACGGAACGGATCATGGAAGACTGACAGAAAGGAGCGCCGCAGGAAAGCGGGCGGACAGATACGGATATGGGAAGATTGAGGAGGTACCTGGAGGATTACGGCCTTCAGGGGACAGTGGCCACGATAAAGGACCGGATTTTTCGTACGCCCCAGGCGGAGATTTCCTACGAGAAATGGGCCGACAGGAGCAGGCTTTCCTCCCGTGACTACGCCAGGATGGCGAAGGAAGTATTTGCCTGGCAGCCGGCGATCGGGGTGCTGGCACATGCGGAGGGGACGGACCGGACTGCCTTCCTGCAGTCGCTGAGCCTGCAGATCTACCGTTTTTTCCGGGCAGGCAAAGATTACAGGGATCTGGATTACATGCTTTTTGCGGGACCCGGCTGCTCCCTTGCTCCGGATCTGCTCTATCAGTGCGTAAAGCTGCTCAATGAATCACTGGATGAGATCGACCTGATCTACTTTGATTCTGACCGGATCGGCCCGGACGGGCGCAAGGAGAATCCCGCCTTCCGTCCTGACTATGATCCGCAGCTTTTATCCTGCGTCAATTATATCGGCAATGTTTTTCTCGTACGTACGAAGACGGCTCTTGAGGCAGGCTTTCCTTCTTCTGACTGGAAGGAGGATGAATATCATAAGTTCCTGAAACGGATCGCTTCCCTTGAGGAGGATATCCCCGGGCGGGAGAGACAGGGAAGAATCCGCCATATTCCCAGGATTCTCTACCATGAGGCGGATACGGCCGGGGAAAGCTCTGCCAGAAAAGAAAGCATTCCTTCCAAAGCTGCCGCCGCGGCTTCGGAGGACGGGGAGGAAGCTCTGATCTCGGTCCTGATCCCGAACAGGGATCATGCGGATGACCTGAAGCGCTGTATCCTTTCCCTGCAGGAAGTGAACAGCTGCAGAAATCTGGAGATTCTGATTCTGGAGAACGGCAGCCGGGAAAAGGAGACTTTCAGCCTTTATGAAGCGCTCCGGAAGGCGGATCCCCGGGTGAAGATCCTGAACTGGGACAGGGAATTCAATTATTCCGCAATCAACAATTTCGGAGCAGCCAATGCGGCCGGGGATTATCTGCTCTTCCTGAACAATGATACCGCCGTGATCAGGGAGGACTCCCTGCGGATTCTCAGGGATCTGGCATCCGCACCCGGAACGGGGGCGGTGGGCGCCCTGCTTTTATACGGGAATGAGACCGTACAGCACGCGGGTGTGATTCTGGGATACGGAGGCATCGCAGGGCATGCTTTTCAGGGGGAGGATCCAACTGACTGGGAAGGTCTTTATCCTTCCCTGCTCCTTGAGAATCTTCACAATGTCAGCGCCGTGACCGGTGCCTGCCTGATGATGCGCCGGGAACTTTTCCTGAAGGCGGGAGGCTTCGATGAGGAACTGGCCGTCACCTTCAATGACGTGGACCTGTGTCTTCGCCTGCGCCGGATGGGCTTCAGGATCCTGGAAGCGCCGGATGCCAGGCTTTTCCACTATGAGTCCGTTTCCAGAGGGGCGGAGGACAGCCCGGAGAAGATTGAAAGATTCCATTCGGAGATCCGATGTTTTGTTAAAAAATGGGAGAAGGAACTGGCGGCGGGGGATCCCTTCTACAACCCGAATCTGACTCTGACAGGGAGAAGCTTCAGCTGCAGAGACATGGTCCGGGAGGCAAAGGCGCCCTGTCTGAAGTATCTCCATATGGAGGATTGACCGCGGTGCGGAAACTGCCGGGACTGCAATCAGGAAAGTTCAGGAAAGAAAGATGCTTGGGAATGATCAGGAAAATGCTCCGGACGGGAGAAATGCGCTCCGGAAGGGGTTTGATTATCTGAAGAGCCGCGGGCTGAAGGAATTCGGCGCCCATGCGGTGGAGAAGGTCCGGGATGCTCGTTTTGACTACAATGCCTGGGTGCGGAGCCAGGAGCCGTCCCCCTCGCTTGTGGGTTACCAGAAAAATCTCTGGATGAAGCGCAGCCCTGTCCTGTGTGTGATTATGACTTCTCCCGGGGCAGGAAATATGGATTCGGCGGCGCGCTCAGACAGGGAGGATGGGAAGACGTCCCCGGACAGGGCGGCCACGGCCGCTTCCGTAAAGGCATCCACATACGGGAACTATCAGTTTACGGAGACGCTTAATTCACAGATCAGCGATGAAGATTTCCTGCTGGTCATCCGGGAGGGGGACCTTATCACCAGGGACGCATTCTTTGAGATCGTGAAAGCGCTTCAGGACGGAGCGGATGCGGTGTATACGGACGAGGATTCCTACAGGGAGGACCGGAATGATCCTGAGGGGGAATTGAGCCGGAAGGCCGGCGGTGAGAGGAAACTTGTCTTCAGCAGTCCTCTTTTCAAGCCGGACTACAGCCCGGAGTATCTGCGCTCCATGAATTATGTAGGGCAGCTGTTTGCGGTCCGGGCAGGCATCGTGCGGAGCTTCTATGCCGGGGCGGAACAGGATATGGCAAAGGACCTGTTTTTTCCGAAAGAGGATACGCGCAGTCTGAAGGAAAAGGGCAGAAAGAGAGCGGACTGGGACCTGGTTCCGTCCGCCTGGTCCCTGGCGGACGAGCCCGCTTATTATGATTTTGTGCTCCGCTGCTGCGAATGCGCGGCCCGGCGGGGCGGCGTGCGCCACGTCCCGAAGGTTTTATGCCATGTGAAGGAGCGCGGGACCTCCATGATCAGTCCCGCGAGACTGCGAAGGGTTCTGGAGGAGGATCTTAAGAGAAACGGGATTCAGGCCTTCATCGAGGGCGGTCCCAGCGTGCGCAGTTTCCACGTCCGCAGGGAACCCGCCGCAAGCCTTGTGTCGATTATTATTCCGAGCAGGGACAATGTGAAGATGCTTAAGGCCTGCGTCAGCTCCATCCTCCGGCGTTCTTCCTGGCAGCACTATGAGATTATCATCGTCGAGAACAATTCCGTCTCTGAGCAGACCTTTGCCTGGTACAGGGAGATCTGTGAGAAGGAGAGCCGGGTCCGGGTGATCCGGTTTGACCGTCCGTTCAATTTTTCCCTCCTTGTCAACGAGGGCGTCATGAACAGCAGCGGGGACTATGTCATATTGATGAACAACGATGTGACGGTGCGGACCGCGGACTGGATCGAACGCCTTCTGGGATCCTGCCAGGCGGAAGGGGTCGGAGCCGTGGGCCCGAAGCTGCTGTACCCGGACGGAAAAGTCCAGTCAGCCGGCATCGTGACAGGCCTGATGGGATTTGCCGGCAGCATGATGGTGGGAGAGGACGGGGACGACCCGGGCTATATGAACCGGGCGGCGGTCCTGCAGAACGTCAGCGCGCTGACGGCGGCCTGCCTGATGGTGAAAAAAAGCGTCTACCGCAGGGCAGGCGGCTTTAGCCCGGAACTTGCCGTGGCTCTGAATGACGTGGATTTCTGCCTGCGCCTGCTGGAAATGGGATACCGCAATGTATTTGAACCGACGGCTCTGCTGACCCATCATGAATCCATGAGCCGGGGAATGGAGGATACGCCGGAGAAGAAAAAGCGCTTTGAAGCGGAGAAAAAATATTTTGTCCGGCGCTGGATAAAATTCCTGAAGGCAGGGGATCCCTGCTACAATCCGAATCTTTCAGACAGGAAATGCGACTGGTCCCAGAAGAGCTGAGCGCCCCGCAGCCCGGCTGTAGAACGGAAAAAATCTGCGCAGCCGCGGGGATAGAAACACCTGTCTTGCGGTGTGATAGTTTGTGTGATATAATACCTTGATAGTTTGCCCATTTGGGGGACAGAATATGGATAAGAATCATTCAGGCATCCGGGTCGGTGAGGTTACTCTGAAGTGGTTTATCGCCCTTCACCTGAGTCTGATCGTCAATTCGCTGGCCGGTGTGGCCTCCAAGATGGCAGGAAAACAGAAGTTCCTGTCTTTTCGCTTTTGCCTGTGCTACGGCATGGTGCTGGTGATCACGTTCGCCTTCGCCCTTGCCTGGCAGCAGGTGCTGAAGCATATGTCCCTGACATTTGCCTTTACCAACAAGCCCATCACCATTATCTGGGGCCTGGTCTGGGGCGTTCTGGTCTTCCACGAACAGGTCAGCTGGAAGATGATTCTCGGATCGGCTGTGATTCTGCTCGGAATCATGGTCGGCGTGAGCGGGGACAGCGGCGAAAGCGCCGGAAAGAGCCTGCCTCCGGAAGGAGGGAAGGAGAATGTTTGAGGGACTCGGCCGCTATATCGCGGTCTGGATCGTTTCGGTTTTTATTTCCTCCATCGCCCAGGTCATGCTGAAGATGGAGGCGAACAGGGAGCACAGCACGAAGCTGAAAGAGTACATGAATCCTATGGTGATCAGTGCTTATTTCATCTTCTTCCTGTCCACCTTCCTGACCATGTACGCCCTGAAATATGTTCCGCTGACCTATTCACCGGTCATTGAACCGATGAGCTATATATTCGTCCCCGTGATCGGTGTGCTGCTGCTGAAGGAAAAGATATCAAAGCGCAGGCTGATCGGCATGGGGATTATGCTGATCGGAATCGCGATTTTTTCGCTCTGACGATCCTGAAGGGCCGTGGCCGGCAACCATGAAAGGACGGTGCAGCCCGGATTATACTTTTGACCGTTACATCATCTTCATCATTTGAGGTATCAGAAAACATGATAGATTTTAACAGGCCGCCGGTTGTCGGCACGGAACTTGACTATTTCAGGGAAGCCCTCGAAAGCGGGAAGCTGTGCGGCGACGGCGCGTTTACAAAGAAAGTGTCGGACTGGTTCAGTGAACGGTTTCATGTGAAGCATGTATACATGACGACCTCCTGTACCTCCGCCCTGGAGATGGCCTCCTGGCTGTGTGATCTGAAAAGCGGGGATGAGGTGATTATGCCCTCCTATACCTTTGTTTCCACTGCGGACGCCTTTGTCCTGCGCGGTTCAAAGATCGTTTTTGTGGATATTGATCCCAGGACCATGAACATCAACCCGGACCTGATCGAGGACGCGGTTACGGAACGGACAAAGGTGATCTGCCCGGTGCACTATGCCGGCGTTGCCTGCGATATGGACAGGATTTCAGCCATCGCCGCAAAGCATGGCCTGAAAGTCGTTGAGGATGCCGCCCAGGGCGTCAATGCCTGGTACAAGGGGCGCGCCCTCGGAACCCTTGGCGACTACGGCTGCTACAGCTTTCATGAGACAAAAAACTATGCAATGGGGGAAGGCGGCGCCATCTGCTTTCATTCGGATGAGGATCAGGAGCGGGCGGAGATTGTCCGGGAGAAGGGCACCAACCGCAGCAAGTTCTTCCGCGGGCAGATCGACAAGTATACCTGGGTGGATTACGGCTCCTCCTACCTTCCGAGCGAGCTGAACGTATCCTATCTGTGGGCGCAGCTGCAGGTTTTTGATCAGATCAATGCAAAGCGCCTCAGCATCTGGAATTATTATCATGAGACCCTCCGGCCGCTGGCGGAGGCGGGGCTGATCGAGCAGCCCTATGTTCCGGATTACGCGGTTCATAACGCCCACATGTATTACATCAAGGTCAGGGATCTTCAGACGAGGACCGATCTGATCCGCTACATGAAGGAAAAAGGCGTCCTGTGCGTATTCCACTACGTTCCCCTCCACTCATCGGAAGCCGGAAGAAAGTTCGGACGCTTCCACGGGGATGATATCTATACGACAAAGGAATCGGAGCGCCTTATGAGGCTGCCCCTGTTTTATAATCTGTCGGAAGAGGATATGTGCTATACGGCCCGCTGTATCCTGGAATATCCGGGATTCAGGCGCTGAGCGGCCCTTCCTTTTCCCACCGGGAGGCTGACCTGCGATATGAGCCGATCACTGCTGCAGAAACTCAGACCATATTATATCCGGAAAGCCCTGCGCTATCTGCGCCACTACGGAGTGAAGGACTTCGCTGTCCGGGTGAGGGAGCGGCTGACGCCGGATGATGTTCCCTACGGCCCCTGGCTGGAGGAGCATTCGCCTGACGCCGACGCGCTCGCTGCCCAGAGGATGGAAGATTTTGGCGGGACTGTGCGCTTTTCTGTCTGTGTGCCGGTCTGGAACACGCCGGAGATTTATTTCAGGGAGATGGCGGATTCCGTGCTGAGCCAGACCTATCCCCATCTGGAGCTGGTGATCGCGAACGCGAGCCCGGAGAACAAAGAACTGTCGTCTCTGCTTAAAGTCTATGAAGCGCGCGACAGCCGTGTGAAGCTGCTTTCTCTTGATAAGAACGGAGGGATCGCGCTCAACACGAACGCTGCCGCCGCCGCGTGCACGGGCGATTTCATCTGCTTCCTTGACCATGACGACATGCTTGCGCCGAACGCCCTGTATGAGGCTGCGAAGGCGCTGCACGCTCTGGGAGGGGACAGCGGCTCTGTGCAGATGATCTACACGGATGAAGACAAGATGCGGTTCGACAGCCACGGCGGAAGAGAGTATTTCCAGCCGCATTTCAAGCCGGACTTCAACCTGGACCTTCTCAGGTCAAACAACTATATCTGCCATTTCCTGATGGTAAGACGCAGCCTGTTTCTGGAAACCGGCGGAATCGACGCTTCTTTTGAGGGAGCGCAGGATTATGAGTTTGTGCTGCGCTGTGTGGACCGGATCTTCGGAAAAGATCTGAGAAAGCCGGGCTTTCATGAGGAGAACCCTGCCGGCCGGGGAGAGAAGACATGCTCCTGTCAAGCGCCTGTTTTCCCGGTTCTCCATATACCGGGAGCGCTGTATCACTGGCGGGTCCACGATCTGTCCACGGCCGACAATCCGGACAGCAAGCAGTATGCCTATGAAGCCGGCCGCAGGGCGATCGGTGAGCATCTTGAAAGACAGGATCTCCGGGCAGAAGTCACGCAGAGGAAGGATCACGGGTTCTACCGGGTCCGTTACAGCCTTGAGGAGGAACCCTTCGTCTCGATCCTGATTCCGAACTGTGAGCAGAAGGAGACCCTCGCACGCTGCCTGAACGCCATCCGCGAAAAGACTTCCTACCCCCGTTATGAGGTGCTGGTTGTCGAGAACAACTCCCGCTCCCGGGAGATTCTGGATTACTACCGGTCGATCCAGGGAAAAGACCATGTGCGCGTAATCCGGAGGAAGGGGCCTTTCAACTTCGCGGCGCTGAATAATTACGCGGCGGCGAAAGCAAGAGGGCAGTTCCTTGTATTTATGAACAACGATATCGAGCTGCTGACCGAAAACTGGCTGAAGGAGATGCTCTCCGTCGCCTCCCGGACGGAAGTCGGGGCAGTCGGCGCCAGGCTCTTCTACCCGGACGGAAAGATCCAGTCCGCCGGGATCGCCCTGGGAATCGGCGGCATCGCAGGAAGTCTGTTTACAGGGATGAACGGTTCCTTCGGCGGCTATATGCACCGGGCGGAAACCATGCAGGATCTCTCTGCGGTCACGGGGGCTCTGATGATGGTCCGGAGGGACGCTTTTGATGAAGCGGGCGGCTTTACGGAGGAGCTTGCGGTTGCCTTCAATGATGTGGACCTGTGCCTGAAGCTCAGGGAGCGGGGCCTGCTTATTGTATACGATCCTTTTGTCAGGGCTGTCCATCATGAATCCGTCAGCCGCGGGGATGAGTATACAGAGGAGAAAGCCTCCCGCTACAGGGAGGAAGTCAGGTATATGAAGGAGCACTGGAAAGCCTATTATGACTGCGGCGATCCCTTCTATAATCCGAATTTTTCCCTGGCAAGATGGGATTACACGCTGAAAAACTGATCATTCCCCGCAGGGCGGGATTATACGCCGGGAGGCTGAAGCGCTCCTTATATATGCCTTCCTGCAGTCTGTGCGGGAAGCGCCGGACAGGAATGCGGAACAGATGAAAGACATAACGATTGTGATCCCGAATCTGAACGGGATGCGCTGGCTGCAGGGGTGCCTTGGCAGCCTCAGAGAGCAGACGGACCAGGATTTTGAGACGATCCTGATCGACAACGGCTCCGGCGACGGGAGCGTCGCCTTCGTGCGGGAGCATTTCCCGGAAGTGAAGGTCCGTGCCTATCACAGGAATACGGGCTTCTGCAGGGCGGTGAACGCCGGAATCCGGATGAGCCGGAGCAGGTATGTGCTTCTTCTGAACAATGATACCGTCTGCTCCGGGCGGATGGTGGAGGAGCTTCACAGGGCGATGGACGCGGATGAGAACCGTTTTTCCTGCGCCGCGAAAATGATCCGTCTGTCGGACCCTTCCGTCCTGGATGACGCGGGAGATTTTTACTGCGCCCTCGGCTGGGCTTTTGCCCGCGGGAAGGGGCAGGACGCGGGACGCTATTCACAGCCGCAGGAAATTTTTGCCTGCTGCGCCGCCGCGGCCATTTACCGGCGGAGTATGCTGGAGGAAACAGGGCTTCTGGACGAGAGGCATTTTGCCTACCTGGAGGACATCGATCTGGGCTACAGGGCGCAGATCCACGGATTCCGGAACTGGTACATCCCCTCCGCCGTGGTTTATCACGCCGGATCCGCGACCAGCGGAAGCGCGCACAATGCTTTTAAGGTGAAGCTTGCTTCGCGTAACAGCGTCTACCTGATCTGGAAGAACATGCCGGGCTGGCAGATCCTGCTGAACGCCCCGCTTCTTGTACTGGGTTTCAGCGTGAAGAGCCTGTATTTTACAAAACTCGGCCTGGGAGAGGAATATGTGCGCGGACTGGCAAAGGGGCTGGCCATGTGCACAGGCCCGGAGAGGGTGCGTTTTTCAGACTATCCGCCGGGGAATTTCTGCAGGATTCAGCTGCAGCTGTGGAAGAACTGCCTGCTTCGCCTGACGGCCTGAGCTTCTGCCCGGGCAGGAGGGGGCAGGGCTCAGTTCCGCCTGCAGAAGCCGGAATGCGGGGAATGCGTTCGACGGCAGAAGCCGGTATGTGGGAAATGCGTTCGACGGCAGAAGCCGGTATGCGGGGACTGCGTTTCGCCGCCGCAGAATGGCTGAGCCGGCGTTCAGGGGAGACCGGTTCAGGGGAGACCGGGTCAAAGGGAGACCGGGAGAAGGGAGCCCGGATCAAGGGGAGGCCGGAACTGCTCCGGCAGAGAATAAGGGTGAGCCGTTTTGATTAAAGACAATCAGAAACATTTTAACAGACTGCACGTCGTGCTGGACGCGGGCATCATAACCGCATCCTACCTGACTGCGTATGTGCTTCAGTTTCAGTATTTCGCGCGGAAGAATTCCGGGGCGCTGCCGGTGCAGACCTACATGTCTGCCCTGCTTGTGATCGTTCCGGGCTATCTGCTCCTGTACGATGCCTTCAAGCTGTACACGCCCAAGCGCATCCAGGGACGGAGACTGGAGGCCAGCAATATCTTCCTGGCCAATACGGTGGGGCTTCTTCTGTTCATGTTTGTCCTCTACCTGATCAATGAGCCGGACTTTTCCAGGCGCCTGATCTTCATGTTTACCGGGATTAATTTCATAGCGACCGTTGTCGAGCGCAATTTCATCCGCATGGCGCTTCACAGGATCCGCGCCCGGGGAATGAATCTGAAGCATATCATGCTGGTCGGCTATTCCAGCGCCGCGGAGGGCTATATTGAAAGGATCTTCCAGAATCCGGAATGGGGATACCAGATCAACGGCATACTGGATGATTCCTCTGCGCCGGGAAAGTATTATCATAATATTCCGGTTGTCGGCAGCACGATGGATATCGAGAAGGTGCTGTCGGAAAATGATCTGGATGAGATCGCCATCACACTGGGCCTTGACGAATATGACAAGCTGAAAAAGATTGTTGCCGCCTGTGAAAAATCGGGCGTCCATACGCAGTTTATTCCCGACTACCTGGACATTATTCCCTCCAGGCCCTATACAGAGGATCTGCAGGGGCTCCCGGTCATCAATATCCGCTATGTGCCGCTTTCGGATACCTTCAATGCTCTGGTGAAAAGATGCATGGACCTTCTCGGGAGCATCTGCGCGATTGTTCTGTTTTCACCGGTTATGCTGGTCACGGCTGTCTGCATCAAGCTGAGCAGTCCCGGGCCGCTGATCTTCTGCCAGGAGCGGGTGGGCCTGCACAACAGGCCCTTTCAGATGTACAAGTTCCGCTCGATGGAAGTGCAGAGCCAGACGGAGGAGAAAAAGGGCTGGACGACGAAGGATGATCCCCGCGTCACAAAAGTGGGCAGATTTATCCGCAGGACCTCGATCGATGAACTGCCGCAGCTCTTCAACGTGCTGAAGGGGGACATGAGCATGATCGGTCCCAGGCCGGAACGCCCACAGTATGTGGAGAAATTCCGGGAGGAGATTCCACGCTACATGGTCAAGCACCAGGTCCGTCCGGGGATGACGGGCTGGGCGCAGGTGAACGGATACAGGGGGAATACCTCCATCCGCAAAAGAATCGAGTATGATATCTATTATATTGAGCACTGGACGATCGGCTTTGACGTGAAGATCCTGTTTCTGACAGTGTTCAAGGGTTTTATCAATAAAAACGCTTACTAGAGAAAGGCCGGCTGATCAGCATTTCCGATAAAGCGGAAAAAAGGCCCGGAGAGGATACAGGAGACGAGATGGCTTTCGGAAGAAAAAAGAAGCCGGAGCCTTCCAGCCGTTACGACAGGCAGGAAGAAGGCTTTCTGGATGACGAGGAGCAGGAATATTATACGAGGACAGAGACAGCTTTTTCCGACGCCGGTTACGGTGTGAGGGACAGCTATTCCAGGCAGGCTTCCTACGGGATGCCTGAAGGATACTATGACGAGGGCAGTAAGACAAAGCGCCGGGAAAGCACCGGCGGGGACAGCCTTTATTCAAGGCGCAGAGTGTCCGAATCAGACGGCGGAAGGCAGCAGGATGCCCCGGAAGATACCCCGGGCACCGGCCAGGCGGAGGAAGAATGGAGCAGGGCGGGCTACAGAGAGAGCCGCGGCTCATACCGGGGCGGGGAGAAAAGCCGCGGATCAGCCGGAGAGGATGACAGGTTCTCAGGCGGCGGACCGGACTATGACGGCGGACCGGACTATGGCGGCAGGCCGGAAAGGAGTGAGACTATCCGTACAAAGAAAAAAAAGGGTTTTCTGTGGAAAATTATTCTGCTGATTTTCGCGGCCGCAGCGCTTTTCTGCATCTGGCGCTTTTCGCGGATGGACCGCGTGCACCTGAGCGGCATCGTCAGCAATGAAGGCGTGTCCGCCGGCAGCAATTATCAGACTTTTGTCCTGTACGGCGTGGATTCCCGGGAAGGGAAGCTGACGGAGGAGGCGCATTCCGATACCATAATCCTCTGCTGCGTGAATAAAAAAGCGAAGTCGATCAGGATGGTTTCCGTCTACAGGGATACCTATCTGGACAATACGAACGGAGAGTACCGCAAGGCGACCGAGTGCTATTATTTCGGAGGACCGTCCCGTTCCATCAATATGCTGAACAAGAACCTGGACCTGGATATCAAGGATTATATCACCGTTGACTTTAAGGCTCTGATCAAGGCGGTTGACCTGGTCGGCGGCGTATATATAGATGTGACGGAGGAAGAACTTCCCTATATCAACGGCTACCAGACGGAGAATTCCCAGGTTACGGGAGTGGAGATCAGTCCGGTCGAATCGGCGGGCTACCAGCTGCTGAACGGCATACAGGCCCTTGCCTACTGCCGGATCCGTTATACTGCGGGAAGCGATTACAAGCGTACGGAGAGACAGCGGGCAGTGCTGACCCAGATTTTTGATTCCGCGAAAAAGCAGGGCGTCCCGAAACTGCTCCAGATCGCCGATACCCTGCTGCAGGATGTATCCACCAGCTTTTCCAACGCGGAACTGATCAGTCTCGCGACGACAGCAGCGGGCTGTTCGCTCGGGGAGACTACGGGATTCCCGTTTGACCTGCAGGCGGCGAATATCGCGGCGGGGGACTGCGTAGTTCCGGTTAATCTGGCCAATAATGTGTCCAGGCTCCATGCTTTCCTGTACGGTACGGAAGGATATACGCCTTCTTCGACGGTTCAGCAGATATCCGATGAGATCGCCTATACGACAGGAATCTACTGATCAGCGGAAGCAGAAAAAGGAATCGCCGGAGGATATGATGAACAGTTTCAGCCTGACCGTACTGATCCCGACCTACAGGCCGGGCAGGGAACTGGAGGAGCTTCTCAGAAGGCTCTCCAGGCAGAAAAAAATCCCGGACCGGGTTCTGATCCTGAACACGGAGGAAGCTTATTTTCCGCCCCGGATCATAGATCAGTTCAGGGACCGCTTTCCGGTGCTTTCCGTATTTCATATTGAGAAAAGCCAGTTTGATCACGGGGGGACCAGGCATCTGGGCATGCAGTTCTCAGATACGGACCTGGTGCTGTGCATGACCCAGGACGCGCTCCCGAAGGACTGTTATCTGACGCAGCGCCTGACGGAAGTCTTCCGGGATCCGGAGCTGGGAGCCGCTTACGGAAGGCAGCTGGCCGGAAAGAGAAGCTCCATGACGGAGCGCTTCACAAGACAGTTCAATTACCCGGACAGGTCCCGTGTAAAGTCGGCGGACGACCTTGCAGAGCTCGGGATCCGGACTTACTTCTGCTCGGATGTATGCGCCGTGTGGAGAAGAGATGCCTATTTTGCGCTCGGCGGTTTTGAACGGCATGTGATTTTTAACGAAGACATGATCCTGGCCGGGAAGATGATTCAGAACGGATGGAAAATCGCCTACTGTGCGGATGCCGAGGTCTGGCATTCCCACAATTACAGCGGGATGCAGCAGCTTCGGCGGAATTTTGACCTGGGGGTTTCCCAGGCAGACCATCCGGAGATTTTCAGAGATCTCCCTTCCGAGGGAGCAGGATTGAAGCTGGTGACGGGAACAGCGCGCTGGCTGGTCCGGCAGGGCCATCCGGAAAAGATCTTTTCGCTGATTGTGATGAGCGGCTGCAAATATGCCGGGTATTTCCTGGGACGCCGCTACAGGTCACTGCCGGGAGCGCTGGTCAGAGGTCTGACGGCAAGCCCGTCCTGGTGGGAGCAGAACAGGCAGGGTTGATCTTGTATTTTAGAGGAGAATTCTTATGAGTGATGAGAAGGATTTCGGTCTGGACGGACAGTGGGGGGAAGCGTATCCGGCCGGGGCGGCAGAGCCGGCGGCTCCGTCTGCCGGGGAGGACCCGGATGCAGAGATAATCGATCTGGATTTCAGTTCAGGAACGGATGAAAAGGAAGAAGGCGGCGCGGACAGCGGACAGGCGGACTTCAGTGAAAGGGATTCTCTGACGGCCGCGGGAGAAGATGTCTCAGCGGAGCCCGGAGACGGAAGTCCCGCCGGCGGGATACCGGAAGGCAATGCTTCCGCATCCGGAAGCATGGACGGCGGAGCGGCTGCGGCAGGTTCCATGAATGGAGATGCTCCTTCCTCAGGAGCGGATCCAGGGGCGGACGAAATGCCCGGCTCCGGCGCAGGATCAGGACCGGTTCATGGCTTTTCTCCCAAGACGGGGCCGGGTTCCGGCGGAGAATATGACTGGGAAGAAGATGAGCCAAAGTATGATACGCAGACGGGCGAGCGTCTGGACAGGCCGAAGCCGAAGTGGCCCGGGATTGTCCTGACGGCTGTCGTTTCGGTCGCGACGCTCGGCGCTTTGATCTATTCTTCGATTCCGGGGACCGTGAAGGAGACCCAGACGGTACAGACATCCGATGACGCGGATACGGAGACGGAGGGCGCCGTGCTTTCGATTTCGGACGGATCGCGGACAGAGGAGACGGAAGGCGCCGTGCTTTCGATTTCGGACGGCTCCCGGACGGAGGAGTCGGAGGGTGCTGTGCTTTCGATTTCGGATGGTTCCGGAACGGAGGAAACAGAGGGAATCGCGCCTTCTTATCAGCAGACAGCTGCCGCCGCGGAGACGGAGGAAGAAGCAGCAGCTGCCGAAGTTATTAGGGAGGACGGCGCTTCTGATTACAGCAGTCTGACGGACATCGTGCAGGCCGTGATGCCCTGCGTGGTTTCAGTGACTGCGGCCTCTCCTGAAACTGTCAGCGCCTATTATGAGGGAGAGGGAAGCCTTGAAAATGTTCCTTTCTGCTCCGGTTTTGTGGTGCAGGAGGATGATGAGAACCTCTATGTTCTTACAGACCGTCAGATTGCCGTGGATGAACAGGACCTGACCGTGGGATTTGCTTCGGAGGGACAGGAGGCGGCCGGAGGACTTGCGAAGGCGGTTCTGACCGGAACGGATGAAGAGACCTCCCTGGCTCTTCTGAAGGTGGAAAAGAGCGGGATCGCTCCTGAGATCCTTGAAACGGCTCAGATGGCCCAGATCAATGCGGAAGGCCAGGCCCTGGTCGGAGAGAGCGTCGCCCTTGTCGGGAAGACGGTGAGCTACGGTCAGTCTGTCATGCAGGGAATCATCTGCGCCGTGAGCGCCCAGATGGATACGGTCTACGGAAAAAGCGAATATATCCTGACAGATATCCCGGTGAATGCACTGAATAACGGAGGCCCTCTTGTCAACATGGCCGGGGAGGTAATCGGAATCGCATCTTCGGACCCGGCCGGGGACAGGGCGGACGGCATGAGCCGCATCCTGCCCTTCCAGGAAGCAGTCCAGGCCCTTGACCGGATCAACGGAGCCAATCAGGCACAGGCACTCCTGTCGGCGGTTATGCCTGCAGGGGACCTTGAGGAGACCGAGGAAGAAGCCGCAAAAGAGGATGCGGCAGCTTCTGATCAGGTGGCTGAAGAGACTGAGGCGCCTGCAGAAGAAGACGTAAAAGCGGCGGAAGAAGAAACCGGGGCAGCCGGAGAGAACGCCGGCGCAGTCATAACTGCGGGCACGGCGGAGGATGAACCTGAAAAGGATTCCGTCAGCGGAAAGACTGCGGGCTCGGAGCCGGAAGCGGCCGACAGGACGGGAAATGCCGTTCAGGGCGGCCAGCTCGGAATCCATGTCTCGGAGATCAATGACGAGCGGCAGATTATAGACCGGCTTCCCGCGGGCGTATATATAGCGGATGTGATCAGCGATTCCGGGGCCTGGGCGGCAGGCCTTGCGGCCGGCGACGTGATTGTCGGCCTCGGCGGACGGCAGACCCTGTCCCTGGAGGAACTGAGGGAGGTGCTGGCAGCAGCGAAAGCCGGCGATAAGATTCAGGTATCCTACCTGCGCCCGGATGACCGGGGAAGATACAACGAGAAGCGGGTGCGGAGGACGCTGGTCACACTCAGCTGACAGAGGATCAGCAGAAGGCGGCGCCCGGGACGGCCGGCAGCGAAAGCAGGGCCGGAAGCGGCCGCGGCGGAAACAGGGAAGGAACGGAATGGAAGAAGAAAAAACAGGCACGGAAGACAAAAAGGACAGCTTTGAAAAAGTCTGTTTTATGTGCCGCCGCAGTGAGAGCAAGGCCGGTCCCATGATCACACTGCCGGGCGGGATCACTGTCTGCAGGGACTGCATGCAGAGATCCTTTGATTCGATGGACAACCCGGAGATCCGGAACATGCTGAATCTGCAGAATTTCAGCAATCTGAAGAATTTTCCGGATATGGGGATGTTCCGGATGGACGGCGCCGGTCAGCCGCGTCCGGAGACAAAACAGGAAAAGAAGAAGGAGAAAAAGCCGGAAAAGGCTCCGGTTTTTGATATCAGAGCCCTTCCTGCCCCGCACAGGATCAAGGCGGAGCTGGATCAGTATGTAGTCGGGCAGGACCGGGCGAAGAAGATTATCTCCGTGGCCGTATACAATCATTACAAGAGAGTGAAAACCAACACGAATTCCCTGGATGAGATCGAGATCGAGAAGTCCAACATGCTGATGATCGGGCCGACCGGCTGCGGGAAGACCTATCTGGTGAAAACACTCTCGAAGCTTCTGGATGTCCCGCTCGCGATCGCGGACGCCACCTCCCTGACGGAGGCCGGCTATATCGGCGATGATATCGAGAGCGTCCTGAGCAAGCTCCTGGCTGTGGCCGGCAATGACGTGGAGAAGGCGGAGACGGGCATCGTTTTTATCGATGAGATCGATAAAATCGCAAAGAAGCAGAACACCAATCAGAGAGATGTGAGCGGTGAATCCGTGCAGCAGGGTCTGTTAAAACTGCTGGAGGGAAGCGAAGTTGAAGTTCCGGTGGGCGCCACAAGCAAGAATGCGATGGTGCCGATGACAACCATGAATACGAAGAATATACTGTTCATTTGCGGAGGCGCATTCCCGGGACTTGAGGATATTATCAAAGAGAGGCTGACGAAATCATCCTCCATGGGCTTTGAGTCGGAACTGAAGGACCGTTTTGACGATGATCCGGATCTTCTGGCAAAGGCGACGCTGGAGGACCTTCGCCGTTATGGTATGATACCGGAGTTTATAGGACGTCTGCCGATGATGTTCGCACTTCGGAAGCTTGACCGTGCTATGCTGGTCCGGATTCTGAAAGAGCCGAAGAATGCGATTCTCAAGCAGTATCAGAAACTCCTGGCACTCGATGAGGTAAAGCTTGACTTTGAAGACAGCGCGCTGGAGGCGATCGCGGATAAAGCACTTGAGAAAGATACGGGTGCGCGTGCGCTGAGGTCGATTATCGAAGAGTTCATGCTGGATATTATGTATGAGATTCCGAAGGATGACAATATCGGACAGGTGCTGATTACCAGAGACTATATCGAGCACAGGGGCGGTCCGGTCATCACTATGAGGGGAGCAGAGCTTCCGGCGCTCACAGATGGATCTGCGGGACAGAAGCACTGACCTTTCAGGCAGTAAGAAAGGTTTACAGCAGGAGGGAGAGAGTTCCGAATGGGTGAGACAGACTCACAGGCGCTGTTTGAAAAAACACTGAACACGATCGTTGAGACGGCGAAGAAGAACAAGAATACGATCAGTGAAGACGAGATTATCAAGGCATTTGAGACCCTGCAGCTGACAGAAGAGCAGACGGATCTGATCTATGATTATCTCGAGCAGAGAAATATCGATGTCTCGCGGGGAAAGGCTCCGGAGGACGGGATCGATGAGGAGGACGACACCGTAGAGCTTCTGATTGAATCCGACGATGATGAGGACGTGCTCATCGAGGAGGTGGAAGCGGAAGCAGAGAAGGTGGAGGAAGTGGATGTCCTGGAGGGCGTTTCCACTGAAGACCCGGTCCGCATGTACCTGAAGGAGATCGGCAATGTTCCCCTGCTCACAAGCGAGCAGGAGGTGGAGCTTGCAAAGCGTGTCGAGGCCGGGGATGAGGAAGCCAAGAAAGCCCTCACGGAGGCAAACCTGCGCCTGGTCGTATCCATCGCAAAGAAATATGTGGGCAGAGGCATGCCTTTCCTGGACCTGATCCAGGAGGGCAATATGGGGCTCATGAAAGCGGTTGACAAGTTTGATTATACCAAGGGCTATAAGTTCTCCACATACGCGACCTGGTGGATCCGGCAGGCGATCACCCGCGGAATCGCGGATACCGGAAGAACCATCCGGGTTCCGGTCCACATGGTGGAGACGATCAACAAAACCCTTCGCATGACGAGGCAGCTGCTCCAGGAACTTGGAAGGGAGCCTACCCCGGAGGAAGTCGCGGAACGTCTTTCCGTTCCGGTCTCCAGAGTCAGGGAGGTTCTGAAGATTTCCCGCGATCCGGTATCTCTGGATACGCCGATCGGCGAGGAGGATGATTCCCATCTGGGCGATTTCATCGAGGATGACACCGCGCTGAGCCCGGCGGATTCCGCCACCTTCTCCATGCTCCGCGAGGAACTGGCCAACGCGCTGGAATCTCTGACGGAGAGGGAGCGCCAGGTCGTCAAGCTGCGCTTCGGCCTGGAGGACGGCAGGGCGAGAACGCTGGAAGAAGTCGGCAGGGAATTCAATGTCACAAGGGAGCGGATCCGCCAGATTGAGGCAAAGGCGCTCAGAAAGCTCAGGCATCCCAGCAGATCCAAGAGGCTGAAGGATTTCCTGAACTGAGCGGAGCGCAGGGCCGCGGGCGCAGCGATGAAGTCCGGCAGCTGAAGCTGCGATGCGCCGGGCGCACTTTCGCAAAGGCAGAATTGATTCTCCCCGCCTGCAGAGGAGGGGATCACATTCAGGGTATAATCGGGCAGGGCGGCCTGCCCGATTTCTAAGTCTGCATAAAAAATGTTACTATTCACGGCCATTTTGAAATCAGGTTCTGGTTTGTAGTGCCTGCAGGAGAAACCTTAAAAGCCGAAGATCCGTAAAAGCGGGGGAACGGGGCATGAACTACGAAGAGGCAGTCCGGTATATCGGGAATGTGCCGAAATTTACAAAAAAAAATGAAGCGGAAAATATCGTGCGTCTTCTGGAGCGTCTCGGTCATCCGGAGGAGTCCTTTCAGGTCATCCATGTGGCCGGAACCAACGGAAAAGGAAGTGTCTGCGCTTTCCTTGAGCGCATTCTGAGGATGGGCTCTATCCGGACCGGGCTTTTTACATCCCCCCACCTTGTCCGCATCAATGAACGCTTTCAGGTATGCCGGGAGGAGATTTCGGATGAGGACTTTCTGGACGTCTTCCTGGAAGTGATCCGCGCGGTTGAAGGCATGCAGGCGGAGGGGTATCCGCATCCGGCTTATTTTGAACTTCTCTTTGTAATGGGGATGGTCTGGTTCAGCAGGCAGAAAATTGATGTGCTTGTGATGGAGACCGGGCTGGGAGGCCGGCTTGACGCGACGAATACGGTCGCGCATCCGTCCCTGTCTGTGATCAGCTCCATCAGTATGGATCATATGCAGTATCTCGGAGATACGATCCGGGCAATCGCCGGGGAGAAGGCAGGCATCATCAAAAAGGGAGTGCCGGTGGTCTATGACGCGTCGGACAGGGAGGCCGCGGAGGTGATCCGGGACCGGGCCGCCGCTGCCGGAGCGCCGGGAATTCCGGTTTATCCGCAGATGGCCCAGGTCAGTGCCCGCTCAGACAAAAGCATTGATTTTGTGCTGAATAACAGGTATTATGACTATGTTTCTGCCCGGGTTCCGTTTCCTGCGGATTATCAGGTGCAGAACGCGGCCCTGGCCATGACGGCCCTGAGGGTCTTCGATCCGGAAAAAAAGATTCCGGACAGGACGGTTGTTCAGGCAGTTTCTGAGACGCACTGGAGCGGACGTATGGAGACTGTGGCTGACGGCATTATTCTTGACGGAGCCCATAACGCGGACGGCATACGGAGTTTTCTGGAAACCGTCCGGAGAATTGCCTTAAGGCGGCCGGTGAGCCTGCTCTTTGCGGTAGCATCCGACAAGGATTACAGAGAGATGATCCGTGAGATCTGTTCCCAGGTGCGCTTTGAATTTATAATGACCACACAGCTGGACGGACCGCGCGCAGTGAGCGCGAAGACTCTGGCGGAACTGTTTTCTTCCTGTACGGACGCGCCTGTCATGGCGCGGGAGGACAGCGTCTCAGCTTTCCGGGAAGCTGCCGCGCGCAGGGGGGAAAGTATCCTTTTCTGCGCGGGTTCCCTGTATCTGATCGGGGATATCCGCGGGGAGCTGAACAGGCAGAGCAGGGAAGAGAATGGGGCCGCGGACTGCGGCAGCGCAGCCGGCCCGGTCGGGAGTGAAAATGATTAATTACGAAGAAGAACTTAAAAAGTTTCATCCGAGCATGGATGTCAATGAGGCTGAGGACGCGATCTACAGCCGCGACCTCACGGATGTCACGGATATTCTCCGTGAGATGATCCGGGATGACAAGGAAAATCGTAAAAAATAAGTTACTATTCACGGCCTGTTTGAAATCGGGTTCTGGTTCGTCGCGCCTGCAGGAGAAACAGTTCTGATTTGAAATAAGGCCTGCGAAGCAGGAGCTGCTGCCTGCCGGGGATAAACCGGCAGCTGATATCAGATCAGGCGGATGTTGTAACTGTTAAGCAGCCAGAACGGGGATTGAGAATCAGATGAAATGTATCTACTGCGGTACGGTTCTGACAGCAAAGGACTACTGCCCCGGATGCGGGCAGGATGTCACGCTTCAGAAGCGGATCGTCCGAATATCCAATCTGTTATATAACCGGGGACTTGAGAAGGCGCAGGTGCGGGATCTCTCGGGTGCGGTCTCCTGCCTGAACCGTTCACTCAAGTTCAACAAGGAGAATATAGACGCCAGAAATCTCCTGGGCCTGTGCTATTTTGAGACCGGAGAGGTGGTCAGCGCCCTGGTGGAGTGGGTCATCAGCAAGAACCTGAAGCCGCAGGACAATCCTGCGAATGATTACCTGCAGGTCCTGCAGAACAACAGGAACCGGCTGGATCAGATCAATTCCACGATTCACAAGTATAATCAGTCGATTGACTACTGCAGGCAGGGGCATGAGGATATGGCCCTGATGCAGCTGCGCAAGGTCATCTCCCGCAATCCGAAGCTGGTCAAGGCCTATCAGCTGCTGGCCCTTCTGTACATGCACAGGCAGGAATGGGAGAAGGCAAGGCGCCTGCTGAAGAAGGCATCCGCCATCGATAATACGAACACGACGACCCTCCGTTTTCTGACCGAGATCGAGGAGGAGACCGGACGGACTTCTCTTTTCACAAGATCCAGGCGCAAAAAGGAGGAATCCGGGAGTGCGAAGGAGAAGGCGCTGCGCTATGTCAGCGGCAATCAGACGATCATCGCCCCGACTACTTTCCGGGACAGTTCCACGATCGCGACCTTCATCAATATTATGCTCGGGATCCTGCTCGGCGCGGCTATTGTCTGGTTCCTGACGGTTCCGGCTGTCCGCCAGAATGCCAATGATAAAGCGAACCGGTCCGTGACGGACGCGAACACTTCTCTCGCCACGATCACGGCCACGGTCCAGGATCTGCAGGACCAGGTGGATGCCGCCAATGAGGAGACCGCCAAGGCCAGGCAGGAAAAGGAAGACGCCAACAGCAGGGTGGAGGGCTACAAAGGGCTCCTTCAGGTTGCCGACCTCTATGTCAAGGGGGACCAGACCAAGACGGTCGAGGCGCTTGGAAAACTGGATGAGAGCGATTACGACGGGGAGGGAAAACAGCTCTTCGACGACCTGACCCTGATGGTCGGGGACGCCCTGTTCTCCCAGTATTACAACGCGGGAACCACCGCTTATGTGGCGGGAAACTATAAGGAAGCAGCGTCGCAGCTCCAGAAGGCGGTCGATTCGGATCCGACCGGAAGCAACAGTATGTATTACGACGCCCTGTACTATCTGGGCTTTGCATATTTCAACGCCGGCGATTCCAAGAAGGCGGATGACACTTTCAACGCCTTCGTGCAGAGGTATCCGGATTCGGCGTCCGTCGTGCAGGGCTATATCGGCGCGAAGACCGGGCAGTCTTCAGGAACTGCCGCGGGAAGCACTTCACAGGGAGAAGCGTCCATGAACCAGGGTTCCGCTTCACAGGCGGAAGTGGCCTGGACGGATCCGACGACCGGACAGCATTACGACGCTTACGGGAATCCGATCAACGACGGCTCCGGTTCGTCCTCCTCGTCGTCCTCTTCGCAGGTGGCCTGGACGGATCCGGCGACCGGGCAGCACTATGATGCCTACGGGAATCCGATCAATGACGGCTCTGGTTCGTCTTCTTCGTCGTCCTCTTCGCAGGTGGCCTGGACGGACCCGGCGACCGGGCAGCACTATGATGCCTACGGGAATCCGATCAACGACGGTTCCGGCTCATCCGGATCCTCAGCCCAGATCGCCTGGACGGATCCGACGACCGGACAGGGCTATGACATGTACGGCAATCCGGTTTATCAGTAAAAAAACGGCGTGTCTGCCTGATGCAGGCGCGCATGAATCAGCTAAGGCTGCCATCGGTCCTTATTTTCGGGAGAAGGGGTCCGGCGGCCTGAATCAGCGTGAGTTATGGGTTAATCAGAATGGGAGAAGTATTTAGCAGCTTTTTAAGAAGCGAAGCGGCTTCCGAGGAAGCAGGGATCACTTTTACAAAGGAGGAGCTGGCCGCAAAGGTCAGGGTTCCCCCGCTGGTGGAGCAGGACCTCAAGCGGATCATCAGCGACCGTCTGGAGCAGTGCGGCCTGTATTTCCGGTGTTTTTCCCGGATCAAGACGGCATCCTCCATGGCAAGCAAGTTCGAGCTGAAGGATTATGGGGGAAACCGCAAGCTGCAGGACCTGATCGGCGTGCGGATCAACCTGTATTTTGACGACGACGTGGATATCTGCAGGGAGATCATGGCCAGGACCTTCGACGTGATCGAGTGGTCCACCTCCAAGCGGGAGGAGGACGAGTTCAAGCCCGCGAAGCTGAACGGCGTATTCCGCCTTCCGGAGTATCTCAAGGCACAGATTTCGCCGGAAACATGGGAGATGTTCATTGATGACACCTTCGAGATACAGATCAAGACCATGTTTTTCGAAGGCTGGCATGAAGTCGAGCATGACATGCGCTACAAGGGGGAGGAACTGTGGAGCCATTATCCGGGCTTTTCCCGCTATTTCAACTCCATCCTTGCCACTCTTGAGCTCTGCGACAAGTCCATGGTTACTCTTTTTGAGGACCTGGGGCACGCCCTTTACAAGTCCGGCAGGTGGAGCGACATGATCAAGAGCCATTTCCGCCTGAAGCTGGGGGAGGCCCAGCTGTATCCGGAGGTGGAGCAGATCCTGAACGACGATATGGCCAATACGGACAACCTGGCAAAGCGGGTATTCAGGACCGCCAGACCGGCCCTGATCGGCCAGCTGCTGGCCCGCAGCCGCCGGGTTCCGATCAATGTGAATACGATCATTGCCCTGCTCAATGAGAGTGAATTCCATGATGAACGGCTGACGGCCGTTTTCAGGAAGAGGGACGTATTCAATGACGGAAGAGAGGATTCCGATGCGGAGTCCCGTCACTATGAGCTGAAGCCTTTGTCGCGGCATACGGTTTTCCAGATGAAGACGCAGGTGAACGGCAGCAGGCTCCGTCCGGAAGGGGAGGTAACCCCTGATCTGATTTTCCGGGAAAGCGCCCGCATGATCTACCGCTGGGTGGTATCGAAGTACGGAAGCCTTTTCCATGGAATCCCGGAGGAGGTATCAAGCTGCCATGCGGATGTCATGGCCTATCAGGTGACGGTCAAGTATCATCCGGAAAAGCATGTGATGAATACGCATGTCCGCCATCTGGACCCGGAGGCCGGTGGCCGTGTCTGGTTTTCGGAGGCCCATCTTTTCGAGAAGGAAGAGGGAGAGATCTGGGTGGAGATTGTCAACGGCTACGCGGAACCGGACCGGGAGAACGCGGTGCGGGAGGGATCGGCCGCCAACTTTTTCTCCTATCCCGGTTTTTACAAGAGCCTGGTGGACAATGTCGGGATCGTCAATGCCCTGCCTCTGTCCGGACGCAGAAGAATCGTCCGGGAGGACGGGATCGAAGATGTGGTCCGGGCAGTCCAGGATCCCGCGCGGCAGTTTCCGGTTGTCCTGATTATATCCAGGGCCGACAGGGACGGGATGATGGACGAGGGCTGGCTCATGCAGTTCCGTGTTTCGGATTTTACCAGGACTGTCTGGCGCTATGCCCATGTCCTGAGCTGCTATGAGGCGGAGGGCAGGGAACTTCTGCGCCGCCTGGGGGATGTACGCCACAGCTCGGAGCCCCAGATCCCGCGTTTTTACATTTTCTGGCCGGACGGAACCATGGATGATTACAGCTCGGACGATGTGGAGAACTGTTCCTTCGGCAGACATCTGGAGGCGAGGGATGACGCCAGGACCTATGACATAGTCTACGGCGGCCAGGCCTTCTACCACAAGATCGTGACGGATCTGCGCGACTGGAACACGGGCGCCAACATGTGGGAAGGTTTCCAGCGGGATATTCTGACAGATATTCCGGACTGAAGCGGGGAGGGCCGTGAATAGCAACAAAGCAAATCATGAAATAAGGCAGAAGAAGATTTCTTCTTCTGCCTTATTTTTATGCAATAAGTTGAATATTTTTTAAGACCAGGAATGAGCCTTTACAAGATCTTGTGACTGATATAGAACTGACAACCAGATAATGTGTCTAATGGAAAAGCTTTTTTGCCTGAAAAATTGCACAAAATGCCCGAAAGCAAACGGATGTTCTGTCTTGCGCCATCATGCCTTTTGCCTTAAGATATTCATGCAGGTGGTAGAAAGTGGAGCGAAGTGGATAGAAAATGGGAGATAGTGGTAAGCTTGCTTCGAAGTGAGTTTCCTTTCTCTCCCGCTTCTGCATCCGCAGGAAGGTATTCTCTATGTTTTATGGATCATATAAAAACACATTGGATACCAAAGGCAGACTGATTGTTCCGAAAGCATTCCGGGAGCAGCTCGGTGAGCAGTTCATGGTGACAAGGGGACTGGATGGCTGCCTGTTTGTGTTTCCTGTGGAAGAGTGGAATATCTTCGAGGAAAAGCTTTCAAAACTGCCTCTTACGAACAAAGAAGCCAGAAAGGTGGTCCGGTTCTTTGCAACCGGGGCGACGCTCTGCGAGATTGACAAGCAGGGAAGAGCCCTGATCCCGGAGATGTTAAGGGAGTTCGCCGGGATGACCAAGGAGGTCGTGATCGACGGTTCTATGAAGCGTATAGAGCTGTGGAGCAGAGAAAAGTACATCGAGGCTACCGCGGCGGATGACATCGATGCGTCCATGGAAGCGCTGGACGGACTGGATATAGATCTGTAAGGGCGGATCTGTATGCAGGACGGAATACAGAAGGAGAGATTTGTATGGAATTCAGACATACTTCTGTACTGCTTCGGGAAACAATCGATGCGCTGTGTATCCGTCCCGGGGGAATCTATGTGGACGGAACACTCGGCGGAGGAGGGCATTCGGAACAGATTGCCGCAAGGCTGTCCGGGGAGGGACGGCTGATCGGGATCGACCAGGATGCCGCAGCGGTGGAGGCGGCCGGAAAACGCCTGGAACAGTTCAGGGACCGTGTGACGATTGTCAGAAGCAATTATGAGAACATGGCCGCTGAACTTGGGAAACTTGGGATTTCATCGGTTGACGGAGTTCTTTTGGACCTGGGGGTTTCTTCCTATCAGCTCGATGATGCGGAGCGCGGGTTCACATACCGGGAGGATGCGCCTCTTGATATGAGGATGGACCAGAGAAAGACGCTGACGGCGAGGGAGGTCGTCAACGGCTACAGCGAACAGGATCTTTACCGGATTATAAGGGATTACGGGGAGGACCGGTTCGCGAAGAATATAGCGAAGCACATCGTGAGGGAGAGACAGATTCAGAGCATTGAAACGACTGGGGAGTTGATTCATATTATAAAAGCCGCGATCCCGGCGAAAGTGCGGGCGACCGGCGGACACCCGGCAAAAAGAACTTTTCAGGCCATCCGCATCGAAGTCAATCAGGAGCTCAGCGTACTGGAGAATTCTCTGGACATGATGATTGATCTTCTGAATGACGGCGGAAGATTCTGCGTGATCACGTTCCATTCCCTGGAAGACCGCATTGTAAAGGACGCTTTCAGGAAAGCGGAAAATCCATGCATATGCCCTCCGGACTTTCCGGTCTGCGTGTGCGGGAGGAAACCGAAGGGAAAAGTGATTACCAGAAAACCGATTCTGCCCTCTGTAAGGGAGACGGAGGACAACCCAAGATCAAAGAGCGCGAAACTGCGCGTCTTTGAGAGAATCATCAACTGAAAGAAAGCGGCCCTGCGAGGAACTGCGGGCTGAAGTGCCGCAGGGAGCACTCCATGGGAGACATATTTTGCCCATGACTGCGATTTTGGCAGTTATGGCTGCAAAATAGCCATCCGTGAACATAAGGTCAGAGTACAGATCTTTGCATGGTAAGGAGTGCGGCACAGGCCATTCTGGGGAGACTGGCAGATAAAGCGTCTGATAAAGGCGATATAAAAAGCCTGCAGATCTGAGACCGGGGCCGCGTCGTTTTCAGGAGATGGAAAAAACAAAAGAAAAAAGCGCAATCCACCATTATGACGCGGCTTATGCGTTATGCAGAGGAAATAGTGAAAATGGCTGACAGAGCAGGAAGAAAAAGACAGATTGAAAGAACGGGCTATGCGGGGTATACTGAGCTGATAGAAGGAAATACAGTCCGCCGTGCCCCTCTGGAGAATGATCCTGGTCAGGAGGAGGTCAGCAGCCGTCTGATCCGGAACAGGGAGCGTACCCGCCAGATGAATATGGCCTATGTCGTCTTTCTGACAGCTGCCGCCGTTCTGTGTGTAGCCTTCTGTATTATTTTCCTGCAGCTGCAGACGCAGTCCACCCAGCTCAGGAAAAAGGCAGCAAGCCTTCAGATTCAGCTCAAGGATCTGCAGATGGAGAATGATACAGTCTACAATGAGATCGTCTCCGGCGTCGACCTGGAGAAGGTCAGAGAAACTGCCGTGAACCGTTTCGGCATGGCGTATCCGACGGAGGAACAGATCGTCAGATATATTCCCGTATCAAAGGATTATGTCAGGCAGTATGCTGAGATACCGGGCTGATCAGACAGGCATCTTGAGCATCTGTGGAAGGGTGATAGTTTGGCCAGAACCAGAAAAAATAAAGAAAGAGGATTTTCACGGACAATGCAAAAAAAGCTTATGGCTTCTTTTGCATTTGTTTTGTTATTGCTGATTCTTCTTCTGGTGCGCATAGCGACCATAACCGCGACCAGGGGAAACAAGTACGCGAAGCAGGTACTTTCACAGCAGAGCTATGACTCAAGGTCCATTCCCGCCAGGAGGGGAGAGATCCAGGATTCCAACGGGATCGTCCTGGCCAGAAGCGACCGCTTTTATAATGTGATTCTGGACTGCTACGTCATCAATACGGATGAGGATTTCCGCGAGCCCACGATCGAAGCCGCCGAGCAGCTGCTCGGGCTGGATTCCGCCATGGTCCGGGACCGGATCATGGATGAGAAGACGAAGGATTCACGTTACCAGATCATTCTGCGCGATGTCACCGCGGAGACGAAGAGAGCTTTCGAGGATTACTGCAGCGGGAAGGATCTGGACCCCGAGACCATGGGCACGGATGCCTATAGAGAAGAAAAAAGGAAAAGAAACAATGTAAAAGGGATCTGGTTTGAGGAGAAGTATATCCGTTCCTATCCCTACGGTTCCCTTGCCAGCAAGGTTGTCGGCTTTTCAAATGCCATCGACGTCGGCGTGACGGGCGTGGAGAATTATTATGATGATATCCTGAACGGGACCGACGGAAGAGAGTTCGGCTACCTGAATGAGGATTCGGAGTTTCAGCGCACGACAGTCGAGCCGGAGCACGGGGAGACCCTGCGCCTTACCCTGGACATGAATATGCAGGAGATCGTCCAGGAGAAGATCGACCAGTTTGACGAGACATACGGGGATGAGCTTCATGACGGTAAAGGCGCCAGAAATGTCGGCGTCGTCGTGATGGATCCCAACAGCGGGGCCGTGCTTGCCATGGCGACCAACCGGGAATACGATCTGAACAATCCCAACGACCTGTCCACTTACTATTCCGGGGCGGAAGTCAAGGCCATGGACGATGAAGAGTACGTGGACGCCCTGAATACCATGTGGGAGAATTTCTGCGTCTCGGAAGGCTACGAACCGGGTTCGGTGTTCAAGCCGATTACGGTCGCCTCCGCCCTGCAGGTCGGCGCGGTCAACGACGGCGACGCCTTCTACTGCAGCGGCAATCTCTTCATCACTGATACCAGCATCAACTGCGACAATATCTACGGACACGGCGATGAGACGCTGGAATACGCCATCGTCAATTCCTGCAACGTGGCCCTGATGACCATCGGCATGCGGATGGGAATCACGAATTTCATCAATTATCAGTCGGCTTTCGGTTTCGGACAGAGGACCGGAATCGACCTGCCCAATGAAAACGCCGGAGTTGTCTATTCCCGGCAGACCATGCATGAGGTTGAGCTTGCGACCTGCACCTTCGGGCAGGGCTTTACCATCAACATGATCCAGGAGGCGGCGGCCTTCTCCACTGTCGTGAACGGAGGCTATTATTACCAGCCGCATGTGGTGGGGCAGGTGCTGAAGGCGGACGGGACGAACGTCAATACCGTGGAGCCTCTGGTTCTCCGCCAGCCCATCTCATCCTCTGTCTCAAAGCTGGTGCGCGGCTACCTGAAGACCGCGGTACAGGAAGGTACCGGAAGAAAGTCGCAGGTCCCCGGCTATCTCACGGGCGGCAAGACCGGGACGGCTGAGAAGATCGACCTTACGACCGGGCGCCGCGCGAAGGGGAAATATCTGGTTTCCTTTATCGGAGCCGCGCCGATCAATGACCCGAAGGTTGTAATCTATGTGGTTGTGGATGAGCCCAATGTCGCGGAGCAGGCGGACAGTACCTATGCGCAGACGCTTTTCCGCAGGATCGCCACCGACCTCTTCCCCTATATGGGCCTGTATCCGACCGAACCGGTCACGGATGACCTTCTGATCTTCCTTGGCATCTCCAGGGACGATACGGTTGAAAATCATGTCAAGAGCGCGTATTTCCAGTGCTTTGACTCGAACGGAATTCTGCACAATGACGCTTACATCAACCAGGACGGCCTGGTATTCGACTCTGAGAATAAGGAGATCAGCGGCTGCACCCTGGACCGCAGCACCGGCATCGTGACGGACGGCTACGGCAATCAGATTGAAGTTGATATCAGCAACCTCCTGAAAGATTCCGCCCAGGTGGCGGAGAATCCGAATATCGCCTCGCCCCCCGTCAGGGTGGAAGGCGACGGCGAGGACGTCACGACCTGGGAAGGCGTGACGGTTGAGGAGGAAGAGAAGGAGGAGAGGGAATGATAATCAGTTTGGATTCGGTACTGGCGGTATTTCTTTCCTTTGCGGTAACAGCGGCGGTCTGCCCGCTCCTGATCCCGTTTCTGATCAGACTGAAGGTCGGACAGACGGAGCGCGTGGAGGGCGTCCAGTCCCACCTGAAGAAGGCCGGGACCCCCACAATGGGAGGGATCGCCATCCTGCTTTCGGTGATTGTGACATCGCTGGTATTCGCCCCGCGTTATCCCAGGATCCTGCCGGTCCTTTTTCTGATTGCGGGATTCGGGGTCATCGGCTTTATAGATGATTACCTGAAGGTGGTGCTCAGGCGTTCGGACGGTCTTTATCCCAGACAGAAGATGACCGGCCAGATTATCGTGACGACGGCATTTATCGCCTATCTGTGGCTCCGCGCGCCGGAATGCCTGGACTATCTGATCCCCTTCTCCGGAGGATATGTCCTGACCGGGCTGCCGGTAAGGATCGCCGCGACCCTGATCGCCTACTTTGCCATCATCGGCACGGTAAACGGGGTGAATTTCACGGACGGGCTGGATGGACTTGCCTCCAGCGTGACGGCGGTTGTCGCCGTGTTCTATACCGTGTGTTCCGCCTTCTTCAAGGCGGGGATCGAGCCTGTCACGGCGGCGGTGCTCGGCGCGCTGCTCGGATTTCTTCTGTACAATGTACATCCGGCAAAAGTGTTCATGGGGGATACCGGATCCCTGGCGCTGGGCGGCTTTGTCGCGGGCGCGGCGTATATGATGAAAATGCCGGTCTTTATCCTGATCATCGGCCTGATCTACCTGGTGGAGGTCCTGTCTGTTATGATTCAGGTCACGTATTTCCGCAAAACCGGCGGAAAAAGGTTTTTCAAGATGGCACCGATCCATCATCATTTTGAACTGAGCGGCTGGTCGGAGACCAGGGTTGTGGCTGTATTCACGATTGTGACCATACTTCTGTGCATGCTCGCGTCGATCCGGCTGAGCTGACGGCGGAAGATCTGCTGCCGAGGAGGAGATTTCCATGGAACTGAGAGGTAAGACAGTACTTGTATTCGGCGCCGGCAAAAGCGGTATCGGGGCGGCCGGCCTTCTGGCTGAAGCCGGGGCGCTTCCTGTACTGTATGACGGAAATGAGAAACTGACCGAGGAGACCGTGAGAAGTTCGCTTTCTCCTTCCGCGGCGGCCTGTACGCAGATCGTCCTGAAGGAGCTTCCGGATGAGAGGATTCAGAGCGCTGATCTGTGTGTGCTCAGCCCCGGCGTACCCACGGATCTTCCGGATGTGAACCGGATCCGGGATGCCGGAGTGCCTGTCTGGGGAGAAGTCGAGCTGGCTTACCAGTGCTCCCGGGGGGAGGTTCTGGCCATCACCGGAACCAACGGAAAGACGACCACCACCAGCCTGCTGGGGGAGATTATGAAGCGCCATGCCGGGGAGGAGAGAGTGTTTGTCGTCGGCAACATCGGCAATCCCTACACGGATGCGGCTCTTTTAACGAAGGACGACAGTATCTGCGTCGCGGAGATCAGTTCCTTTCAGCTTGAGACAATCCACAGTTTCCATCCGCACGTCAGCGCGATCACCAATATCACGCCCGACCATCTGAACCGCCATCATACGATGGAGGAGTATATCCGCGTCAAGGAGCTGATCACCCTGAACCAGACGCCGGAGGATTATGTCGTCCTGAATTATGAGGACGAGGTACTGCGTTCCTTCGGGCAGAGCCTTGAAGGGAAAGTGCACGTTCTGTGGTTTTCCAGCGCACGGCCCGTGGATGAGGGCATGTACCTGGAGGACGGCGTCCTCAAGATGGCAGGATCTTTCGGGACGGGAGATCTGATCGCTGTAAAAGAGCAGCAGCTTCTGGGAACTCATAATTATGAAAATATCTGCACCGCCGCTCTCTGCGCCCTTGCGGCAGGCGCAGATGCAGAGGAGATCAGGGAGGTGCTGAAAAAGTTCCGGGCGGTGGAGCACCGGATCGAATTCGTGGAGGAGATAGACGGGATCGCCTGGTACAATGATTCCAAGGGAACGAACCCGGACGCCGCGATCAAGGCGGTACAGGCCATGGTCAGGCCGACGGTGCTGATCGGCGGCGGTTACGATAAGGATTCCTCCTACGATGAGTGGATCGAAAGCTTTAACGGTAAGGTAAAAGCCCTGGTCCTGATCGGGGCAACAAAGGAGAAGATCGCGGAATGTGCTTCCAGGCATGGTTTTGAGCCGGTTTTTCTCTGTGAGAGCTTCCGGGAGGCTTTCGACTGCTGCAGGAAGCTGGCATCCTGCGGAGATGCCGTTCTTCTCAGCCCTGCCTGCGCGAGCTGGGGTATGTTCCGGAATTATGAAGAGCGCGGTGATATCTTCAAGGCAATGGTGAGAGAACTGAAAAGGGTGGAAAAGTGAGCAGAGGCATCAGAGCAGTCCTGATTCTGGCAGCTGTGCTCGGAATCGCTGCGGCGGTTCTTCTGGGCGGCTTCCGGATTCATTCAATCGAGATAACCGGAAATGAGCGCAATTCCTCGGAGAAAATCCGTGATGATCTGATCTATGATTTTCTGACGGAGAATACGCTCTATTTCTGCTGGAAATACAGAACCAGCACGCCCGCGGAGGATACGCCGTATCTTTCCGGCGTGCAGGCAAAAATGCTCTCGCCTACCTCAGTGCGCATTATCGTCGCGGAAAGCACGCTGATCGGACAGCTGGAATACAATGGGAACAGGGTTTACTTTGACTCCGAGGGTGTGGTCCAGGAGATCTCCCAGAAGGTCTACGACCAGGTCCCCTATGTGTCCGGGGTGAATATAGAGGAGCCGGTTCTGTACCAGAAGCTGACGCTGGACAATCAGGCCTCCCTGCGGACCGTGCTGAGCATCACCCAGCTCCTGGTCAAGTCCGGACTGATCCCGGATTCGGTCAATTTTGACGCCAACGGGAACATGACCCTTGTTCTGGGGCAGGTTACCGTGGAGCTTGGACGGGATGAGTACCTGGAAGAGAAAATCGCCAACCTGGTACAGCTGTATCCGGAGGTTTCCTCCCAGAAGGGGACGCTGAATATGGAAGGCTTTACCGGAAAGAACGAAGCCATCACATTCCGGGAGGAGGCCCCGGCCGTGGAGGAGGAGACGGACACCGAAAGCGCGGGAAGCGCGGAGGGCCAGACCGGTTCAGAGACTCTGGCCGGCGTCGGCACCGATTCCTCAGCCGGAGGAGAGGAAGGCACCCAGGATGAGGACGACAACCAGGAGCCGCCTGTGGAAGAGGAGGCGCCGTCCGCGGTATTTATGGTATTTGACTCCAGCGGAACCCTGCGCTATGATGCGCGGGTGGTGAACGGGGAGGTCGTGGATTCCTACGGCAATCCGATCGACGGCTGCTATGTGAACGAAGCGGGCAACGTCAAGGACGCCTACTGGAATGAGATAGATCCCAGAACCGGGCAGCTGATCCAGCCATAGTAACAGTTTAAGAAATCTTTTGCTTGATTTCATGCACAAATAACCGTATATTTAAATAGATATGGACTTTAAATGGAAGCAGTCTGTTTCACAGGACTGAATAAGGGGATGAGAGTGGCGGCCGCCGGTTGCGGATACTGGGCTCTTTTGCCCGGGCTGATTTGGGGAGCAGTGAGAACAAGGAGGAAGATCCAGTGTTAGAGATTATGTCGAATGAAACCGAATCCGGTGCACGGATCATTGTAATTGGCGTTGGCGGTGCCGGAAACAATGCCGTTAACCGCATGGTTGAAGATACGATCGCAGGAGTGGAATTCATCGGGGTCAACACCGACAAGCAGGCTCTTGCCATGTCAAAGGCACCGACGGTCATCCAGATCGGTGAGAAGATCACCAAGGGGCTCGGCGCCGGGGCAAGACCGGAAGTCGGCCAGCAGGCCGCTGAGGAGAGCACCGAGGAGATCCGCAGCGCGATCCAGGGGGCGGACATGGTGTTCGTCACATGCGGTATGGGCGGCGGAACCGGAAC
>DGHP01000189.1:4388-5057 GCA_002392705.1 Lachnospiraceae bacterium UBA3845 | reverse complement strand
GGATCCGTCCGGGTTTTTCCCCGACAGCTCCTTCATATAAGGCCCGCCGGAAAGAGCCGCCGACAGGATCTCCACGATGGTCGTGAAGCCGTAACCCTTGTATCCTCCTGTTCCTTCCCCCGGACCGCCGATTGAGAGCAGGGCGCAGTTGCCTGCGCGCATCTCTTTCAGAATCTCTCCGGAATCGGTCATCGTTCCGCCGTCCTTTGTAACGACCAGACCCGCGGGCGTTTCTTTCCCGGAGCGCTCATAATACTCGATTTTCCCGTTCTGCACGATAGAGGTCGCGCAGTCAAAGTTGAATGGAAACGCTTCATCGGTCGGCATGGTAAATGTGAAGGGGTTCGTTCCCATCATAGGCTCCACGCCCCAGGTCGGGGCCACGGAGGGACGCGCATTGGTTCCGCTGATGCCGATCATGCCGGCTTTCTCCGCCATGGTCGTCCAGTATCCGGCGATCCCGTAATGGGTGGAATTAAAGATGGTTCCTCCGGCCATACCGTACTGCCGGGCTTTTTCGATCAGCAGCTTCATCATCCTGTAGCTGGCGACCATGCCCATGCCGTTATTGGCGTCCATGACCACGGTGGTGGGCGTCTCCTTTACAATATCGATCTTCGTCACAGGAAGCAGGGTGCCGTTCTCGATCCGGTCCAGATAGATGGGCTT
>DGHP01000189.1:3647-4340 GCA_002392705.1 Lachnospiraceae bacterium UBA3845 | reverse complement strand
CGATGCCGCGGCGGTCGCTCTCCAGCAGGACATCCGCGCAGATCGCGGCGTCCTCCTTCGGCACGCCGTATTTCTGAAACACGTCGATCATGAATGAATTCATCATTTCCCACGGAACATAGGGCCTGTTTTCATCTTCCATACTCGATCCTCCTCTCCAAACATAGTTTTGTACCATGACGCAATGTCCCGGATGACTATATTGCAGCCAGGTCGGCAAAAGCACAGACAGCCGCGGCACGGCCTGCGGACACAGGCCTGCGCAATCATCTTCCGTTTCCGGTATAAGACACGCACATCATCGTCAGATCATCAAACTGCTCTGCTTCCTGCACAAAGGACGCGACCGCGCTGTCCACTGCCTCCAGCAGCTGCCGCGGCGTACCGTCCGCCGCCCCGTTCAGCGCTTCCACGGTCCGCTCCATCCCGAACATTTCTGATGACGCGCTGGTTGCTTCCGTAAGACCATCCGTATAGAGGAAGAGTTTCGCGCCCGGCTCAAGCATGAGCTCATAATTCTTATAGCGGATATTCTCCATGCCTCCTATGACAAAGCCATGCTTATCCTTTACTGTTTCAAAATTTCCCCCGGCCTGCTTCAGAATCGGATATTCATGACCCGCGTTCGCCGCCGTCAGGATCCCGCTTTCAAGATCCAGTATGCCGAACCAGACCGTGACAAACATGTCTTCC
>DGHP01000189.1:0-3529 GCA_002392705.1 Lachnospiraceae bacterium UBA3845 | reverse complement strand
GCATAATTCTGCACCAGAATTCTGGAATGCATCATAAAGAGGGCTGCCGGGATCCCCTTTCCGCTGACGTCTGCCATGACAAGCCCCACTTTTGTCTCACCGAGCATAAAGAAGTCATAGAAGTCTCCGCCGACCTCCCTGGCCGGCTTCATGGAAGCATAAATATCAAAATCTGTCCGGTCCGGGAAGGGCGGGAAGCTGTTCGGCAGCATGTCCGCCTGAATGCGGTTGGCGAGGGAGAGTTCCGTATGGATTCTCTCTTCCTGAGCCGTCACCTTTGTCAGATTTTCCTCATAATCCTGCAGGTCATGCTCCATATCCGCCAGAACCAGGCTCAGGTGTTCCACCTCGTCGCCGGTCTGAATATTCAGGCGGCTGAAGTGTTCTCCTTCCTCTCTCCCTTCCTTCTTGTCCCGGCTGTAGGACTCCGCCGCCTGCGCGATGCGGTTGATCGGCCGGACCAGCCATTTCCGGATCCGGCGTTCAAGGACGAAGGTCATCAGAATCATCAGCAGAATCACCGCAAGGGTATACTGCAGGACAAACAGACGCATCGCGTGGGTAACCTCGCCCAGCGTGACATCCGTAAGAACATAGCAGTGGATCCTGCCGTCATCGCCCCGGATGGGATAACCGCTGGTGCAGAGCCATCCGTACTTTTCCGTCCGGCTGATGTCATAGAGCTTGCCTTTCCCGTCCCAGTTCAGAAAGGTATTCAGCTCTTTCTTCTCGACCTTCTCCCAGTATCCGGGATGATGGATCGTATCTCCTTCCGGATTCACGATATAGACCAGGGCGGATGTGTCTTCGTCATACATCGCAAGGTACACGTCGTCCACGTCGCTTGACGCCACGAAATCCGTAAGAACCAGGCGGATCCTGCGGTAGTTTTTCTCCCCTTCAAAGCGAAGGAAGCTTTCAGAGTAGGCACCCGAGTCAGGGTTACTGCGCATCTCATCGCCCATGGCCCGGTAAACAGCCATAACATTATCCGCCAGATCCTCCGCCTCGCAGATTTTATCCAGAATACCCGCCGCGTTGCGGGAAAGGTTGAAAGCGATCCCGATAAACTGACCGGCCATCGCCGCCGCATAAAGACCCAGCCCTATTACAAGCGAAAGGATTCCGAGGGCAAGGCTGCCCAGCAGCGCGTCACGAAACAGTTTTGCCGAAAGTGAATGGTGTCTGCGCTCAAACTCATTCATGTCCCGGAAATTTTTAGTCTGCATCTGCGCTCCTCTTCCAAAGAGACGGTTCTGATCAGGGATCTTTTTCACTTCCCCTCAGCCCAGAACCAGCCTGACCTCATTTTCTTCCTTCAGTTCCTCTGCCGGGATATAATCCCCCGGCAGCTTCTTCCCGTTCAGTTCCAGGCTCCGGCAGCCCGACTGAACATGGCCGGGATTCTCCACAGTGATATGCAGGCGGCAGCCGCGGAATGTTTTCCGCATCTCAAAGCCATCCCAACCCGCAGGTATGGACGGGGCGATCCTCAGCCCGTCCGGATCCGGCCTCAGGCCCAGGATTCCCTCCACTGCGCCGACCATGACGGTGGAGGCCGTGCCGGTCAGCCAGTGGACCTGCGACCTTCCGAAATGCGCGCTTGATTTACCCTCTGTAAACTGTCCGTAGCAGTAAGGCTCCAGTTTGCGGATCTCCGCGATCTCATTCTGGGCGGCGGGGCAGCTTTCCTTATAATAGGCATAGGCCTGGTTCCCGTTCCCCATGAGGGCCTCAGCGAGGATGATCCAGCCCTGTGACTGGAGGAAAATACCGCTGTTCTCCTTCACTCCCGGGTTATAGATCACCGCGAGCGCCCCGTCAAAGGCGTGGGCGTGGTAGGGCGGATCCATCAGCATGAGCCCGTACTCTGTATTCAGCCTGTCAAAGGCTGTATCAAGCGCCTTCCGGGCCTGCTTTTCATCGGCAAGACCGCTGATGACGGACCAGCTCTGGGGATTCAGCCAGATATTCGCCTCCGGATCATCCCGCCGGCCGATCACTTCTCCTGTCTCGGTAAATCCCCGGATGAAGCGGTCTTCATTCCAGCACAGTTCATTCAGCAGAACTCTGAACTTCGTCATCTCTTTGTCAAGAAATGCTTCATAGGCATCATCCTTCTGTCCCGCCGCGAAGATCTTCATGACAGCCATGGCATAATAATACTGGAAAGCGACAAAAGAAGATTCCCCGTCCTTTCCCAGACGCAGGCAGTCATTCCAGTCCGCATACAGCCCCGCCGGCATGCCGTGCGGTCCCAGATGTTCCATGGAGAAGCGGATCGCCCTCTTCAGATGGTCATAGACCGTGCCGCAGTCTTTGTCGGCATAGAGAATCTCCTCTCTCAGGAATGCCTTGTCGCCCGTCTCGGAGATGTATTTCCAGACCGTCGGGAACAGCCAGAGGGCGTCATCCGCCCGGTAGGCGGGATGACCCGTCTCCCTGACATAGTCGGGGTCATCGGGCGTATTCTCTTTCCCGGCCTGATGGGTGAATTTTACCAGCGGAAGTCCGCCGCCGCATGCAGTCTGGGCTGAGAGCATGAAACGGATCTTCTCTTTTGCCATCTGCGGCTGAAGGTGAATGATTCCCTGAATATCCTGCACCGTATCGCGGTAACCGTATCCGTTGCGCAGCCCGCAGTAGACAAAGGATGCGGCTCTTGACCAGGTAAAGGTCATGAAGCAGTTGTAGGCGTTCCAGATATTGATCATCGTATCGAATGCCGGATCGGGGGTCTTCACTGAGAAGGCCGAGAGCTTTTCCTCCCAGTCAAGGCGCAGGGCCTTAAGCTGCGCGGAGACGGTCTTCTCCGGATCCGCGAACTGCTCAATAACCGGGCAGATCTGCTCATCATAGAGTCTGCCGAGAAGAAAGCACAGATCCCTGCTCTCGCCCGGCGCAAGAGTGACCACACAGGAGAGGGCGCCGCAGCTGTACTCGTTATAGCTCATAACGCCGCCCAGATCGCCGGTGGAAACGCCGGCGGGATCTCCATAGGAATGGTAATTGCCCAGGAAAGCTTCCTTATCCCCGCAGCAGGAGGAAACCTCCGCCCCCGCAAGGGCAAGCACCCGCTCCTCCACCTTCTTGTCATCGATGCATGCATCTGCTTCCAGCGCGTCCAGATTGCCGTTGATCCGCTGCACGATCCGGTTGCCCCGGAAAACCGTGCGGGAGATATATCTGGAATACTGCAGGTTCACCAGATCCTGCTCATAGTTGCTGTCATTGGTGAACTCCGCGTAGCCGGTGACCGTGATCGAGCGTTCGCAGGCCGAATCATTCCGAATCTTCAGCGCCCATACCTCGTAGGCGCAGTCCAGCGGGACATAGTAGACCGCCTCCGAACGGATCTGCTTGTAATCTGCCAGAAAACGCGAATATCCCAGGCCGTGCCTGCATTCGCTCTTATAGTCCTTCAGGTCCTTTCCGACCGGCTGCCAGGAAGCGGACCAGTAATCCCCGTCCGCATTGTCCCTGAGATAGATATATCGGCCCGGCCTGTCGGAATTATCAAAATTATAGC
>DGHP01000090.1:16175-17374 GCA_002392705.1 Lachnospiraceae bacterium UBA3845 | reverse complement strand
CCGTACCGGTACGGCTCATGCCAAGGCCGACCATACCGATCAGAATCGCTGCGCCCATGGCGATCACAACCCAGATGCTGGCGATTCTTCTGGAAAGTGTCAGTTTTTTCTCGTCCTCGATCGCCATGAAGCGAAGCAGGATATGGGGCATGCCGAAATAACCGAGGCCCCAGGCCAGAGTCGAGACAACTGTCAGAAATCCGTAAGGCGCAGTGCTGCCTGCTGCCCAGAAAACAGCGGAATCCGGTATATGGCTCAGGGACAGGGACAGATGTCCGGCAAGCGACTGTGCGTTGCTGACCACGGCTGCCCAGCCGCCGGCCTGGTTGATTCCGAAGAAGAGAACAATCACAAGGGCAATGCTCATGATGATGCTCTGAATCAGGTCCGTCATACTGACCGCGAGGAAACCTCCGGTCAGGGTATATCCGATGACAACCACCGCGCCTACGATCATGGCCATATGATACGGCACATTGAACAGGCTGGAGAACAGTTTCCCGATCGCTGAAAACCCGGAAGCCGTATAGGGGATGAAAAAGATTACAATCACAAGAGCGGCGATCAGGGTAAGAATATTGCCCGGATCATGGAAACGGTTCGAGAAAAACTCGGGAACTGTAAACGCATTGTCTGCTACAACCGAATATCTTCTGAGACGCTTTGCGACGATCAGCCAGTTGACATATGTCCCCACGGCGAGTCCGATCGCTGTCCAGGCCGGTTCCGCAAGGCCGGACAGGTAAGCCAGTCCGGGCAGGCCCATCAGAAGCCAGCTGCTCATGTCGGATGCCTCCGCGCTCATCGCGGTTACAAAGGGGCCGAGATGGCGTCCGCCCAGATAAAAATCTCCGACTGTCTCATTCTTCTTTGCTGACTTGAAGCCAATGGCCAGCATTGCCAGAAGATAGGCAACCATAGCAACTATCATGCCAAATTCTGAAACACCCATAAATACCTTCTTTCCTGTGAATACCTTCTGTTCCGGATGATTCAGCGCATCCCTTTAAAACGGAGGCCCGGTTTTCAGGTCCGTGAATTTATCCATTTAAAGCGTTGTTGCGATAATGCGCTAAATCATACGCAGAATTATAACACGCTCCATCCGATTCGACAATACAAAATTCCTGTCAGCGGCTGCCGGCAGGCGGCGTCTGTTACGATTCCCGGCCCCTCCGCACATCAGGCCAGCTTTGTTA
>DGHP01000090.1:0-16093 GCA_002392705.1 Lachnospiraceae bacterium UBA3845 | reverse complement strand
CAGCTTTGTTACGATTCCCGGCCCTCCGCAGATCAGGCCAGCGTTTCATTCATGCTCCCGGTCCGGTAACCCGCAAGATCCAGCGAAACATAGGTAAATCCTGCATCCTTCAGCCCCTTCACGATCGCCTCCCGCGTTCCGTACTTCAGTGCATCTGCCATGTCTGCCTGAGGCAGTTCGACCCTTGCAAGATTCCCGTGGATGCGGACCCGCATCTGCCGGAAGCCGAGCCGGATCAGCAGTTCCTCACCTTCCTCCACCATCTTCAGGCCCTCCCGCGTGATCCTGTCCCCGTAGGGAAATCTGGAAGCAAGACAGGCGTATGAGGGCTTTGAAGCCGTCTCAAGACCGAGATGCGCACTCAGAAGGCGGATCTCTTCCTTATACAGTCCGGCCTCCCTGAGAGGGGATCTCACATTCAGTTCGGCGATCGCTCTCAGGCCCGGCCTGTAATCGCCCAGATCATCCATATTGGAGCCCTCGGCAAGAACAGCGCAGCCTTCCTGCTCTGATGCTTCCCTGAGCCTTGTAAACAATGTCTTTTTACAGATATAGCAGCGATCTGCGGGATTCTCCGCAAATCCGGGAATATCCTGAATCGTAAGCGCAAGCGTTTTCCGGCGGATCCCTCTTTTCAGGCAGAACTCCTCCGCCTCAGCACTCTCCCGCACCGGGAACCAGGGACCTGTCGCGGTAAGGGCGAGCAGCCTGTCCCCCAGTACCCTGCGGGCTGTCTCAAGAAGAAAAGCGGAATCCACGCCGCTGGAGAAAGCCACCGCCAGAGAGCCGCAGCTCTCCAGAATCCTGCAGAGCTTCTGATATTTTTCCTCAAGTTCTTTTCCTTCAACCATAAAACCCCTCTCCGCAGATTCAGAAAGGCTGCCGCATAATATGCGGCAGCCTGACTTTTTCTTCTTTGTGTTTTAATTAAGCTGATTCAGATTACTTCGCATAGTCCACAACTCTTGACTCGCGAATGAGACTGACTTTCACCTGACCCGGATATTCCAGTTCAGACTCGATCTGCTTTGCGATATCCCTTGCCAGGAATGTCATATCCGCATCGCTGATCTGCTCAGGAATTACCATGACACGAATCTCCCGTCCTGCCTGAATGGCAAATGACTTTTCAACTCCCTTGAAGGAGTTTGTAATATCTTCTAACTGTTTCAGTCTGTTGGTGTATGTCTCCAGGGTCTCTCTGCGCGCGCCCGGACGGGCAGCCGAAATTGTATCGGCAGCCTGTACGATGCAGGCGATCAGTGACTCTGGTTCTACGTCGCCGTGGTGAGACTCCACAGCGTTAATCACGATATTGGACTCTTTATACTTCCGGCACAGATCCGCTCCGATCTGGACATGGGTTCCTTCCACCTCATGGTCAATCGACTTGCCGATGTCATGAAGCAGTCCGGCACGCTTGGCAACACGCACATCCACGCCCACTTCTGAAGCCAGCAGGCCTGACAGATGCGCTACCTCAATAGAATGCTTCAGCGCATTCTGACCGTAACTGGTACGGAACTTCATGCGGCCCAGAAGCCTGACAAGCTCCGGATGGATGCCATGCACGCCGACCTCCAGACAGGCTTCCTCACCTGCTTCGCGGATCTCGTTCTCGACTTCCTTCTTCGCCTTCTCAACCGTCTCCTCAATCCTCGCGGGATGGATCCGGCCGTCAACCACAAGCTTCTCCAGGGCAACCCTGGCCACTTCTCTTCGAATCGGATCAAAGCTGGATAAAACCACAGCTTCCGGGGTATCATCAATAATAAGGTCCACACCGGTCATGGTCTCAATAGCCCGGATATTGCGTCCCTCACGGCCGATAATACGGCCTTTCATCTCATCACTGGGCAGCTGAACAACTGAAATCGCTGCCTCCGCGACATGATCCGCCGCGCAGCGCTGAATCGCCGTGACCACATATTCTTTGGCTTTTTTCGCCGCATCTTCTCTGGCCTGGCTATCCAGCTCTTTGTAGAGCTTCGCAGCATCTGTCTTTACTTCGTCTTCAACAGATTTTAAAAGATATTCCTTTGCCTGTTCGGAGGTCAATCCGGAGATTCGTTCCAATTCCTGCTGCCGCTGTCCAAGCAGTTTGTCTGCCGCGGACTGTCTCTTTCTCAGCTCTTCTTCTTTTGCTGCAATACTGGCTTCCCTGCGTTCCAGAGACTCAGCCTTCTTGTCGGCGGCTTCTTCCTTCGACAAGACTCTTTTTTCAAGGCGCTGAACTTCTGCCCGGCGATCTCTGGCTTCCTTCTCAGATTCATTCTTGATCTTCAGGGATTCTTCCTTCGCCTCCAGAAGTGCTTCTCGCTTCTTGGTCTCTGACAACTTCAGTGCATCGTCTATGATCTGTCTGGCCTTTTCTTCTGCGCTGCCGATCTTGGCTTTATCTTCCTGAACCTTACGATTGACAGAAATACGGGCTGTAACAGGGATCGCGACTGCCAGCGTGATTGCAACAGTGATAAGAATAATCACTGGAATCGACACAGGAGCACCTCCTAAATATGTAATTCTTTGCTGCAAAAAATCTGCAACAAAAACATTCTACTGATTTTTCCCGCTCCTGTCAATGAAGAATCGTAACTGGGACATGGCAGAAAAAAGCATCCCGAATCGTACGGGCATCTGTGGTCTTTTTTTCTGAAGCGTACAGACATCTGTGGTCTTTTTTTCTGAAGCGTACAGACATCTGCGGTCTTTTTTTCTGAAGCGTTCGGGCAGCGTCCCTGCACTGAAAAGCCGGCAGAAGGAACGATCGCTCCTCTCTGCCGGCGCCAGTTATTCGATATTGTCACGGCCAAGAGCCTTCCGGATATCCGTCAGGGAAAAGCCTTTTCTCATCAGATACTGTATAAAGCGGCGGGACTGATCAAAGTCCGCTTCTCCGGGGTCAAAATGCCTCTTTCTCATGAGCAGGCGGATCGCGGAAATGTCCGGGCTTTCTTCCGCCGGATCCCGGCCCTGTTCCCCGTACAGTTCCTGTGATAAAAGCGGATCATCCCCCGCAGAAGAGGGCAGCTGCTCAAGGAGCTCTGAGGCAAGCCCGGCTTCAATCCCCTTGCCCAGCAGATCATAACGAATCTGCTTCAGGCTCCTTTTTCCGGCACGCAGGCGGATATAGTTCTCCGCGTAACGCCTGTCGTCCGTGTAATGACATGCGGCCATGTACTCCAGGGCGCCCTGTATGATGCGGTCCGGATATCCGTCCCTTTTCAGCACAGCCGTAAGCTGGGATACCGTGCGGTCCATGGACTTGAGCAGGTTCATGCATCGAAGCTTCGCCCGCTTCAGCAGGATCCCGTCCATGATCTCCTTAAGGGCTTCCTCAGCGATCAGACCGCCTTCCTCAATATGAAATCTCCGCAGTTCTCCGGCATAAAGGACGAAAGAACTTCCGTCTTCCAGCAGGACCCTGTACTTCCGGTCCGTAATCTTTCTCAGTTCTTCTACTCTCACATCTGTCTCCGGCCTGCCCCGGCCGCTTCTCTGTCAAAGCCGGGCTCCCGGCTGCGTTCAGATCCTCTTTCGTCCCGCTTCCCTGCGGTGTTCTCAGATCTCTCCGCCTGCCGGATCCTCTGTCTCGAAGTTATCGCCGGCCGCGGAAAAACCGCTCTCCGGCACTTCCGGGCTCTTATCCTTTTCCTCTGATGCGGAATCATCCGGGTCCAGCCCGTACTGAACCCTGACCTTATGGATCACTTCATCCATGACGTCCGGATTCTCCGCGAGATAAAGCTTGGCGTTCTCACGTCCCTGTCCGATCTTGCTGCCCTCATAGGCGTACCAGGCGCCGCTCTTGACGATAACGCCCAGATTGGCGGCCAGATCCAGAACGTCCCCTTCTCTGGAGATGCCCTTTCCGAACATGATGTCAAACTCGGCTTCCTTGAACGGCGGAGCGATCTTGTTCTTAACCACTTTAATCCTGGTACGGTTCCCGATCACTTCGCCCTGCTGGCGGATCGACTCAATCCTTCTGACATCAAGGCGGACCGAGGAATAGAACTTCAGCGCGCGGCCGCCCGTCGTTGTCTCCGGATTCCCAAACATCACGCCGACCTTCTCACGGAGCTGGTTGATGAAAATAACGGTACAGTTGGTCTTGCTGATCACGCCGGTCAGTTTTCTGAGGGCCTGGCTCATAAGTCTGGCCTGGAGACCCACATGGGAATCTCCCATATCGCCGTCGATCTCCGCCTTCGGTACCAGTGCCGCCACGGAATCCACGATGATGATATCCACAGCACCCGAACGGACCATGGTCTCGCAGATCTCCAGGGCCTGCTCCCCGTTGTCCGGCTGGGAGATGTAAAGATTGTCAATATCCACCCCGATATTCTTCGCGTAGACCGGATCCAGGGCATGTTCCGCATCGATAAAACCGGCAATGCCTCCTCTCTTCTGAACCTCGGCCACCATATGGAGGGCCACCGTCGTCTTGCCGGAAGACTCCGGCCCGTAAATCTCCACTATGCGTCCTTTTGGAATACCGCCCTGTCCGAGAGCGATGTCGAGGCTGAGGGAGCCGGTGGGAACCGTCTCCACGTTCATGTTCGTGCTGTTCTCGCCAAGGCGCATGACCGCGCCCTTCCCATACTGTTTCTCGATCTGGCTCAGCGCCGCGTCCAGCGCGCGCAACTTGTCCGAATTCTGCTTTTCCGACGTCTGTACTGCTTCAGCAGCCGTTTTTCTTGCCATACTGTCTACCTCCTCCGGGAAGCCGGCCCGGCCCCCTGCAATCCGGCATGCCCGTGCATGCCTCTTTTATCTGTCCTGTAGTCCGGAAAGGAAAAAATCCCTTCCTCCCGGTCTGTCTTTCTGTATGTCCCTTCGCTGTATGCGAACGAATGTTCGGCTTTTATAGTAAGCGAAAGATGTCCTGCTGTCAAGTATAAAAACAGAAAATAAAGAAGGCCGTGAATCGTAACAGGCCGTAAAAACAGCAGGCAGCAGAATAACGGAAAAGGGAAACGCGGAGGGAATACGTAAAAAATGAAAAAGAAAGAAATGCCGGAAGAAACGATGCTGATTCCATTATAGAATTCTGCAGCGAAATGTCAATACATATATTGCAAGTGCACATTTGCAATAAGTGATATTTCCTGCCCCGAAGAAAAAAGGAGGCGGGCCTGCGCCCGCCTTTCTGTTACCGGATTGATACCGGATCCCATCCGTAATCCTTAAATGCCGTCACTGCCAGATTGTTTGCCCGGACATAGTTCCGGACCCAGTTTCTGCGGACGCGTGCCTCTTTCTTCTCATTGGAGACAGACATCTTTTTCCGGATCTTCTTATATCCCTTTGTCATGCGGTCAATGCTTTCATTATAGCCTGCGCCGTCCGCCGCTCTCTCAAGCTCTCTGACTTTATAGCTGTCCCCGTCTTTTACCAGATGGAAGCAGGCCGGCATATTACCTCCGCAGACGCACTCCAGAGTATCGCCGGAAAGGTTATAGCCGAAGATCATGAAATTGCCGAACACAAGGGTCTCACTGCCCTTTGTACGAATTCCGCAGATGACCGGAGCGGGGATGAAGACGTCAGCTTCACTGTACAGGGGCGCAATCTCTTTCAGCAGATAATCGCAGATCACCCCAAGCTCTTTCTTGTTCCCCGTGTACTGGAAGGCAGGAAGCGCCGATTCTTTCATGTAGACTTCAGACAGCTCCTGTCCGGCAGTTCCGGCCAGGCAGAAAGCTGGCGAAGCCGCCGTCAGGCAGACTGCGCAGAGCGCCGCCGCGGCAGCTTTTCTGATAACTGTCTTCTTTGAGAATGTAACAATACCTGTTCTTTTCATAGTCGTATTCTCCTCGCAAAACAAAGATTTGTACCATGACGCAATGCTCCGGATGACCATCCTGCAGCTTCATCCGCTCCGCCTCTAATGCCTGACTGTCTGCTCTTCCTCCCAGCGTATCCTTCCGCCGATGCGGCCGCAGAGCATCTCCAGACCCTCCTGGTCTTTCTCTGTAAAACAGGCTTCCGAAGGACTGTCGATATCCAGAACCCCCCGGATCTTCCCGCCCGCGTCTCTGATCGGAACCACAATCTCGGAAGCGGAAGCCGCATCACAGGCGATATGTCCCTGGAAGGCGTGGACATCCTTCACCAGAATGCTGCGCATTTCCTTAACGGCAGTGCCGCACACTCCCCTGCCGACCTCGATGTGAACGCAGGCCGGATGGCCCTGGAAGGGTCCGACTGTGAGGATGTCTCCCCTGAGCAGATAAAAGCCCGCCCAGTTTATATCCTCCATGGAATCCTTTATCAGGGCGGAAAGGTTGGAGAGAAAGGGGACAAAGGCAGAATCGCTTTCCAGCAGCGCCTCCGCCTGAGCCGTCAGCAGTTCATAATCCGTCATGCAGCTCTCCTTTCAGCCGGGAACCGGCAGATCACTGTTTGTCCACGGCGCGCTTCGGCTGCCGCACACATTCCCGCACGGCTGCCCTGCTGTCTTAAGGAAACACTGATATGATCAGTGTTTTCCCCGGATCCGGTTACAGGATCTTCCGCGTGTCGTTGATCAGGATCAGGACCATCAGGACCATCAGCACAGCAAAGCCGGCCAGGTTGATATATCCCTCAATATTTTCCCCAAGCTTCCTGCCCCGGACCGCTTCAAGCAGCAGCAGGACGATTCTTCCCCCGTCAAGGGCCGGGAAGGGAAGCAGGTTCATGACTCCCAGGTTGGCGGAGAGCAGAATCACCAGATTGATCATATTCAGGAAAAGATAAAAGAATCCCTCGCTCTTCGTCTCCTCATAGGTGTCGCCGATCATCTGCACCACCCCTACAGGGCCTGATACATTCTGAACGGAGATCCGTCCCGTAAGCAGGAGCCTGAGGCTGTTCACCGTGGTACTGATCCAGTACTTTACCTCATACAGACTGTATTTCAGAACCTCCGCCGGGTTTTTTGCCGCTGTCCGTGACCCGCCGCTTATGCCCAGGATATATCTCCCGTTCTCATTCTGCCGGGCAGTCAGTTCAGCGCTCCTTGCCTCCCCGTCATGGATCCAGCGGACCGTCATGGATTTTCCGTCGGCAAAGTCCTTCTGGTGGAGGGATACAAAGCCTGAAAAATCCCTGTAGACCGTAATCTTCTCCCCGCCTATGGACGTGATCAGGTCCCCCTGCTGTATCCCTGCTTCCTGCGCCGGATAGCCTTCCGAGAGGTACTCCGCATACGGGGCGTCATAGCCTGCTCCTGTCACTATAATCACCGCGCCCAGAAAGGCGAGGATGAAATTGAAGAAGGGACCCGCCGCCACGATCAGCAGCCGCTGCCAGACCTTCGCCCTGCCGAAGGCCCCCTCCGACATATCCCCGTCATCCTCCCCCCGCATGGCGCAGGAGCCTCCGAAGGGCAGAAGCTTTACGGAATACCTGGTCCCGCTCTTCCTGCTCACATGGCTCAGAAGCCTCGGACCCATGCCCAGAGAGAACTCCAGCACAAAGACGCCGTTCAGCCTCGCCAGCAGAAAATGCCCGAATTCATGAAAGAGGATGATTCCGCTGAATATAAGAAGTGCAATTATAATTTTCAAATCCGATTCTGTCCTCCCGATAATCCTGTCCCGCAGCCTTCACAGAAAGCCGCACTTTTATCATCATCCATGTCCGGCACGGCAAAGCCGTCAGCCTTCCAGGGAAGCGATCTTTTCAGAAGCTTCTTTTTCCGCGTCCAGGATCTCATCCACGCCGGGATCCGCGATGACCCGGTGGCTGTCCATGCATTCTTCGATCAGGCGGTAGATGTCCAGGAAGCCGATCCTGTGTGCCAGGAAATGCGCCACAGCGATCTCATTGGCCGCGTTGAAGATCGTCGGCATCGTGCCGCCCTCCGCCATGGCCCGCCTTGCGAGCGTCAGTCCGCGGAAGGTATCCGTATCCGGCTTTTCAAATGTTATGCTGCCCAGTCTGAACAGATCCAGCCGCTCCGTATCCATCTGCCTGCGCCGGGGATAAAAGAGAGCATACTGGATCGGCAGACGCATGTCCGGCGTTCCCATCTGCGCGATCACAGCCCCGTCCGTAAACTGTACGGCGGAGTGGATAATGCTCTGGGGCTGGACGACCACCTCAATCTGCTCACCCGGTACGCCGAAGAGCCATCCGGCTTCCATCACTTCAAGGCCCTTATTCACAAGAGAAGCGGAATCCACCGTGATCTTGCGGCCCATATTCCAGTTGGGATGCCGCAGCGCGTCCTCAACCGTCACGCCGGCCAGCTGCTCCTTCGTATATCCGCGGAAGGGTCCTCCGGAACAGGTAAGCAGGATCTTCTCGATCCGGCTGCCCTCCTCCCCGTTCAGGGACTGGAAGATCGCCGAATGCTCCGAATCCACGGGCAGGATCTTTACGCCGCATTTTCTTGCAAGGGGCATAATAATGTGCCCCGCTGTAACCAGGGTTTCCTTGTTGGCCAGGGCAATATCCTTCCCGGCTTTAATCGCCTCGATGGTCGGGCGGATTCCGATCATGCCGACGATGGCTGTCACCGTAATCTGCGCGTCCTTATAGGCGGCCGCCTCGATCAGGCCGTCCATGCCGAAGCCGACACGGATCCCCGAATCCTTCACCATCTCCCTGAGGCTGAGGGCGTCTTTCTCATCCCAGACGGCAACATAGTCCGGGCAGAACTCCCTGATCTGCTCCTCCAGCCGGCGGATATTGCGCCCGGCGGCCAGAGCGCTCACCTTCAGATCCGGATTGCGCCTGACAACCTCCAGGGTCTGTGTACCGATGGAACCGGTACTGCCCAGAATTGCAATTTTTTTCATAATCTCCTCATCCAGTGTTGCTGTTCACGGCCTGTTTGAAATCGGGTCCTGATTCGTCATGCCTGCAGGAGAACCAGGTTCTGATTTCAGACAAAGCCTGCGAAGCAGGAACTCCGCACACAGTGCCCGGCAGGCCCTGCCCCATGAAATCCGAAAAGTATCTTCAATCAGCCGAATATCAGTGCAAGAAGCAGTATGCCGGGAGCCGCAGCGATCACAGAATCAAAGCGGTCCAGAATCCCGCCGTGTCCCGGAATCAGACGGCCGTAATCCTTGATGTCATGATTCCGCTTGATCGCGGAGGCCGCCAGGTCCCCGACCATGGAAATCAGGGCGCCGCAGACGCAGATCAGGCCGTAGACCGGGGTCCGGACATTTTCCGCATGCATAAAACGAATCATGCACGCCGCATAGATCATGCCGGCGACCGCAGACCCCAGCACGCCTCCGACCGCGCCTTCCACCGTCTTCTTCGGGCTCAGCTCCGGAGCCATCTTATGCCTGCCGAAGAGTCTTCCGGCGCAGTAGGCAAAGGTGTCGCTTCCCCAGGAGCAGAGAAAAACCAGCCATACGGTGAATTCTCCGCCGGGAAGGTTGCGGATCTGGTAGATCGAGCTTAAGCAGACCGCCACATAGGCAATTCCGAAAAATGCCGTCATCACCTCGTCCGCATGGTAACGGGGATAGGTGAATACATAGACAAACAGGTCTGCAATCAGTCCTGCGATCAACACAGGCAGATACAGGTCCTTCAGCCCCAGGAACACGATAATGTAAAAAGCAGCCGCGTCCGCGAAAGAAACCGCCGTCAGAAGATTGACGCCGTTTTTCTGAATCCCCGTCGCCCGGTAGAGTTCAAACATCCCGACCAGGGAGATAAAAAGCAGAACGGCAAAAAGCAGGGGGCCGTTCAGGATAATAGTTACAATAGCGATTGCCAGCAGAACGATTCCGCTGACCAGACGGGTCACAAACATCCGACTGTCTCCTTCCGCAGGGTTTTCCCCCGCTTTTTATGCCTTCCCCGCAGGATCCTCCTCGCCGGGCTTCAGGCCTCCGAAGCGGCGCGTCCTGCCATTATAGACCTCTATGGCTTTTTCCAGTTCCTTTTTGGAAAAAGCGGGCCAGGGAACATCCGTAAAATACAGTTCCGCGTAAGCCAGCTGCCACATCAGGTAATTGCTCAGGCGCATCTCCCCGCTGGTACGGATCAGAAGATCCGGATCGGGGATATCCGCCGTATCCAGGTAGGAGGCCAGCTTCTCCTCGGTAATCTCCTCCCTGCTCCCGATCGCGCCGTCTTTGTAATCCTCCGCCAGACGGCGGACCGCGCGCACGATCTCATCGCGGCTTCCGTAATTGATGGCCAGCTGGAAATTCAGTCCCGTATTCTCCTTTGAGCTCTCCACCAGCTCGGACAGATTCTTCTGAAGGGTCTCATCCAGGGCGGAAGGGTCTCCCAGCACGCGGCAGCGCATATTGTTCTCCCGTGCCTGCCGGATCGCCGTCCGCGTATAGCTGTGAAATAGAGTCATCAGTGCTTTTACTTCATCCTGGCTGCGTCTCCAGTTTTCTGTCGAAAACAGATAGACCGTCAGGTAGCGGATGCCGAGTTCATCCGCCGCGCGGCAGATATTCTCCACATTGGCCGCCCCGCGGACGTGCCCGTAGTTGCGGGGCATGCCTCTGGACCTGGCCCACCGTCCGTTTCCATCCAGAATAATCGCTACATGGCGCGGAATCTCCATAAATCTTCCTCCCCGTACAGAAAGAGGCTGTCACCCCGAATCCTTCCTCGATCTGACAGCCCCATCATATCCCTGTTTTCGTTCCAATTCACGGCGCTGCGCACAGCAGACCGCCCTTTCCTGCTGTATACCGACAGAATCAGGCTTCAGACAGTAAGAATCTCCTTCGTCTTCTCCTCGACAGCCTTGTCGATCTCCTTGATCTTCTTGTCTGTCTCCTTCTGCAGATCATCCTGAAGATCCGCCACGACGTCCTCGGAGACCTCATCCTTCAGCTTCTTGAACTGTTTGTCGGCGTCACGGCGGATATTGCGGATCGCGACCTTCGCCTCCTCACCCTTCTTGCGGACGTCCTTGCTCAGATCTTTTCTGCGCTCTTCCGTAAGCTCCGGGAATACCAGACGGATCACCTTGCCGTCCGTGCTCGGATTGATGCCGATATCGGACATGTTGATGGCCTTGATCACAGCCTTCACCATATTCGGTTCCCAGGGGGCAATCTGAAGAACGCGCGCTTCCGGAACTGTGATGTTCCCCACCTGTGAGACCGGAACCTGAGATCCGTAATATTCCACGCGTACCTTATTCAGTACCGCGGGATTCGCCCTGCCCGCCCGGATCGTCTTGAAATCCTCGGAAAGGCTGACAAGCGTCTTCCCCATCTTCTCCACAAAAGGTGTCAGTCTAGCATCCATAATTCTTCTCCTCCCAAAACAAGGTTTTGATTCCTCAGACAGTGACCTTTGTCCCGTCGATCGTTCCTTCCGCAGCCCTCAGAATGCTGTTCTCCTCGTTCAGGCCGAAGACGAACATGGGCATCCGGTTTTCTCTGGCCAGTATGGAGGCGGTCATATCCACAACCTTCAGATTGTTCGCGATCACTTCATCGATCGTGATCGTATCAAACTTTCTGGCGTCCGGGTTGTCCTTCGGGTCGTCGTCATATACGCCGTCGATGGACTTCGCGAGCAGGATCTCGTCCGCCTCGATCTCGATCGCTCTCAGGAGCGTGGCGGTGTCCGTTGAAAAATACGGATGGCCCGTCCCTCCCGCAAAGAAAACGATCTCGCCCTTCTCCAGAGCCGACACAGCGGCGTCCTTTGAGAAAAGCTCCGTAAAGCTTCCGCACTGGAAGGGGGTCATGACCTGGGTGCGGATTCCCTGTGAACGGAAAATCTCCGACACATAGATGCAGTTCATGACTGTCGCAAGCATCCCGATCTGGTCCGCTTTGGTGCGGTCCATATTCTCGCTGGACCTTCCCCGCCAGAAATTGCCGCCGCCGGTAACCACTCCGATCTGGATCCCTTTCTCCGTCAGGGCTTTCACCTGCCTGGCGATCCCGGTCACCGTCGCCTCGTCAAATCCGGTCTTTTTGTCACCTGCAAGAGCTTCCCCGCTCAGTTTCAGCAGAACTCGCTTCATAAATCAGACCCACCGCCTTCCCATGTGATCATAACTTCGCCTTAAAATCTGCTACTCATCATACCATAGTTCCCGTAACAATTCCACCACATTTAAATGCTGCAGTCACGATTCACAGATGCATTTTATTCCCAGGTCCGCTGCACCTGTATGCACAGACAGATTCTGTTTTCCATTCCTGCCTCTGCGCACAGAGCTGAGTTCATGGATGCGCCGCGCATATATCCTTTCAGCCTGCCTCACAGACAATCATCCTGAGCTTTCCGTTTTCGTCCGGCGGGATGACGTCCATCCACTCAAACTCGAAGCGGAAGGGTTTTTTGAAGATCCGGTTCAGATTGCTGCTGAGGTATTCCTCCAGCTCCTCCCTGCTCATCTTCGCCTTTTCATCGCGCACGATCTGCACATGGATCAGGTCATAGCTTTTCTCGATGAAACGGATCTGAAGGATATCCTGGCAGTGGGCGATTACCGGCGTGACCTCGAAAAAGCTGGTTACTCTCCCGTCCTCATAGCGGAAATAGTCGTTCAGCCTCCCGTCCATGCTTGTGATAAAGTGCACGCCCTGGCTCGTCCGCATCTCAGCCCTGTCGCCGACCTCATAGTTGATCAGCGGAAGGTCCGTCTTATAGAGGGGCGTGATGATCACACGGCCCTGCCGGGCGAGCTGCCCGTTTTCATCCACCACGTTCACGACAAAGGAGTCATTGTGAACCGCGTAGTATTGCTTATCCGGCAGACGGAGCATGCAGGCGCCCGTCTCCGCGGATCCGTAGGAATCGATAATGCCGGGCCCCAGCTGTTCGATAAAGAGGGCCCTGTCATTCTCAGTGATCTTCTCGGAGATGGGATCATAGAAGCGCGGGTGCCAGATCTTCTTCCCCGTCCGCTTCGCGTACAGAACCAGGCGCATCATCTCGGTCTTGTTCATATACAGCCAGTCCGGCCGGCTTTTGTTGATCGCGTCGATCACTTCCTCCTCCGGCGCATACTGATTGACATATTCATGGCGCAGAATCCCGAATTTCTGCAGGAAGGTATCCTGCCCGCCGGGATTGACATCGTGCATGTTGATCCGGCTCATCATCTTGCCGGTCACCGGGTTGTATCCGCAGCAGAGCATGACGCGGAACCAGTTGGCTTTCATATAAGCCTTCTCCCTGGGGGAGAAAAGAATCGAAACCGGCTTCCCGGTGGAGCCGGAAGTCGTATCGCAGATCCAGTCCTTATAACGGGGCTGATCCTTCAGGCTTCCCATCCATTCCCTGAGTTCATCCTTTGTCAGGACCGGAAGCTTCGTCAGGTCGTCTCCCGTCCGGATATCCTCCGGCTTTACGCCCGCCCTGTCAAAACGCTCCCTGTAAAAGGGGATCTGATAGGCTTTTTTCGCCAGTTTCTGCACCCGCGCATTCTGCAGCTGCATAACGCGTGAAAAATTCTTCGGAATCCGGTGGGACATTTTCCCCAGATCCGCGAGAATATAAAAATTCATCAGTTTCTTCTGTACATCTTCAAACATACTGCAAGAATCCTCCTGCAACCTTTCCTGTAAATCCGGCAGGAATCAGTCAACTGACCTCGATCTCAATTCTTCCGAGCGCCCGGTCCAGCGCCGCCGTAGCTTCCGCCAGGGTACGGCCTTTCGTGATGACATGGCCGATCCGGTTCGGCCCCACATGGAATTTTTTAACTGAGTCCCCAACCGTATAATCAAACTTCACTTCATAGATACTGGAATCATTCCGGGGATTGCGGTTGGCGATGCAGCTGATCACGCCGTCCCTGTCGCTCATAAGCAGTCTGCTTGCATTCGGCACCGCCTTGTCTGTCGGAAAATCCGGTTTCTCGCCGAGTGCGACCTGAATGATCTTTTTATAATAATCGTAGCCATAGTAAATGGAAACCAGCTCGGCGAGGCAGGTCGCCCCGCTTCTTCCGCCCAGTTCCAGCACGTAGGTTTTTCCGTCCCGCATGATAAAGTCCGCGTTCACGGCGCAGTTGTCCAGCTTCATGGCATGGATGGCCTTCTCGCAGGTTGTCCTGCAGTCCTCCTCCGCCTCCTCACTGAGCTCATAGGGCGCAAAATGTCCCGCCGGAACTCCGGTGCTTCCATGGAAAATGTAATCCCCGTGGGGCAGGATAAACTGAACCTTCCCGTCCATCACAAAGGCCTGGGCGCCGAATTCCCTGCCGACGATGAATTCCTCAACGATATAATAGTCCTTGCGCGTAAAAGCCTGGGCGTTCAGGATCGCCTGCGGAATCTGGGAGGGACTGTCGATTCGCATGATGCCCCGGCTGCCGGAGGAATCCACGATCTTGAAGATCAGCGGATACTCCAGTCCCTTGATTTTCTCATTGACATCTTCATTGAAATAAACCTTGCGGTAGCGGGCGGTACGGATCCCGTTCTCTTCATAGCACTGCTTCATCAGGACCTTGTCCGTCGCGATGCGGGCAGCCTCATAAGAGATCCCCGACAGGCCCAGCGCGTCATTGACCTTTCCGATCGTCACCACGGCGACATCCGTTCCCGCCGTGCAGATCCCGTCGATCTGCCTTTCCCGGGCCGCTTTCAGGACCGCCTGGGAGTCGACTGTGTTGATATGCAGAATCTCATCCGCATAGGCAAAGCCCGGATAGTTGCCGGGGATGGATACGGCGATGGTATGAATCCCCATCTCCTTCGCGGCCAGAATCAGCGGAACCTGGTAGATGCCCGCTCCCATAATCATAAGCTTTTTCATAGTCCTGCACCCCTTTCCCCGGACGTCGGAATCCCTTCCCGGGACTCCTCTGCCCTCACAAATTTTTTCCCGTCCTCATTGATCAGATAGGGACTGCTTCCCTGCTCATCCACCTGTCTTACGACAAACTGGGGATTGTTGCAGAGCCCGAGAAAAATCCGGCCGATATACTCCCCGATCAGCCCCATGAAAAACAGCAGCAGGCCTGAGAAGAAAAAGATGGAAACCATCACGCTCGGCCAGCCGATGGCCGTCACAGGCCGCACAATCTTGCGGACAATGACCGCGATGATCCCGATCAGGCCGACCATCGAAAAGAAATAGCCAAGCAGGGTCGCAGCCCTGAGCGGTACGATGGAGAAGCCGATGATATTGGCCCAGAGGCTCATCAGCTTGGACAGCGTGTAGCCGGACTGTCCGACCTCCCTTTTGAAATGCTCGATCGGAATACAGCTGATATTGCGCGTAACTCTCAGAAAAACCCCCTGCAGGTGCGTATAGGCGCTGCGGTACTGGATCGCGTAATCCCTCACAAATCTCCTGATGACCCAGTAGGAGCTGGTCTTAAGATTCTTCGGCTTGTCCAGCAGGATCCTTGTGGTCCACTGGTTGAAGCGGCTGCCGAGATTGCGGAAGCTGCTGTGCTGTTTATTCGGATAATAGCCGTAGACGATATCATAGCCCTTTTCGATCTCATCCAGCAGCTTCGGAAGCTGGGTCGGACTGGTCTGTCCGTCATCGTCCATGGCTATGATCAGGTCTCCTTTCGCGTAGTTCAGACCCGCCATGACCGCATTGTGCTGCCCGCTGTTGCGGGCCAGCTCCACTGCGCGGACATTGCCGTAATCCTTCACGAGATCCCTCAGAACGCGCACTGTGGCGCCCTCGTCCGGGCTGCAGTCATCCACCAGGACAAATTCCACGTCCCCCCGGTTCATGTCCTTGAACTTCTGCATTGTCTCCTCCACCACCTTCCGGATGGTCAGAGAAGACTTATAGCAGGGAATCACAACCGTATGCAGCATGAACTGGTTTCCCTCCTCCCAAAACAGAGTTTTGTATCATGCTTCCTCTTCACCGCCTGAGGCTGTGAAATGATGCATCTTTTGATTATAACATACCTTCAGATCGCTTTCCATCCCCTCAGCCGCAGCGCCGCCTGGCGCCCTGGAGCCGGCAAAGCGCCCTGGAGCCGGCAAAACGCAGGAAGACACTTACATAATCTCCTTTTCCCCGGCTGCGGGCTTTCTTTTCTGTCCGTAGCTGCAGCCGATGAGGCCCGCGGCAAAGAGAAGAAGTCCCAGCAGTGAAAGATACCTTCCGCTCCGCGATCCGGGCGTCGTATATGACAGACGGACTGCATTGCTGCCCGCTTCGA
>DGHP01000023.1:28641-31826 GCA_002392705.1 Lachnospiraceae bacterium UBA3845 | reverse complement strand
GAAGAGGCGATCTTTCTGATAAAAGATCCCCTCTTTTCCCTCTCCATGCTGCCGGATTTCAGCTCGATCCGGTAGAGGAAGCCCTGTTGATCCTCTTCATGGAGGGAACGGAGATAGCTGCCGATCCGCATCGCATGAAGTCCTTCGGCAATCTGTTTTTCATTGCCCTGAACCGGCTTTGCCCCCGGTACTGTGAAGAGGCATTCACTCCAGGTCCGGATACGGCTGATCTCATCCAGGTCGCCTCCCCTGACATGGACTCCTCCGGCCAGGGTTTTCAGTTCCCCTGTCCGGATCTGTCCGGCCGTAACGGAACTCTGGCAGCGGTTGGCCATAAGGATCAGGTCCGGAGCCGGATTCCGGCGTATAAACCTGTGCCTGCGCCTTTTTTCATATTTCCGCAGCATCTCCTTCAGGCGAAGAAGTTCCGCGCTGATATGGCGGTTATTGTCCCAGAGAGCACTGCCCTCCTGCGGCGCCGCTGTTTTTTCAGATAATGCTGAGAGCGGATCAGATGGCAGATCCGCCACACCGGATGAGGACGGATCCCCTCCGGGCACGGCTGCAGTTCTTCCGGATAAAGGCCGATCCCCTCCGCATGCCTCCGCGCTCAGCCTGCCGACGGCCGCCCGGAGCTCCGGCAGGCAGTCACGGTAATCAAGCATCTGCATCGCCTTCAGATAATCCTCACGGATATAGAGGGTCTGTTCCTTTTCCCATGCTTCCAGAATCGCCGGGAGAACGTCCTCATCCTCTGTCATGCCGAGAATCAGGGCCGCATTCCGGCGCACTTTTGGATCTTCATTCTTCAGAAGCGCGGTCAGAGGGCCGAACTCGCCTCCGAGAAAATACATAAACTTTCTTCTGGCAGTCTCATTCTCCAGCCCCTGCCGGATCGCGATCAGCTTTTTTCTGACCTCATCTCCCTGAAGCAGCTGTCTGTAAAGTTCTTCCAAATCTGTCATCTTAATATCTCCCTGAAGCGCTGCTGACAGCGCATTTTCCGGGGCCGCAGCAGAAATGTTTCAAAAGGGGAGGCCTGTGCCTCCCCTCTCTGCATTGCTGTGTGTATCTACTGTCCTTCGGAAGGCTCAGTCTGCGTCTCATATGCTCTCTCCGCCTTTTTCTTCAGCACATCCCACAGACTCTGGTCCGATGTCTCGGGCTGCGGCTCCGGGACAGTAACATTTTCCTGAAGGTAAGTTGCCAGAACATCTTCCTCCGGGATTCCGGCGGCCCTCGCCTCGGACATCGCCTCCGACTGGGCCTGCTCGCACTCCTGCCGGTAAACCATGACATCGTCCTTAAACTTTTCCCAGGCATCCGGGTGCTCAACAAACCATTTCGGGCAGTCCTTGCCGGTTATGTCATAATGGCGGATGATATCGTCCCTGCCAAGATTATATTTCTCAGTCAGGTAGGCAACCAGGTGAACCAGCGACCAGTAGGTCGAGGTATTGAGCTTGCCGGTGCCCGTCGGATGGCAGTTCTCAACAGAGATCGAATAATAATTCGCCTCATTGGATGCCCAGGCGACTTCCTCATCCGGAACGCACTGTATGATCTCGCCGTTCAGTCCGACGACATAGTTGGCGCTCATATAGGTATTCTGCAGATTTTTAAGGCTCTCAAAATAATCATGGTTCTCCTGGGCCGTCGTCCGCGGATTGGCCAGATAGTGCACCACGACCTTCTCGATGGAATCGACTTTGATCCCCGGTCTTGACCATTCATTGATCGTCAGGAGCTGGACGTCCACAGGCGGTTTCGGAACCGCGATCCCGGCCTCCGGCTCCGTCTCTGTCTCATAGGCGATCTTCGGATCCTTCGCCAGAAGATCCTCTACATCCGGGTTGCCCCTTGAGATATAGAGATAAGCCACGCCGCACGCGACTGCCATAACTTCCACGAATATGATCCAGAACAGGATTCTGCCACCTCTGCCCTTCTTTTTCCGGACAGGATAGACTTCTTCCGGTTCATAGTCATCCCAGTCGTCCTCATCCCTGTCCTGTCTCCGCCTTCCGCTGCCTCCCGGCTTCCGGGCCGCCCTGAGCGTCTTCTCGTATCCGGAGGTGTCAATCTGACTGTCCTGTCTGTTCTCCTCCTGAATCTGATTGTCGTCTCTGCTGCTCACTTCTCTATCCCCGATTCTGGAAGCAGATATCGCCGGTCTTCCCTGACCCGGTCCGTCAGATATCATCCTCCACCGTATAATTGGGCGCTTCCTTCGTGATATGAATATCATGCGGATGTGACTCACGCAGCGCCGCGCTTGTAATCTTTACAAAACGTCCCGTCTTCTTCAGCGTCTCGATGTCCGCAGCCCCGCAGTAGCCCATGCCGGATCTCAGGCCGCCCATAAGCTGGTAGATGGAATCCTCCACACTTCCCTTGTAGGCAACGCGGCCCTCCACGCCTTCCGGAACCAGCTTCTTTGCATTGGTCTGGAAATAGCGGTCTTTGCTTCCGTTTTCCATGGCCGCGATCGAACCCATACCGCGGTAAACCTTGTATTTCCTTCCCTGATAGAGTTCGAAATCTCCGGGCGCCTCATCGCAGCCCGCGAAAAGAGAACCCATCATGCAGACGTTGGCGCCTGCCGCAATCGCCTTCGTAATATCACCCGAGAACTTGATGCCGCCGTCCGCGATAATCGGAACGGAATACTTGTCCGCCGCCTCGTATGCATCCATGACTGCCGTGATCTGCGGCACGCCGATCCCCGCGACAATTCTTGTCGTACAGATGGACCCCGGTCCGATGCCCACCTTGACGCAGTCGGCGCCAGCCTTGATCAGGGCTTCCGTCCCTTCGGCCGTCGCCACATTCCCGGCGATCACCTGAAGATCCGGATATTTTTCCTTGATCATATGAACCACCCGGAGCACATTCGCCGAATGGCCGTGGGCACTGTCCACGACGACCACATCGACATGGGCCTTCACAAGCTCGCCCACCCTGTCGAGCACATCCGCGGTCACGCCGACGCCCGCACCGGCAAGAAGCCTGCCCTGGGAATCCTTGGCGCTGTTGGGATACTTGATCGTCTTCTCGATATCCTTGATCGTAATCAGCCCTTTCAGATGGCCGCTTTCATCGGTAATCGGAAGCTTTTCCTTTCTGGCCGATCCCAGGATGGTCTTCGCCTCGTCCAGGGTGATCCCCTCCCGGGCTGTGACCAG
>DGHP01000023.1:13702-28585 GCA_002392705.1 Lachnospiraceae bacterium UBA3845 | reverse complement strand
TTCTCGCTGGTCATGCATTCGCAGATCCTGCGGTCATAATTCTCCTCGAACTTCAGGTCACGGTTCGTGATGATTCCGACCAGTTTTCCCTCCTGGTCCACGATCGGAACGCCGCTGATGCGGAATTTTCTCATCAGCGCGTCCGCCTCCTCCAGCGTGTTGTCCGGATGCAGAAAGAACGGATCCGTAATAACCCCGTTCTCGGAGCGCTTGACTTTATCGACTTCCTCCGCCTGCATACTGATCGACATATTCTTGTGAATAATGCCGATACCGCCCTGCCTGGCCATCGCGATCGCCATCCGGTGTTCTGTAACCGTATCCATCCCGGCGCTCATAACCGGTATATTCAGCCGGATCGACTGAGTCAGATTCGTACTCAGATCAACAGCGTTCGGAATCACCTCCGAATAAGATGGTACCAGCAGCACATCATCAAATGTAATACCTTCGCTAACGATTCTTCCCATGGGCTCATGGCTCCTTTCAAGCAGTCCGTATCTAAGCAGTTGTGAATGCGAAAACATCGCTTTCCTCTTCCGTCATGGCCGCTGTACTGACCACGCGGCAGGAAGAGTGAAAACGGATGCCTGCCGTAAAAGCTGGCTATATTTTTTGCATTATAGCAAAGATAGAGGTCCTGCGCAATTCAAACATCCGCCCTCATCGGCCCGCAGGAGACAGCAGATTAACCAATAAACGGCCCGGACGAAAGCTCAGGCGAACTGTCTGAGGTAAACCTTGCGGGGTGCGTAGCGGCGCATATCTTCCGACAGTTCATCCGGAAGTTCCAGAATCACAGCGGTCTTGTTCTTGTCGCCGCTGTACACAAGCGTCCAGGTTCTGGCATTTTCCTCTCCGCTGGAATAATCCTCAATCTTGCATCCGCTCATATAATCATTCAGGACCGCGGAGCCGGTGGGAGCCATGACCTCGAGATTATCCTTTGAGAAGGAGGCCACTTTCTTCCTGCGGCTCTTGGACATGATCTTATCCACATCGATATCCCCGTTCACATAGAGATACTCATATTCCAGGTCAAACTGGGGAAGCAGGAAATAAAAATCAACAAAACACAGGATCGCGCCGACCAGAAGCAGGGGCGTGAAAAGCAGCACGCCTGCCGCCAGCATGAGCACGGTCACCGCGATCACCAGAATCTTCAGCGCTGTATCCTTCGCGGACGCTTTTTTCTTCACCAGAATCTCCTGATACAGATCATTCATGATACACCAACCCTTTCCTGAAAATCTTACGCTTCAGACTGTTCCTCCTGCGCGCTGCCCGCGGGAACGCCTTTCATAAACTCCAAAAATGTCCGGACCGTATCCTCATGCCTTGTATTCCCCGCAACGCACAGGTAGACCGGTTCTTCCCCATAGAAGATATAGTTGTCCAGGATTCCGTTCTCATCCACCCTGATTCCGTAGATATGCTCCCGGGATTTAAAGGAATCTGCCTTCCCGTCCCCTTCATCCGAATCCGCTGCCGAAGCGCTGTCCGGACCCTCTTCCTGCGGATCTTTTTCACTCTCTCCGCCAGTTCCCAGCGCCTGATCCGTCAGAGCCTTCTGGTCCGGATCCGGGCACATATAAAACTCCGGGGCCCATAAGGAACGCTGTTCTTCTGTCAGCAGGTCGTCCCAGGAGCGGAACATGCCTTTTTTCTGGAGATAGATCATGATATTCTCCGGAGCCAGGCATACATCCAGCTCACCGGCCGCCGCAAAGACCGTCAGCTTCATATCTCCCATCATATCGGCCTGGGAGCGGGCATTCTCCACCACATTCACGGAGGTATCGATCTGGATCTCTTCATGCTTCCCGAGGCCTCCGAGATATTCCACGAAATCCTCTCTGAGCAGGGCGGCATCCGAAGCCAGCGTGTCCGTGTTCAGAACCGATACCTCCAGGATCATATCCGTCATGGAACCGATAATCATCGTCCGGACAATGCTTATGCTGACGATCACAAAAATAAGGATGACGAGCACAAACTTGTAGTAGTCCCAGAAATAGCCGATTCTGGCACCCCAGCCAAGACTTTTGATCTTCTCCCATTCCTCCTGCCGCGCCCTCTGTCTGTCCTGCCTGCGCAGCTCCATCTCTATGCGTTCTTCTTCTTCCGTCATGCACTTTCCTTTCGATCCCTGGCAGGGAACGCTTATGCGTGTTCAATGCATTCACAGCTGCTGCCGGAAGACCGCTCCCGGTCCTGAAAGCAGCCGCAATCTCTCTTATTATAAAAAGCTGAGGCACAATTTTCAAGTAGCTTATCCGAAGCCGTTCGCTGCCGGGAGTCCCTGACAGCCGCATCCGGATTACGGCATATGAAAGCGGCAGATCCTCTAAGATTCCGGCGGCCTGGGCGCTGCGGGCAGGCAATGCCGCCCTGCGTCAGCAATTGCCAGGAAAAAAGTATCCCCCGGCCGAAACCGGGGGATATTCAAACTGCTTTATGAAACGGTATTCCGGTGACCGGAAGGGAATCAGTAACCCATTCCCGGTGCCGCTGCCGGTGCTGCCGGTGCCGGCTCCTTGATGCTTCCGACGGTCGCTTCCGTGGTCAGAAGGGAGGATGCGACGCTGGTCGCGTTCTGAAGAGCGGATCTGGTAACCTTGGCCGGATCCACGATACCTGCTTCGATCATATTGACATATACTTCATTGTAAGCGTCAAAGCCGATGCCTTCCTCAGCTTCCTTAACCTTATTGACAACCACCGCTCCGGGAAGTCCGGCGTTCTCAGCGATGAAATACAGCGGGGATTCAAGTGCCTTCAGGACGATCTGCGCGCCTGTTGCCTCGTCACCCTTCAGATCCTTCATCTGCTCCGCAACCTTCTTTGCCGCATGGATATATGCAGAACCGCCACCGAAGATAATACCTTCCTCAACTGCTGCTCTGGTCGCATTCAGAGCGTCTTCCATACGAAGTTTTGCTTCCTTCATCTCTGTCTCGGTGGCAGCTCCGACACGGATAACCGCAACACCGCCGGCGAGCTTGGCAAGTCTTTCCTGAAGTTTTTCCTTGTCAAAGGAAGACTTGGTCTCTTCGATCTGGCTCTTGATCTGGGCAACTCTCTGCGCGATCGCATCCTTGTCGCCAAGTCCGTCTACGATGATGGTGTTCTCCTTTGTCACCTTGACGCTCTTGGCCTGACCGAGCATATCGATCGTAGCGCTCTTCAGATCCAGTCCGACTTCCTCGGAAATAACGGTACCGCCGGTCAGGATGGCGATATCCTGCAGCATATCTTTTCTTCTGTCGCCGTAGCCGGGAGCCTTAACACCCACTACGGAGAAGGTGCCGCGCAGCTTGTTCAGGATCAGGGTGGTAAGAGCCTCGCCCTCGATATCCTCCGCGATGATCATGAGCTTCTTGCCGGACTGCACGATCTGCTCAAGCAGCGGAAGAATATCCTGGATATTGGAGATCTTCTTGTCATAGATCAGGATATAGGGATCTTCCAGCACTGCTTCCATCTTCTCGGTATCGGTAGCGAAATATGCGGAGATGTAGCCTCTGTCAAACTGCATACCTTCTACCAGGTCGAGCTCTGTCAGCATGGTCTTGGACTCTTCGATGGTGATGACGCCGTCTCTGGAAACCTTTTCCATGGCATCCGCAACCATCTTGCCGACTTCCTCATCACCGGAGGAAACCTCTGCAACCTTTGCGATCTGCTCTTTGCCGGAAATCTTCTGGCTCATCTCGGCAATTGCCTTGACGGTTGCGTCTGTTGCTTTCTTCATACCCTTTCTCAGAACGATCGGGTTCGCGCCTGCTGCCAGGTTCTTCATGCCTTCGCTGACCATGGCCTGTGCCAGAACCGTAGCGGTTGTGGTGCCGTCGCCGGCCACGTCGTTGGTCTTGGAAGCGACCTCGCGGATCAGCTGTGCGCCCATATTCTCAAAAGCATCCTCAAGCTCGATCTCCTTGGCGATGGTTACACCGTCGTTGGTGATCAGCGGGCTGCCGTACTGCTTGTCAAGAACAACATTCCTGCCTTTGGGCCCAAGTGTGACGCGGACCGTATTCGCAAGCTTGTCAACACCGATTTTCAGGCTCTCGCGGGCCTCATCGCCGTACTTTAACTCTTTAGCCATAATAGATTCCTCCATGTTTTACGTATAAAATGATATAGCTGCCAGACGCAGAATTACGGAAAGCAGTCTGTCTTTTTTACTCTACCTTCGCAAGAATATCGGACATCTTGCAGAGAATGAATTCCTCATCGCCGAGCTTGAACTCATTTCCGGCATATTTGGAATAAACGACCTTGTCGCCTTCCTTAACGCTCATGACGATCTCCTTGCCGTCGACCTTGCCGTCTCCGACTGCGATCACAGTAGCTTCCTGCGGCTTTTCCTGGGCCTTGGATGCAAGGATGATACCGGACTTAGTAGTTTCCTCAGCTTCAAACTGCTTTAAAACGACCTTATCACCTAAAGGTACAAGCTTCATAATTATGCCTCCTGTCTGTTCATCTGCAGAACTTTTTTATCTCTTTCATTTATTAGCACTCATCAAAATTGAGTGCTAAATCACGTTACCTATCATAGCAAAAAAATAAGAATATGCAAGTCCTGTGTATTCCTGCATATCCCTCATTTTTGTCATTTTGCTCTGTTTTTCTTCAAAATTCTCCTGTTATTTGAATTTTTCACTTTTTTGATCGCATCCACGCTTATAATGGAAAAAGCCGGGCCAAAAGGCCCGGCCGCTTCTTCACATCTTTCTCTGTCTCTTAATCTCATCAAGCTGATCATACACGGCTTCGTTCAGGACCTTGATGTAGGTTCCCTTCATGCCGGATGACTTCGACTCTATTACGCCCGCGCTCTCGAACTTGCGCAGGGCGTTCACGATCACGGATCTGGTAATCCCGACGCGGTCCGCGATCTTGCTGGCGACCAGAACGCCTTCCGAACCGTTCAGCTCATTGAAGATATGCACGATCGCTTCCAGTTCCGAATAGCTCAGGGTATTGATCGCGCTCTTTACAATCTGGATTCTGCGGTTCTCCTCCGCATTTTCCTCATTCAGGGACCGCATCATCTCAAGCCCGACAACCGTGGTTCCGTACTCGCTCAGGATGATGTCATCGATCTCATAGGGCTTTTCCGTACGGTACATAAAAACGGTTCCGAGGCGCTCGCCCGCGATCTCGATCGGGTTCACGATCGCCTGATAGCGGTGAAGGTTCTCCCCCGTGAATCCAAGCGTCTCCAGGTTCACGTTCTCCTTTGTCGAGAGAATGGAAAGAAAACGTTCATTGAGCATGGGATCTATAAAATTCCCGATCCGGTCCACAATCATCTGGGTCAGTTCTTCCACATGATCCGAAATGCTGACGCCAAGAACCTTGCCCTTGCGGCTGATCACCAGGACATTGGAATCCAGGATCTGGGTCATAATCCCGCAGATATCATTGAAGACAACCTTGCTGGAATTATTATTATGCAGCAGCTGTCCGATCTTCCTTGTCTTGTCAAGAAGTTGTACGCTCATACACGGCCTCCTGTAAAAGCAGAAAAACTGTCATCATTACGGGTATAACTGTAGGTGATCTGTGTCCTGCATCTCCCCGCGATGTATAGCGGACAATCTCCCAACCTGCCGCGCGCAGTCCCGCATACCCCATATATACAGAGCCGCTGCCCGGTCTGAACCCACACTGCCGGAAACCTGTTCTGAAAAGAAAGGCATATGAAAATTCTGGCCCGTACTGCGCATGCAGTGCGGAGCCAGAACGAATCAGGATCCAGAACAATCGATCCGGCCGAGTTATAGGTGCATTCTATCATACGAGTTGCTTGAATTCAATACACATTTCCAGTTTTTTCCAGTCTATTTCCGGGGAAGTTCCCCTATTTTTTAGTCATTCCGGACACTCCACTCAGGAGGCGGAAGATGCTTCCCGGGTTTCCTTCGGCATGCTGAAGCCGCAGGAACTGTTCGCGCAGACCAGCTTCGCGCCCCGCTCCACCATATAGCTGCCGCACTGGGGGCAGCTTATGCCGGACGGCTTCTGCCAGGATATAAAGTCGCACTCCGGATTCTCGCAGCCGTAGAAGCGTCTGCCCTTCTTTGACCTTCTCAGGACGATTTCCTGTCCGCATCTGGGGCATTTCACCCCGGCCTTCTCAAAATAGGGCTTCGTGTTGCGGCAGTCCGGAAATCCCGGACAGGCCAGGAATTTCCCGTGGGGGCCATATTTGATGACCATGTTCCGTCCGCAGTTCTCACAGATGACATCGGTCTTCTCATCCTCAATGGATACTTTATCCAGCCTCTGCTCAGCTTCCGTCACTTCCCGGTCCAGATCCGGATAAAAATTGCGCACGATCTGCTTCCACTGCGTCTTTCCCTCCGCCACGGAATCCAGCATGGACTCCATGTAGGCAGTAAACTGGACATTGTCAATCTCAGGGAAGGAACTCTTCATGATATTGTTCACTGCGTCGCCAAGCTCAGTGATATAGAGATTCTTTTTCTCTTTGGTTATATAATGGCGGGCCAGGAGGGTCGTGATCGTCGGCGCGTAAGTCGACGGGCGTCCGATCCCCAGTTCTTCCAGTGTCTTTACCAGCGAGGCCTCGGTATAATGGGCCGGGGGCTGGGTGAAATGCTGCCCTGGATCCAGCTTTTTCAGAGTCAGGCTCTCCCCCTCCTCCAGGCTTCCCGCGGGATAGCCGGAGGCTTTCTCTTCCTCCTCCGCTTCCGCGTACACCTTCCGGTAACCGTCAAATTCCAGCCTGCCGGCTCCGGCTGTAAAGAGATAACTGTCCCCTGCCTGGATCCGGATCTGAAGGGTCTCATACCTGGCAGGCGCCATGCGGCTTGCCGTGAATCTCTTCCAGATCAGCTGGTAAAGCCGGAACAGGTCTCTCGACATGGCATCCTTCACCAGATCAGGCGTCCGGCTGATATCGGACGGACGGATCGCTTCGTGGGCATCCTGTATATGGCCTGTGCCCTTCTTCTGCCCGACGGATTCGCCGAGATAGTTTTCACCGTAGCTTTTTCCGATGTATTCCCGGGCCGCTTTATCCGCCTCCTCCGATATCCTTGTGGAGTCCGTTCTCAGGTAAGTGATCAGGCCGACCGTTCCTTCGTCCTTCAGATCGATGCCTTCATAGAGCTGCTGTGCCAGGCGCATGGTCTTCTGGGTGGAAAAATTCAGAGCCCGCGAAGCCTCCTGCTGCAGGGTGCTGGTTGTGAAGGGAAGCGGCGCTTTTCTGGTTCGTTCTCCTCTTCTGACGCTGACAGCCCTGCAGGACGGCTGCTCCCCGAGTCCGGCAAGGACGCGGCTGACCTCTTCGCTGTTCTTAAGTACTGTCTTAACGGCTTTCCCATCTTTCATAACGCCGTAGAACTGAGCCGCAAGAGGCTTTTTCATGCCCGCAGCTTCGAATTCCGCGTCCAGGGACCAGTATTCCGCCGGAACAAAATCGTTGATTTCCTGTTCCCGGTCCGCGATGATCCGCAGGGCAACGGACTGTACCCGGCCGGCGGACAGGCCTCGCTTGATCTTTTTCCAGAGAAGCGGGCTGATGCGGTAGCCGACCATCCGGTCGACGATCCGGCGCGTCTGCTGGGCGTCCACCATATCCATGTCGATCTGCCTGGGATGTTTGAGCGCTTCCTTTACCGCGCTTTTTGTTATCTCGTTAAAGGTAATGCGGTAGGTTTTCTTCGGATCCGGATTCAGGGCAGCAATCAGATGCCAGGAGATCGCTTCCCCCTCCCGGTCAGGGTCAGTCGCCAGAAAGACCTTGTCGGCCTTCTTCACTTCCTTCCTGAGTGCCGCCAGAATCTCCCCTTTTCCGCGGATTGTTATATATTTCGGTTCGTAATCATTCTCCGGATCAAAACCGAGCTGGCTCTTGGGAAGGTCGCGCACATGCCCCGCGGAAGCCATAACCACATAGTTTGATCCAAGGAATTTGCGGATTGTTTTGACCTTGGTCGGTGATTCCACGATTACAAGATATCTTGCCATGAACAACTATCTCCGTCTGTTATCTTAAAAAGGCGTATTCTCAGGGCAATACGCCTGTGTCCTGCATAAAAAACGCATTCGGGCAAGATAATAACACAGAGATTTCCTCCCGTCAAACTGGATTTTTCTTCTGCCGCGCAGCCGCCTGCTGACAGCAGATTCAGGACTGGGCAGCTTTTAATTTTGCTCTTGCACAGTTATCCGGTCTGTGTTATAAGTACCCTATACATTTCTCTGCTCTGTCGTCCATGGGCTCCGCGGGCATTTCTCTGATCTCTGTACGTTTTCAGGCTCTCTTTTCTTCTCTATCTTATTTTTCCTCTCATACCATATTTTATTTTTTACTCTCTTTTATTTTTCTCAGGTCTGTCTTACTTTTCACATGTTCTTTCTTATTTTTCTCAGACCTGTCTGATCTTCTCTTGTTCTTTCTTATTATCCTCAGGCCTGTCTGATCTTCCCTTGTTCTTTCTTATCTTCCTCAGGCCTGTCTGATCTTCCTTTGTTCTTTCTTAGTTTTCCTCAGGACTGTCTGATCTTCCCTTGTTCTCTCTTTTTTCCCGGACTCTCCATTATCCTTCTCAGCTTCAGCTCATCTTATGATGCCTGGGTCAAAAGTGATGACCATTTTGCTCCTGGCGTAATCTTATTATGACTTGTCCCCCCATCTTCACAGGAGAAACGATCTATGTACAGTACAGCCGCTTCCGCCTTCATTGACGGCATTTCCAGCAGAAAGGTTACTGTTGAAACAGATGTCTCCGACGGGCTGCCCATGTTTACCATGGTCGGCTTTCTGGCTTCAGAGACGAGAGAAGCCTCGGAGCGTGTCCGGTCCGCCCTCAGAAACAGCGGCGTATTTCTGGGCGTGCGGCATATTACGGTCAATCTGGCGCCTGCCTCCCAGCACAAAGGCGGCTCCATATTTGATCTGGCCATTGCCCTGTCCGTGCTCGGGGCCTACGGATTCTTTCCGCAGGAGGCGCTCAGCGGGATCCTCTTTCTCGGGGAGCTGGGCCTTAACGGGGAGATCAAACCAGTCCGCGGCGTCCTGGAGATCGTATCCTGCGCCCGCTCCTTCGGCTGTGACAGAGTTATCCTTCCCCACAGGAACCTGCAGGAGGGATCCGCCATCAAGGATGTATCCGTCCTCGGCGCAGACTGCCTGAACCAGGTCATCCGCTTCCTGACCGATTGTGCTGCTGTTAAACCGCGCCTGGATGAGGATATCCGCTACGAACCGCCGAAGGATCCTCTTCCGCCCCTGAAACAGGCCGGACCTACCAGTGGACGGAAGCCCGGAAAAGCGCAGAAGAAAAAAGAGCCGGACTTTTCCGATCTGCGGGGACAGGCCATGCTGCGGCGGGCAGCAGAGATCGCCGTATCCGGTTTTCATAACCTGCTCATGATCGGACCTCCCGGCGCCGGAAAGACAATGACGGCAAGGCGGATCGCCTCTATCCTGCCTGAGATGAGCCTGGAGGAAGCCCTGGAAATCACCAAGATCCATTCCATCGCAGGCCTTCTGCCGGAGGATACGGGTCTTATCAGCTCCCGGCCTTTCCGTTCTCCCCATCACACCATCACCGGCCCGGCACTGTGCGGGGGAGGCTCCCCGCCTCATCCCGGTGAAGTCAGCCTCGCCAGCGGCGGAGTCCTTTACCTGGACGAGCTTCCGGAATTCAACAGGACAGTGCTGGAATGTCTCCGCCAGCCTCTCGAGGACGGGGAGATCCACATCTCCCGCTCGCTCGGCACCTTCGTCTTCCCTGCCCGTTTCATCCTGGTTGCCTCCATGAACCCCTGCCGATGCGGATATTTCCCGGACCGGACAAAATGCAGCTGCTCCCCGGCACAGATCCGGCGCTATCTCTCCAAAATCAGCATGCCTCTGCTGGACAGGATCGACATGTGCGTGGAAGCAAGAAAAGTAGAATATGAGGAGCTGACGGAAGAAACGCCCTCCGAGAGTTCCGAGGCGATCCGAAAACGCGTCAGCCGGGCCATCCGCATACAAGCAGAGCGCTATGCCTCCTGTTCATGGAAATACAATGGGAATCTTCCCTCCGGCCAGCTTCTTCTGTACGGATGTCTCAGCCCGGACTCCCGGGATCTGATCCGGGAGATCTATGACAGGATGTCCCTGACCGCCCGCTCCTACTGCAGAATTCTGCGCGTATCCCGCACAATCGCGGATCTGGACGGATCTGAGGAAATCCTTCCCGGCCATATCATGGAAGCCGTCTCCTTCCGGGCAGTGGACCGGAAATACTGGGAGGATGCCCTGAGAAAATACTGAGGGCGCTGAACGGTGCTGCGTGCCAGTGGCACATGGTCAGCACTGGTCCACAACGTCCGGTGGACGCCAGCTTTGGACCGGCCGAAACGGAGTGCAGACCCGAAGTGAAGCGCAGACCCGAAGCGGCAGCGTAGACGCAGTCCCGCGCAGCGTTTCCCTGCAAACAGGCGCAGCTTTAATGTACAGCAGCGTACAGAACAGGCCATCCCTGCTGAACAGCCGGCAGAACATGGTGCCTGACAGTCCTGCACAGTTCCAGGCCTCCGCTGTGAACTTCGCAGGAGAGTATACACACAGAAAGGAGTTGACAGACAGTGAAAGCCTACCCTTCCGATCGTGCGGCATCCGGTGCTTCTCTTCTTCATTCCCGGCAGGATCCTTCACCGGAACGGAAAACGCAGGCCGAATACATGGAAAATGACAGCGGGCAGGCTCCCGGCATGATGGAGGAGGAAGCTTACTGGCTCTGGCTCTGCAGCTGCCCGGACCTTTACCGGAGCGCAATTACCGCGCTTCTGCGCTATTTCGGCTCTGTCAGGGACATATATCAGGCTCCCGTCTCCGCCCTGGACCCCTGGAAAAAGACTGGCTCGCAGGCAGGTCTGAAATGGGCCGGCTCCCTGGCTGCCCACAAACAGTCAAAAAGTCCGGAGCAGCTGTCCGAGGCGCTCAAGCAGAAAGGGATCTCTTTTGTAAGCAGCACGCATCCGGATTTCCCGCCTTCCCTGCGCCATCTTCCTGACTGCCCCTTCGGACTCTTTTACCGGGGCCGGCTGCCGGATCCGGTAAAAATCTCGGTTGCCGTAATAGGAGCCCGCTGCTGCAGCAATTACGGATACCAGATGGCTGACCTGCTCAGCCGGGTCCTGACAGAGCAGGGCTGCCAGATCATCAGCGGCATGGCGGTCGGGATCGACGGAGCAGCCCAGTCTGCCTGCATTAAGAACGGAGGAAGCAGCTACGCGGTTCTTGGCTGCGGAGTGGATATCTGTTATCCGCCTGAACACACAGAGCTGTACAGCAGCCTTCCGGCGCACGGAGGAATTCTCTCCGAATATGCTCCGGGTACCCGTCCCATACGGGGCAATTTTCCGGTCCGCAACCGTTTGATCTCAGGTCTTGCCGATGCGGTAGTCGTGGTGGAAGCCCGGGAAAAAAGCGGCTCCCTCATCACCGCGGATCTGGCTCTTGAACAGGGAAAAGATGTCTACGCTGTTCCCGGCCGCTGCGGCGACCGCCTCAGCCTCGGCTGCAACCGGCTGATCGAGCAGGGGGCGGGCATTATCCTCTCCCCGGACAATCTGCTGGAGAATCTCTCGGTCTCCATCGGCCTGAAAAGGACCGGACGCAGAGAAAAATGCGCCGGAGCCTGCTCAAAAGCTCCGGCGGGCCTGTCCCCTGAAGAGCAGGCGGTTTTCAATGTCCTGACCTCAGACGCCGCAGGCGCGGAGGAAATCGCCGCAAAGGCCTCCCTGCCACTCATCCGGACCCTGCAGATCCTGGTGCAGCTGCAGCTCAAAAACTGCGCCGTGGAACTTTCCAGGAACCGCTATGCAGGTACGGCAGGAAATTATGGATGAATATATGATGATGCCAGGGTCAAAAATCCGGCTTTGAGCGCATTACGCGCCCAAAGATTATATAGGGAAATGCTGATTCTACGGCATTAAAAGCTGTCAGTCAGAATAAATCAGCGTTTCCCTAATATAGAATTCACACCTCTGCGCAAGTCATTATCGCGCAGGTAATAATTACGTAAAAAGTAAGGGGAGCCGATGAAGGCTCCCCTCTCGATACTATTCACGGCCCTCCACACATCAGACCACACGCATATTCCACCTGGCAGCTCTGCTGCCTTAGTGGAATAGCGTACAGAGTAGACCATCCGTGCTGCGCACGTATGACGCATCTCAGCGGCGGTACATTTCTATACTGCCGTGTCCGCCGTCTTCTGTCTCAGGATGTCATAGAGGTCAGCCTGCGCGCTCAGCCCGATCAGCAGCTTCTGTCTGGAGTGCGGACAGGAATCCATCTTCTCCCCGTCCTCATTCCGGATATCCAGAACCCTGGCAGTGATATTGCTGCAGTCCGGCTTCATGATCTCGATCAGGTCTCCGACGCAGAATTTATTCTTCTGGGTGATCTCTATGTATCTGCTGCCCTCCAGTTCCCGGAAGCCCTGCACCGTTCCCAGATAAGTGTAATTGTTGACATATGTATTGCTGTCATAGATCTGCGCGTCATTCCCCGGTTTTCCGTAAAAGAAGCCTGTGGTAAAGCTCCGGTAGGTACAGTCGCGGATCTGCTCCCGGTACCAGTCCATGTTCTTTTCATAGACCTGCAGGCCCCTGGCGTAATCGTCCAGAGCCTTCCGGTAGGTACGCGCCGCTGAAGCCACATAGAGGGCAGTCTTCATACGGCCTTCGATCTTCAGAGAATCGATCCCCGCCGCGATCATGTCCGGTATGTGTTCGATCATGCACAGGTCCTTTGAATTAAAAATATAGGTCCCGCGTTCATTCTCATAGACCGGCATGTATTCTCCCGGCCTGGTCTCCTCGACCACGCTGTACTTCCAGCGGCAGGGGTGCGTGCAGGCACCCCGGTTGGCATCCCTTCCCGTAAAGAAATTCGACATCAGGCAGCGTCCGGAATAAGAGATACACATGGCGCCGTGAACAAAAGCCTCAATCTCCAGGTCATCCGGGATCCTTTCACGGATCTGGCGGATCTCCTTCAGGGACAGCTCTCTGCCGCAGACCACGCGCTTCGCTCCAAGTTCCCGCCAGAAAAGGAAGGTTTCATAATTCACATTGTTGGCCTGGGTGGAAATATGCAGATCGATCTGCGGACAGATCTTCCGCGCCCTCATAAAGAGTCCGGGATCCGCCACAAGCAGGGCATCCGGGCGGACCGTGTTCAGAAAGGCAAGATATTCATCCGCTTCCTCCAGATCCTCGTTGTGGGCCAGAATATTGACCGTGACGTAGACCTTCACACCATGTTCGTGGGCGAAGCGGATTCCTTCCGCCATCTCCTCCTGCGTAAAGTTCCTGGCTTTTGCCCTGAGAGAGAACGCTTCCCCTCCGATATAGACCGCATCTGCCCCAAACAGAACCGCTGTTTTCAGCACCTCCAGACCGGAGGCCGGGATCAGCAGCTCCGGCAGCTTTCCTTCCTGATGCATCTGTCTGTCTCCTCTGTTGCCCTGCCTTTTTTGCCCTAAGTCCGCAAACGGCATCCTAAATTCCGGCTGCATGTCTCCATCCATTCAGCTCTCTGCCCGCAGATTAGGCGTGAAGGCCGGATGATCCGCCCTGCGTCTTTTTAACGCTCACTGCGGCTCCGTCCCCGATCGGCACGATGGAAGTGACCAGGCTGTCCGTATGCCTGAGCGCATACAGGTACTCCCTCATCCGCTTATAGATGGTGCGGTCGCGCCGCTCCACCGCGTAGTGGGACTCCAGAATCACCCCGTCCTGCAGTACATTATCCGAGATCAGGATCCCGCCCGGGGCCAGCAGTCTCAGAACATCCGGAAGAAAGTGGATATACTGGGCTTTGGCTGCATCCATGAAAATGAAATCAAAGGCCTCTTCTCCCTGCTCCTCAGGGAGCCGCTTAAGGGCGATGGCCGCATCCTCCGCCAACAGCTTCACGCGGCTGCTCCAGGGTGAGGATGCTATGTTCTTTCGCGCCTGCTCCAGCCGCTTCTCATAATTCTCAATTGTGATAATCTGTGTGTCCGGCGGCGTGAAAGAAGCCATCAGAAGGGCGGAAAACCCGACCGCAGTTCCGACCTCGAGTATCCTGGAGGGTTTCTTCAGCTCCAGAAATACCTGCAGGAAACTCTGCATTTCCTGCCGGATCACCGGCACCCCTTCCCTGGAAGCAGCTGCCTGCAGATCATCCAGAAAGGAACCGTTTCCCGAATCCAGAGAATGAAGGAAAGCTGCCAGTCTCTCATCGTATATCATAAACGCGCCTTCTTACCGCCGGACCATAGCAGCCTGTCACTCTTCCACTTCCATAATAATCGGAAGGATCATCGGACTGCGTTTGGTCCTCTTCCACAGAAAATCGCTCAGATCATCCCGGATCGCGTTCTTGATCCTGCCCCAGTCGGAACTCTTGCGGGACATGGCAGAACGGATCGCGTCCTCGATGACCTCCTGCGCCTCCTCCATCAGTTCTTCGGACTCTCTCACATAGACAAAACCTCTGGAGACAATGTCCGGACCGGAAAGAACCTCGCCGGATACATTTCCAAGCGTCATAACAACTATGATAATGCCGTCCTCAGCCAGATGCTGCCGGTCCCTGAGAACGATATTTCCGACATCGCCCACTCCAAGACCGTCGACCAGAATGCCGCCGTTCTGCACATGTCCGGTCACTTCAGCGCTTTCGCCGCCGATCTCCAGCACATCACCGCTCTTGAGCATCATCACATGTTCCGCGTCATAGCCCAGCATCCTGGCAATCTTGGCCTGGGCGACCCTGTGCCGGTATTCCCCGTGGATCGGGATCGCGTAAGCGGGCTTGACGAGGGAGTAGATCAGCTTGATCTCCTCCTG
>DGHP01000023.1:6297-13658 GCA_002392705.1 Lachnospiraceae bacterium UBA3845 | reverse complement strand
TGATCTCCTCCTGGCAGGGATGGCCGGATACATGCGTATCCTGGAAAATCACATCCGCGCCTTTGGCGTACAGCTCATTCATCACCCTGGAGACCGATTTTTCATTGCCCGGAATCGGGTTGGAAGAAAATACAATCGTATCGCCCGGCTTGATCTGAACCTTCTTGTGCATGCTCGCCGCCATCCTCGAGAGCGCCGCCATGGATTCTCCCTGGCTTCCGGTCGTGATCAGTACCATCTGTTCGTCCGGATAATTGCGCATCTGGTCAAGGGTGACCAGAGTATTTTCCGGAATGCTGATATAGCCGAGCTGCTCGGCGGTCGAGATCACATTTACCATGGAGCGGCCTTCGATCACGACTTTCCGGCCGTATTTATAGGCGGTATCAATGATCTGCTGCACACGATCGACATTCGACGCGAAGGTCGCGATGATCAGCCGACTGCTGCTGTGTTCGGAGAAAATGGTATCAAAGGCCTTACCGACTGTCCGCTCGGAGGCCGTATAACCCGGGCGCTCCGCGTTGGTGGAGTCGCACATCAGGGCCAGTACCCCTTTCCGGCCGATCTCCGCAAACCTCTGCAGGTCTATGGAGTCGCCGAAAACCGGCGTGTAGTCCACCTTGAAATCACCTGTGTGGATTACAGTTCCGGCCGGACTGTAGATCGCGAGCGCCACAGCATCCTGGATCGAATGGTTGGTTTTGATAAACTCGACGCGGAACTGGCCGAGATTAATGGTCTGACCGGGATGAACGACCTTTCTTCTGGTCGTCTTCATCAGGTTATGCTCCTCAAGCTTCAGCTCGATCAGTCCCATCGTCAGCTTGGTTGCATAGATCGGGATATTCAGCTGTTTCAGTATATAAGGAAGGGCCCCGATATGGTCCTCGTGGCCATGGGTAAATACGAAGCCTTTCACCCTGTCCCGGTTCTCCAGCAGATAAGTAATATCCGGAATGACCAGGTCAATCCCGTACATGTCGTCCTCCGGGAAAGCCAGTCCGCAGTCCACTACGACTATGCTGTCGTCATAATCGAAGGCAGTAATATTCATGCCGATCTGCTCAAGGCCGCCCAGGGGTATAATCTTCAGTTTCATTGCTGTTTCGTTTGTCACACGTGTCTCCTTCTCTCATAAGTCAGCTTTTCAGGGCAGCACAATAGACGCGTAGGAATCCCTACGCCTGTCCGCCAATTGCCGTTCCCTGCGGACAGCGCATATCTCCCGCGCGTCAGGAAAGTTCCACACCGTCAAGCATCTGTGCAAAGACGCCGGACAGTGCGTTCAGTTCATCCTCATCCTCAACAAACTCATAGACCGCTTCCGCATCTCCGTCCGCGGAGCAGTCTCTCAGTATCCATGCCTCGCCGTCCCCCTCTTCGGAGTCGGTTACCAGCAGGTAATATCTTCCTGCCACCCTGGTCTGTTCCAGGACATAGAACTCAATCGCCTCTTCCTCACCCTGTGGTATAAACTTCAGTTTCTCCATCTATATTATCTTACTCTCAATCCGGCCGTCCGGCCCTGATTTTCCGCAGCTGTTCCCTTCTGTATCCCGACTTCTCCGCGGCGCTTTTTCCGCCGGCAGTTCCGGGTTTATTCTCTCCGTACTTCCGGTTCGTTTTCTTCCAGCGGCGCTTCTTCCGCCGGCGTTACCGGTTCATACTTTTCCCGCGGCGCTTCTTCCGCCGGCGCTTCCGGTTCATACTTTTCCCGCAGCGCTTCTTCCGCCGGCGCTTCCGGCCCGTTTTCCTCCCCGGACGACTCCGCGGCCCGCAGCCTGCAGGCTTTAAGGAGCGCTTCCGGATCCGTCCCGGGAAGCGGCTGGCCTGAGGACAGTCTGTCCAGATAACCCTGGAGGATCAGCATCGCGGCGATCTCATCCACATATTCCTTACGGTTCTCGCGCCGTATGCCGGTCTCCATCATCAGACGGTCCGCGGCCACAGTCGTCAGCCGCTCATCCCAGAGAATAACCGGAAGACCTGTCCGCCGGATCAGCATCTCCCGGAATTCGACCGTCCGAAGGGCCCGGTCACCCACCGTATAATTCATATTACGCGGAAGCCCCAGCACAATCTCCGTCACCTGATACTGGCCGGCCAGTTCCTCGATCCGTGCAAGGGTCCTGCGGAGCTTGTTCTCGCTCTTGCGGCGGATAATCTCAACACCCTGCGCAGTCAGAAGCAGTGCGTCCGACACAGCCACCCCGACCGTCTTTGAACCGAAATCAAGCCCCATAATGCGTCCGCCGCGTGAAGGCTGTTCCGGATTCATCTCCAAAGAACCTGTCATGCGCGCCTCTTCCAGGATTCGTTCCGGATATACTCCTTCAGGAGTTCCTCGACGATCTCATCACGCTCCACTTTCATGATCATGCTGCGTGCGTTCTTATGGCTGGTAATGTAAGTCGGGTCTCCTGAGATGATATAACCCACGATCTGGTTCACAGGATTGTAACCCTTCTCCGTCATAGCGATATACACCAGCTCGAGCACCTTTTTCACCCTGATCTCCGGGTCGGCCTCTACATTGAAATACTGCGTATTATAAATATCTGCCATATCAACACGTCCTTCAAATCACCTGCCAGTTATGTTACAGGTTACCTGAACACAGTCACCTGACTATATTCTAGTATAAAAAGCCCAAATTATCAACCTGCAACTTGCCTTTCACGATTCTTCCGCAAATGTCGGCATCGGATTTAACAAACACTCTTATATACTGTCTGGTATAGCCTGTGTAGACTCCTGTCCCTCCGCCGGCGGATTCCATCCGGATCAGCAGCTGCTCCCCGTCTCCGTTTTCTCCACGGCCGGAGGCCAGCTTTTCCACATTCGGCAGCGCCGGGCTGCCGTCCGCGTTCCTGCGCGCTTCCTCCTCGATCAGCACTTCCGCTTCCCTGCCGTCCCAGGACTTTTCATAGGCCGCCTTGTTTCGCGCGTTCAGCCTGAGCAGGATATCCGACCGCCTGGTCTTGACCTGTTCCGTTACCTGGCCCTCCATGGAGGCTGCCCTGGTTCCGGCTCTTAAGGAATATTTGAAAATATGAGTTTCATACAGGCGGATCTTTTCCAGATATTTGACCGTCTCCTCAAATTCCTCTTCCGTCTCGCCCGGGAAACCCACGATCACATCCGTCGTGATGGCAGGATTGTCAAAGTATCTGCGCAGGCATTCGACACGTCCGGCGTAATCCCGGGTCGTATAGTGACGGTTCATGCGCCGCAGCACACTGTCGCAGCCGCTCTGGAGAGAGAGGTGGAAATGCGGACAGAATTCCATTATCCGGCTCAGACGGCGCGCAAATTCTTCCGTAATGATCGTCGGTTCCAGGGAACCCAGACGGATTCTCTCAATTCCGGGCACTCCCGCAGCCGCTTCTATCAGATCGATCAGTCTCGATCTTGCCTGCCATCCTCCCTTTCCGGCAGGCAGTTCCCCACGGTAGAAGGATTCCACTTCCTCATTCCCGAAATCCACTCCATAGGAGGAGAGATGGATGCCGGTCAGAACAATCTCCCGGATTCCCTGCCCGGCGAGATGCTCCAGTTCCGGAAGGATATCTGAAATTTTCCTGCTGCGGATCCGTCCTCTGGCATAGGGAATAATGCAGTAGGAGCAGAACATGTTGCAGCCGTCCTGCACCTTGATATAAGCCCGGGTATGTCCCTCTACGCCGGACAGAGGCATCTCCTCAAAGGAAGGCTCATGCATGACGTCTCCCACGCATTCTGCCGGCAGCGCGTCCGTGCCGCCCTCCTCCTTTGCCTCCTGAAGGGCTGTGTAAAACTTTTCCAGTTCCTGTACAAGTTCTTTTTTCCGGCTGCTGCCGATGATCAGGTCCGCGTCCACATCCAGCCCGGTACGGTCGACAGCCGTCTGAACATAGCAGCCGCAGGCCACCACCACAGCATCCGGGTTCAGCGTGCGCGCGCGGTGAATCATCTGCCTGCTCTTGCGGTCAGCGATATTTGTGACGGAACAGGTATTGATCACATAGACATCCGCGCCCGGAGCGAAAGGGACGATTCTGAAGCCTGCTTCCTCCAGCATCGAACGCATTGCATCCGTCTCATATACATTTACTTTGCAGCCCAGTGTTCTGAGTGCCGCCGTCTTTCCTGCAAATAAATTCATGTCAATCTCATTCTCCAGCTGTCTTGACTTTTCCCCCCGAAAAAGATACTATTGTAGTTGTGCAATGCGCAAATGTTTGAACAACTCTGATGTCCGGCAGCAGACAAAAGGAGATATCATCTTCTCCTTCGTCAGGCATACGGATTTCAACCCGGCCTGCTTTTAAATTATACAGAACCATATGGAGGAACAAACCGATGAAAACAGTACAGATTTCTCTCAATTCGATCGACAAGGTAAAGTCCTTTGTCAATGATATTACCAAGTTCGATTATGACTTTGATCTGGTATCCGGCAGATATGTGATCGACGCCAAGTCCATTATGGGTATCTTCAGTCTGGATCTTTCCAAGCCGATCGACCTCAGCATCCATGCGGAGGAAGATGTTGACGAGATTCTTGAAGTCCTGAAGCCATATCTGATCTGAGAGGCGCGTATCCATGCGGCTGCCTGATCCGGATACCGGGTCCGGGATCCGGCCGCCATCCTCAGCCGGCTGCAGCATCATACGGGTTTTCCCATAAGAATTTTCCGGCCGCCGCGGTATCGTCCGCGGCGGCCGTTCTTTATCTTTTCTCTCAGTCGATCTCGATCAGTTCTGTCGTCTCCAGGGCCTCCTTCATCAGACCGTCGATCACGTCATCCAGCTTTTTCTCCGACTTCTGAATGATATCCAGATGCGGTTTTGTAACAGGATGCTTCGCGACAAAGATCGTGCAGCAGTCTTCAAAGGGCTGAATGGAGATATCATAGGTCCCGATCTTAAGGGACAGGTCGATAATCTCCTGCTTGTCAAATCCGATAACCGGGCGGAAGACCGGCATCGTGCAGGCTTCATCCGTGCAGACCAGGCTCTGGATCGTCTGGCTGGCGACCTGGCCGATGCTCTCCCCCGTAATCAGTGCCTGGCAGCTGCTCTTCCCGGCAAAGTATTCGGCGATGCGCATCATATAGCGGCGCATGATGATGGTCAGCTCGTCGTGCGGGCACTTGTCATAGATTGCCAGCTGAATGTCTGTAAAATTAACGACATGAAGGCGGATCGGGCCGGAATAGCGGGCGACGATCTTTGCCAGATCGACGACCTTCTGCTTTGCGCGCTCACTGGTGTATGGCGGCGCGTGGAAGTACACCGCATCGATTTTCACGCCTCTCTTGGCGATCATGTATCCGGCGACCGGGGAATCGATCCCGCCGGAGAGAAGCAGCATGGCTTTTCCGTTGGTTCCCACCGGCATCCCGCCGGGTCCGGGAATAATCTGTGAGTAGATATAAACCTCATCCCGCACTTCCATGTAAAGCATCACCTGCGGCTTATGGACATCCACTTCAAGGGATGCGCCGAAGGCTTCAAGGAGTTTCTCGCCGACATAGGCATTGACATCCATCGATGTGACCGGATAATTCTTATTCGCCCTGCGGCAATGTACCTTGAAGCTCATCTTCTTATCCGGGCCGGCGGCAGATCCCTGCCCGGAAAGTCCGTAGGTCTCCCCCATAAAATCCACGGCGCTCCGGGCCAGTTCCTCCAGAGGACCGACGGGAAGCTTCACTACAGGGCAGATACCGACGATGCCGAATACTCTCTGGAGCGCCTCGATCAGCTCATCATAATCATAGCTGTCCCCTTCCCCCTCCACATCGATAATCACGCGGCCCTGCTCCTTCCAGACCTTGAAGGAGCCCTCCAGCTTATCAAGTGCGCGGCGGATCTGGCTGACAAGCGCATCCTCAAAAACATTGCGGTTTTTTCCCTTGATCCCGATCTCTCCGTATTTAATCAGAAATGTTCTGTATACCATGCAGTCATCCTCATTCTCCTGCAGATGCACTCTGCAGTCTGGTCCTTTCTTTTCGACTGCAGATATATTCTGCAGCCCGGTTCTTCCTTTTCAGCGGCAGATGTATCCTGCAGCACGGTTCTTCCTTTTCAGCGGCGGGTATAGCGGCGCAGCCTCGGCAGCAGTTCCCGCAGCACATCCAGTGCATAATCGATCTCTTCCTCCGTCGTCCAGTCACTGAAGCTGAAGCGGATCGTGGACTCCAGCAAAGACGCCGGCAGGCGGATCTCCTGCAGAACGGCGCTGACCGGAATCTTCTTATTGGAGGAGCAGGCAGACCCGGAGGAAACATATACGCCCTTTTCCTCCAGCGCATGGAGGAGAACTTCCGACCGGACGTTCTCAAAGCTGCAGCTGACAATATGAGGCGCGCTGAGTTCGTCTTCCATGCAGGAATTGATCTTTGTCCCTTCGATCTGCAGCAGTCCGTCCGTCAGGCGCTTTTTGCAGGCCCTCATGCGCGCTGTCTTTGATTCAAGTTCCGTATAGGCTTCCGCTGCCGCCGTGCCCAGGCCGGCGCAGCCCGGGACATTGTCTGTTCCCGACCGCATGCCTTTCTGCTGGCCTCCGCCATAGAGCAGGGGTTTAATTTTGGCATTGGCCCGGATATACAGAAATCCGCTGCCCTTCGGCCCATGAAACTTATGTCCGCTGACGCTGAGCAGGTCGATCTGCATCTTTTTCGGGATAATCCGGTATTTCCCGTAGGCCTGGATGGCGTCCACATGAAAGAGGATTCCGGGATTATAGTCTTTGATGATCTTCCCCGCCTCGGCAACCGGCTCGACGGTCCCGATCTCGTTGTTCACATACATGATTGAAACCAGGATTGTCTCGCTGCAGAGGGCATTCTTCAGATCTTCCAGGCTGATCCGCCCGCGGCTGTCAACCGGAAGAAATGTAACCCTGAAGCCCATATCCTGGAGAAAAGCAAGCGGCTGCAGCACTGCGGCATGTTCTATGCTTGAAGTTATGATATGGTTCCCTGCCCTCCGGTTCGCCATGGCGCCTCCGATCAGGGCCCAGTTGTTGGACTCTGTCCCGCCGGAGGTAAAAAATATCTCCTTTTCGTCCGCCTTAAGGGTAGCGGCAATCCGCTCCCGGGCTTCTCTCACATAGCGCTCCGCCTCGAGTCCCTTCAGATGCTTTGAAGAAGGATTCCCGTAAGCTTCCGTCATCGTCTTGACTACGATATCCCGCACGGCCTCCGATACAGGAGTCGTGGCGGAATTATCCAGGTATGCTTCCATCGTCAGATCATTTTCCTTTTCTCTTCTCGCCCTGCTGACAGCGGATCTGCTGCGGCAGCGGCTTTCTGCTGACAGCGGATCTGCTGCGGCAGCGGCTTTCTGCTGTCAACGGTTAGATGCGG
>DGHP01000023.1:0-6222 GCA_002392705.1 Lachnospiraceae bacterium UBA3845 | reverse complement strand
CAGCTTTCTGCTGTCAGCGGTTAAGATGCGGCAGCAGCTTTCTGCTGTCAGCGTTCCAGATGCAGCATCAGCGCCGCCAGGATGGCAGGGCCTGCTGTTTCAGTACGCAGGATTCTGTGTCCCAGCGTGATAATCTTTGCTCCGGCTTCCTTCAGGTCCCGGATCTCATCCGGCTCAAATCCGCCCTCCGGTCCGATAAAAACAGCGGCTGATTCGCCCGGTTTCACGGATTCAATCGCATCTCTTGTATAAGAGATATCCTCCGCGCTCTCGTAAGGCACCAGAATATGCCTGCAGCTTCCAGCTTTTTCCAGCGCTTCCTGCCAGGAAAGCAGCGGAAGGACCGGCGGAATTACCCCTCTTTTCGCCTGTTTGGCCGCACTGAGGGCAATCGCGTTCCATCTCTCATTCCGGTTTTTTGCCTTCTTCTCGTCCAGGCGTACAACCGTCCGCTTCATCATGACCGGGGCGACTGCGGATACACCCAGTTCCACGCTTTTCTGGAGGATAGATTCCAGCTTGTCCGCCTTTGGCAGCCCCTGAAAAAGGATAATCTCAGAGGAGAGCTCCGCTTCACTTAAGCGCTTTTCAAGAATGACAGCCTCCAGAAAATCAGCTGCCTCTGCGGCTGGCTCCTTCTTTCCGCGGCTTTTTTTCTCCGCTCCTGCACCGTAATCGATCTCACACAGATAATCCCATGGATCATCCGCCCTCCCGCTGCAGAGGAGCAGCTGCTCCCCCTGCTTCATGCGGAGCACGTTCCGGATATGGCGGACATCCTCCCCGGTGATGCGGATTCTGCCCTGCTCCTCATCAATCTGCTGCCGCTCAACAAAAAATCTGTACATATTCCCGTTTCAGTTTTTGATGCCTGTCCTGTTTCTTCCCTTTTCCTGTGTCAGTTTCTCCTGGCCGTGATGCTGACCCATTCACCCTGCCGGGTGACCTCCACAATCTCAAGGCCCTGTGCAGTACAGGCATCCGTCACGTCTTTTTCCTTCACGTCGAGGATTCCCGAGCTGATATACAGAGCGCCGTGCTTCATATGCTTTACGACTTCCGGGGTCAGGGCCGTCAGAACATCCGCGAGGATATTCGCCGTCACAATATCATACTTTTCATAACCGGCCTGATCCTGAACGGAGGGATCGTCTATGATATTCCCGATCAGCAGGTCCATCTTCTCTGCCGGAATATGATTCGCTTCCAGATTCTCACTGACCGCGTTGACCGTACAGGGGTCCAGATCCGTCCCGAAGGCATGCTTTGCGCCCAGTTTAAGGGCGACGATCGAGAGGATGCCGCTTCCTGTCCCCACATCGAGAATCTCTGTATCGGGCGTCACATATTTCTTCAGCTGCCGCATGCACAGCTGGGTTGTCTCATGCATGCCAGTCCCGAAAGCAGTTCCCGGATCGATATGCAGGACCATCTTCGCGTCGTCATCCGGCTCCACATCCTCCCAGGACGGAATGATCAGGATATCGTCCACCTTGAACTTGTGGAAATACTGTTTCCAGTTATTGACCCAGTCCTTGTCCTCAGTCACGGATTCCTCGATGCTGCACTCCCCGATCTCGGTGAACTGCCGCAGCTCGTCCAGTTCCTGCCTGACTGCGTCAAGAAGCGCCTGGGAATCGGCATCCTCATCCAGATAAAAATCTATGTAGGCAGTGCCGTCATCCGGTCCTTCCGCAAGCGGTATGTCCACAAACATCTGCTGAAGGTCGCTTTCGCTCAGAGGCACATTGTCCTCAATCTGGGCGCCCTCCACTCCCGCTTCCGCAAGGGAGGCAATCACAATATCTTCGGCGCTTGTCAGCGTCTTCAGTCTGTATTTTTTCCAGCGCATCTCTTGCCTCCGGGATCAGTCCCTGTATCCGTTCGGATTCTTTGACTGCCAGTTCCATGAATCTCTGCACATGTCCTCAATTCCGTACCGGGCTGTCCAGCCGAGTTCCTCCGCCGCCTTCTTCGGGTCGCAGTACAGTTCCATGACATCGCCGGCCCGGCGCGGCTTGATCTCGTAGGGCACCTCATGTCCGCAGGCTTTGCCGAAGGCCTTTACCACATCCAGAACGGAATAGCCGTGTCCGGTTCCGAGATTGTAGATGGAGACACCTTCTTTGTCCGCCAGTTTGCGGATCGCGTTGACGTGGCCTCTGGCCAGGTCAACAACATGGATATAATCACGGATGCAGGTTCCGTCCGGTGTATCGTAATCATCTCCGAACACGCCCAGCTTCTCCAGTTTGCCGATGGCAACCTGGGCGATATAGGGAACAAGATTGTTGGGAATCCCTTTCGGATCCTCACCGATCAGTCCGGTCGGATGCGCCCCGATCGGGTTGAAATAGCGCAGAAGGATCACGTTCCATTCCGCGTCGGCCGTATGCAGGTCCGAAAGAATCTGTTCCAGCATCCACTTGGTCCAGCCGTAGGGATTCGTGCAGACACCCTTCGGGCACTCTTCGGTAATCGGATTGAAGGCCGGTTCCCCGTATACGGTCGCGCTGGAAGAGAAGATGATATTCTTAACTCCGTGCGCCGCCATACTCTTCACCAGGGTAAGCGTTCCGGTAATGTTGTTGGAATAATACTCAACCGGCTTGTGAACCGACTCGCCGACCGCCTTAAGTCCCGCAAAATGGATCACCGCGTCGATCTTCTGACTGTCGAAAATCTTGTCCAGGCATTCTCTGTCCAGGATATCCCCTTCCACGAAAGTCAGGTCCATTCCGCTGATCTCCCTTACCCGGTCGATCGCTTTCGCGCTGGAATTATACAGATTGTCGATTACTGTAACATCATACCCATTCTCCAGAAGCTCCACACAGGTGTGGCTTCCGATAAAACCTGCTCCTCCGGTAACGAGAATTCTCATGACTTATCTCCTCTCCGTCGTATTCCGGGCATCCGGCAAAAACTGCCGCTCCCGTCTTTTTCTATATCCATGATCCGTCCGGCCAAAACAGGCCTCCTGCACCGGTCCGGACGGTCCGTATTCCTCTGACAGATCACCTGCGCCGATTAGATGGTCTGCCTTCCTCTGACAGGTCTCCTATACCGATTCAGCCGATCCGACTTCCTCTGACAGGTCTCCTTGGCCGATTCAGCCGACCCGCGTTCCCCCGACAGATCTGATGTTCAATACGTGGCAGCATCCCTCTCCGAGCAGCCTTTCCATATCTTTCGTAAACTGCCCGATCATCTCTTCCGGGACAAAAGCCTGGCAGGTTCCGGCAAAACCGCCGCCATGCACGCGGAATGCTCCTTTCCCGTCCAGAAGCACGTCGCACAGCGCAAGGGCTACGGCCATCTCCTGGTGCTCATTGGCTCCGAGCGGCACGATATTCTGCAGATACATCCAGGAGGAACGGCCTGATTCTGAAATCAGCCTCAGGAACTCATCGATCTTTCCCGACTCCAGCGCATCTGCCTGTTCCGGGACACGGTCATTGTCCGAATAGAAATGGAAAGCGCGCAGCACGGCCCTGTCGCCAAACAATCTGCGAAGCTCAGGCACCGCGTTCAGGAAATCGGTCCGGTCCACCTCCCGGAGCACCTTCTTTCCGAAATAGCCCGCAATCTCCTGCATTTCAACCGGAACCGCGGCATATTCCCCGGTAAGGTCGGCATGGCTGGCCCAGCAGTTGATAATGCACAGCTTAAGACCAGTCTGATCAAAATCTACGTCAAGCTTGTGTACGACGGGCTTTTCAGGATCCTCAAAATCGATGGTCAGGATATTCCCGACAGAGGAAGCAGTCTGATCCATCAGTCCGCTCGGTTTTCCGAAATAGACGTTTTCCGCATACTGCCCGATCTGAGCAATCTGCACCGCATCCGCTTTCCCGTCATGGAAAAATGAATTGATGATATTCCCGACCAGCACTTCGAAAGCTGCCGAGGAGCTGAGTCCGGAACCGGGAAGAACAGAGGAGCTGACCACTGCCCGGAAGCCTCCGACTTTGCAGCCCAGCTCGGCAAATCTGGCTGCCACCCCCCTGATCAGGGAAGCGGTCGAATTCTTTTCCTCCTCCCGCACCGAGAGATCCTTAAGTTCAACCCTGCAGAGCGGATATCCCTCGGACAGGAGGCTGATGCAGCCGTCATCCGACTTCGCAGCCGCGGCTATCGTGTCAAGATCGACAGCGGCGGCAAGCACACGCCCGTGCTCATGGTCCGTGTGGTTCCCTCCGATCTCGGTACGTCCCGGAGCTGAAAACAGACCAATCTCCTCGCTTCCGTCCGCTCCGAAGGTATCCTCATACAGGTCGATCAGTTTCCCGTAGCGCTCTGCATTCTCCTGCGCCTTATCACCGTACAGCGCAGCGATCTCCTTCTCAAAACCGGCTGTCTTAATTCTTTCACGCCACATTGCCGCATTCATGGCTGTTCCCTCCTGTGATCTGTATCCATGATATCATCCATTTCAATCTGCCCCGTCCTGCCGGGATCCTGCACGGCTGCGCCGGAGAAGCTGCCCTTCTCTTCGCAGGCGCGCGTTTGCGCCGTGTACCTGTCAGTACTGTTCCGGTCCGGCCGGAGCCGCTCCTTATAATTTAACAGACTTTCCGATTTCCGTATATAGAAAAATAGAGGAACGCCGATTAATTCGGAATGACAGACGCAGCTGAGCAAAAAAGAAAGCCGCTCCGATAAACGGAGCGGCCCGCTTCATGGAACCGATGGGGCTCGAACCCATGACCTCTCGCGTGTGAGGCGAACGCTCATCCCAGCTGAGCTACGATTCCATAAAAAGACTTTGAAAGTGAAAACCCGCCATCCGACTGATGACGGGAGCAGTTCCTAGGAGAATCGAACTCCTGTTTTCGCCGTGAGAGGGCGACGTCTTAACCGCTTGACCAAGGAACCATGTTTAAAGCTTCATCAATATATCATGTCTTTCTGAAAAATGCAAGTACTTTTTTTACTTTTTATAAAGTCTGACAATTCAGAGTTGCGATTCACGCCATTTGAAACCAGGTTCCGGTTCGTCCTGCCTGCAGGAGAAACAGGTCCTGATTTCAAACATGTCCGCAGGCCTTCTTCTCAGATCAGGCTTCCGGCCAGCGATAGATGGATGCGCCTGGCAGCGGCGTAGACCTCCGGCCGGTGCTTTTTGATCCACATCATCTTGGAGATGGAGTACATCTCATGGGGAGCAAGGCCGGTGACTTCGGCAATATGGGCAGCGCCAAGCTTTTCCGAAAGCTCTGCGCATTCCTCCGCCCCTCGGGGGTCGGTATAGAGCATGGCGTTGTGCAGCGGCTCGCCCGCCTCGTTCGTCATGACGAAGGTCTCTCCGAAACTGGTGACGCCGATGCCCGCAATGTCCGGGAACCGGGCTGCCATCTCCCCGATCACCGTGTAGACGCTCTTCATCATGGTGGAAATGTCGGTCTCGTGGCCGCTGACCGCCCGGCGCACCGGGTAGTCCCTGTAGGCCTTGCCCAGCTGATTGCCGTTTTCATCGAACACCGTCAGCTTGCAGCCGGTGGTGCCGATGTCCAGTCCTGCGATTTTCATATCATTTCACCTCACAGGGCCGTTCACAAGCGGCCCGTTTTTTCAAGGTCGCGGGCAATTCGTGAATCCCCCCTGCAGAATCAATCCTTATCAATATCCACCCAGTCGTAATGCAGATAGGTGGTGAAGGCCTCTTTGAGAATGTCCTTCATGTGGCCCACACCCACGCTGGTGTGATGCTTGAAGCCGCCGCGGGCCAGACGGATCATCTTGTCCTCCATGTCGGGGATCTCGCAGACGCCCGCGCAGCCGAAGAAGCTCTGTTCAATGGGGTCGTCGGTGAACGCCGCCTCAGAGGCGTAGACGACGATCCTGCCGTCCCTGGTCTGGCAGTTGGAGAGCGTGGTCGGGAAGGCCTTGATGCGTCCCTCGTTGCTGCCCCAGCCGGAGCCGGGATCGGTCTTGTCGAACATCTTGTGATTGGTGACGGTGCCCTTGCCGGTCATCAGGCTCTGGGCCACAGGGCCGCAGTGGAAGAGGATAACCTTGTTCTCCTCGTCGCCGTAGTTGTTGTTCCAGTCAAGGACGGCGGTGGGCTGCTCGCTGGCAAGGCTCATGGCGCGCATGGTGATGGCCGAGCACATGTCGATCTCACAGGACGCCGCGATGCCGCGGTCATTCAGTTCGCTGAGCAGTACGCACGGGCAGATGCGTAGGACCTGCTCCATCTCGTTCCAGCAGCGGAGCGCC
>DGHP01000193.1:6575-11991 GCA_002392705.1 Lachnospiraceae bacterium UBA3845 | reverse complement strand
AGTAATTTCCTCAGCAGCCTCAGACTCATTTTCTGATTCCGATTCTTCTGCAGCTGCATCTGTTTCTTCCACAAGCGGCGTCGGCTCTGCGGCTGCAGGCTCTTCCCCTTCCGGAAGAAGTTCTGTCATTTCCTGAATCTCTTCTGTTTCAGGCACTGTATCTGTAGTATCCTGTGGCAGTTCCTCTGCCGGTACGTCATTAATTGTTTCCTGCGGCAGTTCCTCTGCCGGAGCATCATATATTGTCTCCTGCGGTACTTCCACTGCGGGAATTTCCTCTGCAGGCTGCGGCAGCTCTGTCAGAGGGGTTCCCTGGGTCATCTGCTGATAGCACTCCGCTGTATGAGTATGTTCCGGAATACCGCAGATCAGAATCGGCTCGGTCTGCGGATAGCAGGCGGCTGAATGAACATGCTCGTGAACCTCAGCCATACCGCAGATCAGAACACCTGTCACATTGCCATTCTCATCCCTTGCCAGGCAGGCTTCCGAATGTACATGCGGCAGATAAGACTCCAGCAGGTTCCCGCAGATCAGGACTTTCTGCGTTACATAGCAGGCGTCCGTATGGGTATGGCCCGGATCTCCGGCGATCTCTTCTTTGCCGCAGGTCAGCTTCCATTCATGCTCATAACAGTCTTCTGTATGCGTATGTCCCGGATCCGCCGCTCTTTCTTCCTGTCCGCAGTTCAGCTGCCAGACGTGTTCATAGCAGTCCTCTGTATGCGTATGCCCCGGATCGCCAGCGCTTTCCGCAAGACCGCAGATCAGCTTTCCTGTGTTCACCAGAACATAGCAGCTGTCTGTATGAATGTGCCCTTCGTCCGCCGGCCGTTCTGCCTGGCCGCAGATCAGGCTGCCGATATTTGTCAGGGTATAGCATGCCTCGGTATGCGTATGCCCTTCCACAGCCGGACGCTCGGGTTCCGTACACACAAGGACCTTCTGTGTCGTATAGCAGACCTCAGTGTGCTTATGTCCTTCATTTTCCGGAATCGGACAGATCAGATTTCCGCTGCTGTCATAGCAGCCGGCGCTGTGTTTATGAAGGACAAAATCGGCGTAACCGCAGATCAGTTCGCCTGTCAGGCGTCCTTCCTCATCCCTGGCATAGCAGTTCTCCGTATGTACATGGACATTCTGAAGATACGGATCCACTTCCCTGCAGATCAGCTGCGCCGGCTCCGGAATGCGGTAGCAGGCCTCCGCATGAACATGTTCTTCCATCCCGCAGGCCGAAACCGCATCCTGAGCCCTAAGACTGTTCGAATATGAAGTCATGACAAGTCCTGCCGCCATCATGCTCATAATTACGGAAACACCGGTACGGCGTAATTTCTGAAGTTTTCCCGTTTCTCTCTTCTCATATCTAAGATTCAATATCATTTTTATACCTCTTTCCGCATAAAGCAGTTAAAGTTCAATTACTCTGTCGGCTTTTGCATATGCATTATTTGCGCAGCCTCTGTATGTCTTTGCAATATGTATATATGCAATATAAAAGTATATAGCAGCTCGCTTCGTTTACGTTAAGATATGGCATTAGCAGGCATAACTCAGAATATCAATATACAAACTATATAATAATGATACAATAAAATGCAATTTCCGTGTGCAAAATATTTATTCAATATTTTGGAAGAAAGTATTAAAAAATTATAGAAAATCCACAATTCATCTCTAACATGAATTGTGGATATAGAGCGAAATATTTAATATTTATAAACAATTCTCTTCTACACCAGATTCTTTGGATCTCGATCTCAAGATTTTTTGCATTCGAGAACTATAAAAGATTTCCACAGTCAGCAAGCCGAGTCATTGCAGGAAGTATGTATGATATGTATTTTCTGAACCTTCTTATCCTCTCCTTCTTCGTCTCCAAGGTAGTATCCTGAACACAATTATGCGTATTGTGCGCGTTTTCTCCTCCCCTTATTGGTTTATCCTCCCGCAAACGTCAGGTCTGCTCTGAATTTCCGCAAAATTCTGGCTGTACCACCCTTCTCAGCAAGAAAAAGGCAGCCGAAAAAAGGCGCTTGCATTTCTGCAGGCGCCTTTCTCAACTCTATTACGATATGAATTATGTACACCGCTGTTATCTGCTGATTATTCTTCACGGGCAGCTTTGCCGATTCTGCTTTGTACATGAAGAATGAAGCAGCTATCGAACCTGATCCGCAGAAACAGTCAGCGCTGAAATATTCCCTTTGAAATTCGCGTCCAGCACATGTTCCTCAATCCGGTCATTCAGCATGATGTCGCAGGGGAAATGAAGATGTCCGGCAAATACGGCCCTTACCGGACTCTCTTCTGCAAACAACATTTCCATAAAAGCCGCTGTGTATTCAGCGGGATGATAATAGCAGTCCTCTCCCCAGAGGAGCGCCCGTCCGTCCCAGTTCCTGCGGGCTTCTTCCGTAAGTCTCCTGTCTTCTTCAGGCTGAAAGGGTACATGTGTAAAGAGAATCAGCGGCTTTCCAGTCTCCCAGATCTTTTCCGCCTGCCGCAGTCCCTTTTCTGTAATCTGGCTGGTACTGTTGTTGATCCCGGTTATAATAAATCCCGGAAATTCCATGCTTAATACCGGCAGATTGCTGCAGAGCGCTTTCTCCGCCGCCCTGACACTTTTTCTGTCCGCGTCCACTCTCCATCTTCCGGTATCATGGTCCGCCCGCAGATAGAGATAAGGGGTTTCCAATTTGTCCAGTCCACTGCGGATGAATTCCATATTGGACTCCGAATAGAAATCCAGCAGATCTCCCGCGATGATAATCCCGTCTGCCTTGAAAGAATCCAATTCTGCGACGAGTTCTCCCCAAAGATCCGCAGAACGATTACCATCCGCATCGATAAACATGGAATCCCTTCTCTCCCGCACCTCTTCCTTCTGATCTTCTCTGATTTCATCGCTTTCTGTTATCAGATGCAGATCATTCAGAATCAGGAAGGAATAATCCCGGTCCAGATCCGGAATGCAAACAGAATAATGATTGATCTTCCAGGCGGTATCTCCCAGCAGAACAGAATCATCTGAAAGAGAACCTGCCCTGCAGATCTCCATTCCCGAAAAGAGCAGGCACAGGAGCAAAAATAGACCGATACCGCAGAATCGTCTTCCCATGTTTTCTCCCATTTTCACACTTCTTCGCGCTGGCCTGAACAGCCGCTTTTTGAATTCTCGTCAAATCCGGCCGGATTCTCAACTTTGTTTCGCATAGCTTTCTGCCGGCGTCCTTTCGTCATCAATAAGCCTGATAAAAAAGCCATAGAATCTCCGCTTCCTGCAGGCATTGTACTGCAGAGAGATAGTTATGTCCATATTGATCCGAATACCCCCTGCCAGGGTAAATGCAAGGCTAAACCTTTTCTTTGTCGGGCAAGTAAGTTCTGGACCACTATTATTCTTGCCAAACTAACCTCTAATTTACTCTGGCAATTAAAGCCGTACCAAACTGGTCGTACCAAATTGGTCAAATTGGTCAATTGACAAACGAAATGCAAGTTTGCCTAAGTAACTGCAAGTATAAAACTTAGCTTGGAAGAAGAGAGTTCTGATATCGTAAATAATGCACAGTAAACTGGAGGGATTTTTGATATATTTTGGGGGAAATACATACTTTCAGTAGATTTGACAGCAAATTCAGACATAACAGAACCCAGGTGAGTTCCTGATCTACTTTTTGCAATAGTAAACGCCACCTGTTTCAGATCCTATTATTTATTGATATATCTGCTACATCATAGCGGAAAGCAGCTGAAAGCACAAGACTTATTAATGAAGGCATCTACCCGACGATCCTCTGCCACGCTTCCGCTTGGCCTACCGCCCTCCATGAACAACGGCAGAAGAGCATCGTTTTACTTCTACTTGTCTGAATGCCGTTGTTCATTCCGGTTGGTTTAATGGCGCATGGTGGAACTGTGTTTCTTTGCCAGAGTAACCGCACGTATTTTCGCTTAATAGTTTTTGCCAAGGTAACTGCAACTGCGAGGTTGCATTCAGTTTGGCAAATAAGGAATTGGTCAAATTAATAAAAAAAGATTGGCTCTCACTCAGGAAATATCGTATAATAGACCAGAACGGAGAAAAAACAGGTCTCCGGGGTGTTAATACTCGGTAGTTTGCAGCCACCCGAATTTCAGCAGCACATAGTATGGAATAATTAACAAGGGAGAAAAGATCATGGCAGAAGAAAACAAGAACATTGAAAAGCAGAGCATTGACGCACAGGAACTCGAGAACGCAGCCGGCGGATATGGCTACCAGAATGGTTTCTACATGACGGTTGGCGACTGCAACGGCACCTACCTCGCACTCAGATCCGGAACAAGCTACAGCGCCTATAATGAGATCGCACAGCTTTATCCCGGCTACAGTGTCTATACCAACGGCACGATCGTACAGGGAACCGGAATCAACGGAGTTGCCTGCTATTACAGATATGTATGCTTCAACGGAATCTGGGGCTATGCGAATGCATCTTTCCTGAGATAAAGAAGCGTCTGACTGTTCCTGTGTTTTTTTACAGTAACAGACTATCAATCAGAGCCTGCTCAGACAGGACTGAATCAGGCGGCCGGAATTCCGGCCGCCTTTTCATGTCCTGCACGTTATATCATAGACACATATCTTTGCCGGTCATCTGCAGGAATATCCAGAAAGTCCATCCTCAAAGTATACTTCTCCATTCCCTTACACATATCGATACCCTCCATTGTCTCAGCTTCTGCATACTCCAGTTTTAAATCTGCTGCAGCATTCAGGAATTCCGCCGTGTTCCGGCCGACCGTTCTGTATTCTGTACTCATGATAACTCTGCAGGAGGCGTTTTTTCCCCACAGCCCCCTGCAATTTACTTTTTTATTCGCAAGGAATTCTGTGGAGACTTCCACATGATCTGAGCCGCACAAAATAAACCTTGTTTCGTGCAGCGCCGTTTGCCGCGGACGATCGCCGCAGCTGAAGTGATAGTTCCTGCTTGCAGATATAATACCATTCATTGCAGCTGTGGGTATATTGGAAATTGCTTCAGAAAATTGATCTGCATTTTTTACAGATGTATAATCAAACATACAGATAACAATTCATACAGGAGAAATGCCATGATTTATCAGTTCAATGATGGGTGGAGCTTCCTGAAAGCTCAGCCTGACAGCAGCTATGACCAGATTAACCCTGAGGACGCCTGCCCTGTGCAGCTCCCCCACGATATGCTGATTGGCTATCCCGACCATCTGTATGATACAGCGGATGGCTGGTATTTCCGCACACTGCCTGTCACTCCTGAAATGCAGGGAAATACAGTTCTGCTCTGTTTCGACGGAGTCTATATGGACGCGGAAGTCCTGCTGGACGGTCAGATTATAACGGTTCACAGAAACGGTTATACCGCTTTTACAGTGGATCTGACAG
>DGHP01000193.1:4697-6464 GCA_002392705.1 Lachnospiraceae bacterium UBA3845 | reverse complement strand
CCTAATTCCCGCTGGTATTCCGGTGCCGGAATATACAGAGACGTCCGGCTTCTGATTCTTCCGCCCTTCCACCTGGTCCCCGACGGAGTCAGGATCCGTACATATTCACAGAATGGACGCTGGTTTCTGGATGTTGATGCGGAAGCAATGATAAACCTGAAAGCTTTCCGCGGACAAGAAGAAGCGATAGAATCCATCGTTGAAAAGCAGCCCGCCAGGAGCCAGGCAGTCCTGCTTACTTCTGACGGTGAAAAGCTGGCATGGTCTCCCATGACATACGCTTCGGAGAAAAAGGATTCCGAAAGTACATCGGGTCGTTTTCGATGCTCTCTTTCCGCACCGGGCATCCGGCCCTGGTCAGCAGAGGATCCCGTTCTTTATACCCTGCAAATCGAGCTGTTCAATAGTCCCCGGAGGAACTCGAAAGCAGAAGAAGCTGTCAATGAAATGACTGAAGCAGACTGCGCACCTGCATATCAGCTTTCTTCTGATGCGATGACTGAGTCAGGCTGCGCACCTGTGCAGCAGGTATCTCTGACGGTGGGCTTCCGCGAAACGAGATTCATTCCGGACCAGGGATTCTTTCTGAACGGGAAACACCTGAAACTGAAGGGAGTCTGCCTCCATCACGACCTGGGTGCACTCGGTTCCGCCTTTCATGAAAAGGCGGCTGCGCGGCAGCTTCTTCTGATGAAATCGATGGGTGCCAATGCCATCCGCACTTCCCATAATCCTCCCGCGTCCCGTTTTCTGGATCTGTGCGACAGGCTCGGCCTGCTTGTGATCGACGAACTGTATGACATGTGGGAGCTTCCAAAGACAGAATTCGACAATGCCCGCTTCTTCCCTCAGACATGGAAGGAAGACGTGGCTTCCTGGATCCGCCGCGACCGCTGCCATCCCAGTGTGATTCTCTGGTCAATCGGAAATGAAATACCTGATATGCACGTATCAGAGCGCGGCCTCTTCTGGACGGAAAAACTTATGGAGGAGGTTCACAGGCACGATATCTGGCAGGCAGCGGTCACCTTCGGCAGCAATTATATGCCCTGGGCAGGGGCGCAGCACTGCGCGGATGTTGTTAAAATCACCGGCTATAATTACGCGGAAAAATATTATGAGGACCATCATGCCCGCCATCCGGACTGGATTATCTACGGCAGCGAAACCGGGTCCCTGGTTCAGAGCCGCGGAATCTATCATTTCCCCATGAAGGAAAACATCCTCTCCGATGAAGATCTGCAGTGCTCTGCCCTTCTCAACAGCAAAACCAGCTGGGGCACCCAGGATCTTGCCAGAATGCTCTGTGATGACCGGAACAATCCATTTACCCTGGGGCAGTTCATCTGGTCCGGTATCGACTATATTGGGGAACCCACCCCCTATCACACAAAAAACAGCTATTTCGGTCAGGCTGATACCGCCTGCTTCCCGAAGGATTCCTATTACCTCTTTCAGGCTATGTGGACAGACACGCCCGTGATCCATATCGGAGTCTTCTGGGACTGGAATGAGGGACAGATCATCGATATTCCGGTTATGACCAACGGAGCTTTCTCTGAGTTATTTTTGAACGGAAAATCCCTGGGGAGAAAAACGGTTGACCTGACAGATCCCGGCCGCTGTCTGAATGTCTGGACTGTCCCATATGAGCCGGGCGTTCTCGAGGCGCTGGCTTATGACGCGGACGGAACTGTCTTATGCTCCGCCCGCAGATCTTCCTTTAAAGATCCCAGACGTCTGCTGCTCACCGCAGCGTCTCCTGTT
>DGHP01000193.1:0-4616 GCA_002392705.1 Lachnospiraceae bacterium UBA3845 | reverse complement strand
ACCGCAGCGTCTCCTGTTTTGATCGCGGGCCGGAAGGATCTGGCTTTTGTGACAGTACAGGTGGTGGATGAGGATAGAAATCCGGTGGAAAATGCTGTCGACCGTGTCCGGATCCTTGTATCGGGTCCCGGGAGACTGGCCGGCAGCGACAATGGCGACAGCACCGACACAGACAGCTTTTTGGACAGCCGGCTGGCAGAGGTGGACGGCAGGATATGTGAATGCAGCAGCCGGAAACTCTTTTCCGGGAAACTCCTCCTCATCATAGAAGCAGGAGATCAGGAAGGATTCATCCATGTAGAAGTGAGCAGCCCCTATCTGGAAAAAGCCAGTCTGGACCTATCGGTAATCTCCGATAAAGAAACCGATGAAATGAAGGACTGTCCGCAGTCGGAATCCAGGCCTCCTCAGCACTCATTTGCTTCCGTCGATTCTTCAGAATCCAACGGATTTCGATCTGTCGATATTCATTCCGAAGTTCTGAATTCTGTCGATATGACTCCGGAGACACAGCAGGATGCAGGCAAAGCAGCGACAGCACGGCAGGATGCAGATAGATGGTCTGCGGTGCGACAGGATGCAGTTAGCCCGCTCGCAGCGCAGCCAAGTGCCGGCAGAGAATCCACTACGATTCCGGCTGAAAAGCAGGAAGATAATACGACATATGCAAAGTATAGCTTTGCTGATATGAAACCGGAAGTCAGACGAATCGATCTGCGGGCACTCTCTTCAAGGAATCTGACTCCGGAGAATCCTTCGGTTTCTTTCCTGGTCAGACTCCTGCCGGAGGATGCTCCGGCCCAGGATATCAGTTTCCGTGTTCTAAATGCGAAAGGCGTCGATGTTCCCGGATTTGAAATTAAAACCGGGGTGTATTCTGACGGGAAAGCGAATCAGGTATACAGTGGGGCTGATGAGATGCTGCCGTGCATGATCCCCGGCTTCCGGAGCGGCAGGGACCAGATCATCACTGTCAGCGCGTCCGCAAATGGTACGGTTTATCTGCGCGCCTCGGTTACAAATGGTGCAGATCATCCCGTGATTCTGTCCGCAATTGAACTTTATGCGGAAGGCTTTGCACCGACAGGCCTTGATCCCTATCACTTTATCTCCTCCGCTCTTCATGACGGGGAGGAAGGTGAGATCACACCCGGAAATGATCATGGAGCCGCCTTTTCAAGGGACGGCTTCAGTGCGATCGGCTTCAGCGGGATCGATTTCGGTCCTGAGGGATCTGACAGGCTGATTCTGCCGGTATTTAACCTGGATAATGATCCTGTTCTGATCAGTCTCTGGGAAGGGCCGCCCCGCAAAGGAGGCCGCCTTATCACGGAGCTGACTTATCATAAGCCGTCGATCTGGAACTGCTATCAGGAAGAGAGCTGGACACTCCCCTCCCCTCTCAGGGGTGTGCATAATCTCTGGTTTTCACTGGAGAGAAAGATTCATCTGAAGGGCTTTCTGTTTGAGAAGCAGTCCGCGGCTTTCCGCTACCACTTTGCCGCGGATGCCGAACGGATCTACGGGGACAGCTTCCGGAAGGATGGCAGCTCGGTTCTTGGAATCGGGAACAATGTTACGCTGATCTTTGAAGGACTCCATTTCGAGAAGGCCGGAAAGTTCACTGTCCGGATCGATGGAGCAACGCCCCTCGAGACACAGGCGATCACAATCCGCGTCCGTTCCGAAGATGAAACAGAGCTGGTCAGCATGTGCAATTTCTCAAAGACCGGCGGCGGGCAGGCCGGAGAAAGCAGGGACTTTCCATTATCAGTGCCGGAAGGACTCTGCAGCATTTCATTCGTCTTTCTTCCGGGGAGCTGCTTTGATTTCCACGGATTCCGTCTGCAGGAAAGCTGATAACAGACAGTATAATGATGTTGCAAACAGCTCTTTTTCGGCAGAACAGCGCATGAATCATGTAGGATTTTTCGAAGCGGAATGATATGATCAGCTTCATGAAGGCAACCGTTCACAAAGGCAACCATTCACAAAAAGCAACCATTCACAGTGCTAAAAAGCATTCTGAACATTTTTGAGGAAGAAGAAATGAAAGAGATGGAAAACTGGAAAAAACGCCGCGCATGGCTGCGGGCTTTTACGACGCCGCTTCCTGAGGATTTGAAAACGCCTCTGCAGACAGCATCTTTTGAGGCGGAGCATTTCTTTGCATCCCGCGGAGAGAACACGCGCATTGCATTTGAAGCAGATGAGAAGATGGGGGAATCCTGGTCTTTCAGCAGAACGGATGACGGCTTCCGGATCAAAGGCGGGGAATCAGGAATTCTCTATGGAACCTATACCCTGCTGCTCTCCCTGGCCGCTTCCGCAGATATTCCCTCCGCCGGGGATCTGGCCTCTGCTGCAGGTATTTCCTCTGTACTTGACCTTGAACCCGGAAAAACCTATTCTCCTTATTATCCGCTCCGCATGCTGAACAGCTGGGATAATATGTCGGGTGATATCGAGCGCGGCTATGCCGGGCGCTCCATCTGGTTTGAGGGCGACGCCTTTTCCTATGATCCTGCCAGGATCCGCCAGCTTGGCAGAATGCTGGCAAGCGCCGGCATCAATGTGCTCACCATCAACAATGTCAATGTGTTTGAACCCGCCCAGGAACTGATCGGCGCCCTGCTGCCGGAGACTGCCGCATTTGCGGATCTGCTCCGTCCCTTCGGCGTCCGCCTGATGGTCTCCATCGATTTCTCCGCTCCCATTCGGGACGGTCTTTCCAGCGCCGATCCTCTTGATAAAGATGTACAGGAATGGTGGAAGAACTGCGCGGACCGGATCTGGAGCGCAATTCCGGACTTTGCCGGTTTCCTTGTCAAGGCGGACAGTGAACATCGTCCCGGTCCGGCCACATATGGACGCTCACACGCGGAAGGAGCCAATATGCTCGCACGCGCCATCGCTCCCCACGGCGGGAAACTGGTCTGGCGCGCATTTGTCTACAACTGCATGCAGGACTGGCGGGATACATCCACGGACCGTCCCTGCGCAGCATATGAGCTCTACCATCCGATGAACGGCAGCTTTGATAAAAATGTCATTCTGCAGATCAAATACGGACCATTTGACTTCCAGGTACGTGAGCCGCTCTCCCCGCTTCTGCTCGATATGCCGGATACCGCGAAAGCGCTCGAACTGCAGCTTGCTCAGGAATACACCGGGCAGCAGATCGATATCTTTGCCATGGCTCCGATGTGGAGTGAAATCTTCGTCCAGATGGGTAAGAATAACGTACAGGCGATCGCCGCGGTGAGCAATCTGGGACGCGACGACTGCTGGACCGGACATCCCTTCGCTGCTTTCAACCTGTATGCTTTCGGCCGCTTCGGCTGGGATCCGGAGACGGATCCGGAGAAGCTTACCCGGGAATGGGTCCGCCTGAGTTTCGCTCTTTCTCCTTCCGGGGAAGATCAGCTTACAGAACTGCTTTTAAAGAGCCGCGATGTTTATGAAAAATACACTGCCCCTCTCGGTCTGTGCTGGATGGTAGCTCCTTCCACCCATTACGGCGTGGATCCCTGGGGATATGAATTCTCGGTCTGGGGCACCTATAACCGGGCTGACCGCGAGGGTGTCGGGATCGACCGCACAGTAAAAGGCACCGGCTTTACGCGGCAGTATCCGGAAGAGCTCTGCCGCCTCTATGAAGACAGGGAAAGCTGTCCCGACAGGCTGCTTCTCTTCTTCCACAGGCTGCCCTACAGCTTCCGTATGAAGGATGGCCGGACGCTGATTCAGCGCATCTATGACGATCATTTTGAAGGATACGAAGAAGTGCTGGAAATGCAGAAGACCCTGCAAAACCTGAACCTTCCCGAAGAAGACCGGAAAGAAGTCGAAGAGCGCATGGAGAAACAGCGCCTCGACGCCAGAGAATGGTGTGACGTCGTCAATACTTTCTTCTGCAGGCTGAGCGGAGTAAAGGATGAACACGGACGGAAAATCTGGTAAAATCTGTAATTCTGCGATCCGGATTCAAACAGTCCGGTAAAGCAGATAACAGAAACGGCGAAAACCAGCTGAACAAAACCGGTAAGGCTGAAACAGAAACGGCGGGAATTCACTGACAGCATCCACAGAACCGGATGCGGAAACAGTGAATTCCCGCCTTAATATTATCAGCAAAAGCACAGATTATACGTCGAAATGGCCGTTGTTTACACGATAGAACGAATTCCCGAAGATTTCGTACAGAGATTTCATTTGATATGGTGCTTCTTCCGAAATTCCCCGATCGTGGCCTTGCCGGTGTCGGACACAGGTTTGATCCATTTGCCTGAATACATGTGCCTCTGCATAATGATATAGCGGATCGGCTCGTCCACATAGCAGAGAAGGAACACGAGCAGGAAAGGCGCGTAGAAATAATCATTTGCCAGATGGATCACCGGCTGCACCATCAGGAACATGAAAGCGATCTCCATGATGGAACCGAAGGCGGAATCCCCGGCGGAACGGAAGGTGTCGTTCATGCACCAGTTCTGCATACGGATCAGGGCAACCAGGCAGTAAATGATCATCATGCCTTTCGCGATTCTGAAAGATTCGCCGCTCATTCCCATAGCATGCAGCAGCGGCCTGTGCACCGCGAACAGAACGGCTCC
>DGHP01000130.1 GCA_002392705.1 Lachnospiraceae bacterium UBA3845 | reverse complement strand
GGATTCACCTCCAGCAGGGGGTTCCCCTGCGCACTGAATCCGGTCTCCGTAAAATCAATCAGAAGTTCCCCCAGAGCGACCACATCATATGACTTAGCCATGACTATCTCCTTCCGCACATGTCTGAAAGCATATCTCCGCGGCATCCTGCCGCCGCGGACTGTTATTATAATTCTATCTTACAAGATCATATTTGACAAGGTTCATCGAGACAGCACCTTCCGAAAGAAAACTGATCTCCTCCGCCGACGGGTCGGTATAAAGGTTTGCCGTTATGACCTGTTCACCGTCGTTCAGGAAAATCTCGGCACTGAAACGGTCCAGAATCAGTCTCATCTTCAGAACGCCTCCCTCGCTGCTGACCCTGGCCCTGCGCTGGTGAATAATCGCCCTGCGGGAGCCGGAGAACTTGCGGTCAATCTTCATGATCCGGTCCCGGGGATGGAAGCTCAGCGTCGTATAGTATCTTCCTCCCGCCGCGAATTTTACAGCGAATTTATTGTAAACAGCCCCGCTGTCCGCCGGACGGATCTCCAGTTCCATGTCCACGCAGCGGCCTTTCACGCCCTCCAGCTCCATCTCGCCGTTCACGTAAACGTTCCGGAAGTTCACGCAGCCGCGGCGCAGGTTCTCAAGTTCCCTCAGCGGCAGCTGGTAAAGCCTGCCGTTTTTCACCGAAAGCTCCCGGGGAACCGTCATCTGGCCAAACCAGCTGGTGGGGCTGATCCTATAGCCCGGCGTCGTATCCCAGTTCTGCATCCAGGCGATCATAATTCTCCGTCCGTCCGGCGCAAGCACCGTCTGCGTCGCGTAAAAATCGATGCCGTAGTCGATCGACTGGTCATGCTGGGGCGTAAAGATCCCGTCGGCATCATTGTAATCACCGATCAGGCACAGGGTTCCGTTCCCGTTATGATACTCAAAGCCCTCGGGAAGCATGTCCATGGGACTGGTCAAAAGGACCCATTTCCCGTCCAGGCGGAAGAATTCGGGACATTCCCAGACCTTTCCGAAGCGCTCATTGTTCTGGACGAGGATCCTTCCCTTGCTCCAGTGAATCCCGTCCATACTGGAAAAAGCGACGATCCGGCCATCCCTGGAAGGGGTCGCGCAGCATGTCACCATACGGTAGCTTCCATCCTCCGCCTGCCAGACCTTCGGGTCACGGAATTCGAATCTGCTGCCTCCCTCCGGGAAATCCTCCTCTGTCAGAACAGGATTTCCTTCATATTTCACATAATTCAGGCCGTCTCCGAAAGCGAGGCACTGCTTCTGCACGCCCTTGACAGTTCCGTCTTCCTGCTCCTCATTGGTGACGCCGGTATAGACCAGCATCTGCCTTCCGTCGGGAAGTTCTATGGCTGATCCGGAAAAACATCCGTCCCTGTCATAATCCTCATCCGGAGCCAGTGCCGCGGGCAGGTATTCCCAGTGCAGCAGATCCTCCGACACAGCATGTCCCCAGTGCATGGGGCCCCATACCGTGTTGAAGGGGTGGTACTGATAAAAGAGATGATATTTTCCTTTATAAAAGGAAAAACCATTCGGGTCGTTCATCCAGCCTACCCTGGATGAGAGATGGAACGCGGGCCGCTCAGCGGGCGGAATCCTTCCGCTCATATCTTCCTCATACCTGCGCACATCCTCCAGCATCCTGCTGATCTTTATATCCTTCTGCTCCTCCTGCATCATTCCTCCATCCCGTCCGCACCCTGCTCCGCATCCGCGGGAGCTTCTTTTCCGGCTGCAGCTTTCCCTGTCTTCTTCGGTGTTTTTTTCTTCGCACTGTCTTTCTTCAGCGCGGCTTTTGCTTTCTTCGACACTTCCTTCATGCTGTCTTTTTTCAGTGCAGTTTTTGCCTTCTTCGGCGCAGTTTTTTTCTTCTCAGGCGTGTCCTCTTTGCCGGCAGTGTCTGCAGCCGGCTTCTCTTCCGTCAGCGTCCTGTCAATTCTCAGATACCAGCGGTAGCCGTAAGGCGGAATCTCTCCATGGGTCTCCTTCATATTCTGCCCGGTAAAGAGATCCACGAACTGTTCCGCCTCCTCGTCAGGCATGGTCCAGTGATACTGGGTGTACTCGCTGAAATTGAAGAAAGCTCTCAGATGCTGCTTATAACCGGCATAACGGAGCACTCCAAGGACGCTGGCGCAGCCGGTCTCAAGCGTCTCTACGCCCGCCTGCCCTGAAAATACCTCATAGCTTGCCCGGATCTTTTCCATCTCCTTCAGAGCGTTGAAAATCCGCATGGAGACAGGATCCTTTTCCTCCCATTTTTTCCACGGGAACTTTCCTCTGTGCAGGTAACGGGAATCCGCGCACTTCAGGGGATCCTCCTTATAGCTGTAGTCATTTTCCTGGGCGATCTCATCACCGGAATACAGAACCGGAATCCCGCTCTGGGTGAACAGCCAGGCGTGCAGCATCAGGTCGCACATGACCGCTTTCTCCACCTTGGCTTTGTTCTTCTCATACAGGCCCGCCTCCAGCCCGCAGAGGGAGGCGGTAGTTCCGCACAGGCGCGCGTCGCCCAGCCTCGGGTCATCATTGTAGAGCTCGCCCCTGGCATCGCTCCCGTACCATTTTCCGGTCAGGTAATCATTCAGATATTTCTTGTGGGCAACCTGATCGATCCCGAACTGTTTCAGCCAGTCATAATCCAGGCCCCAGCCGATATCGTCATGGCATCTGAGATAATTCTGGAAAACATAGTCCTTCGGCAGAGCCGCCACCTGGTCAAGCTGCCGCTTTAAAAGCCCCACGTCCCTGGTCGCCACCGTATTCCAGGTACTTGCCATGGTCGTCACATTGTAAAGAATATGGCACTCCGGCTTTTCAACGCTTCCGAAATAGGGAACAACCTTCGACGGCTCCATGACCACTTCGCCGAGCAGAAGAACGCCCGGACAGACGATCTCGGAGATGATCCTCATCATGCGGACGATGGTGTGCACCTGGGGAAGATTGCGGCAGTTGGTCCCCAGCTCTTTCCAGATATAGGGAACTGCATCCAGGCGCATGACATCGATTCCGCGGTTTGCCAGATAGAGCATGTTCGCCGTCATATCATTAAAGACCATGCAGTTCCTGTAATCCAGGTCCCACTGGTAGGGATAGAAGGTTGTCATGACAATCTGCTGACAGTCGGGAAGCCAGGTGAAATTGCCCGGCGCGGTCGTCGGGAAAACCTGCGGCATCGTCCGCTCATACTGAAGCGGGACGGTCCAGTTATCATAGAAGAAATAGCGGCTTCTTGCCGCTTCGTCGCCCTGCCGCGCCAGCTTTGCCCAGATGTGGTCTTCACTCGTATGGTTCATGACAAAGTCGAGTGCAACGCTGATCCCGGCCTCATGGCAGTCATTCGTCAGTTCTTCCAGATCTTCCATGGTGCCCAGCTCCGGCTTCACCTTTCTGAAATCCGCCACCGCGTAGCCGCCGTCGTCGCGCCCCTCGGGGCTGTCCAGAAGCGGCATCAGGTGAAGATAGTTCACGCCGCAGCCTTTGATATAATCCAGCCTGCTGCGCACGCCCTGCAGCGTATCGCCGAACAGGTTCGCGTACATCATCATGCCGAGAAGGTCGTTGCCTTTATACCAGCCGGGATTGGCCTCCCGCTCCCGGTCAAGTTTTTTCAGGGATTCACT
>DGHP01000067.1:20169-21864 GCA_002392705.1 Lachnospiraceae bacterium UBA3845 | reverse complement strand
GACACAGCAGAGCAGGAGGTCCGCGAGGATCAGAAAGAATCCGACGGACTTCTCTTAAGCCCCGAACACGTGAAAGAACACCGGCTGGTCGGCCAGCTCTTCGGAACCTACTGGATTATAGAATTCCGGAACAGCATGTACATCATCGACCAGCACGCCGCCCATGAAAAGGTAATGTTTGAGCGGCTCATGCAGACCTACCGTCAGAAGGAGGCCGCGCAGCAGCAGCTCTCGCCGCCGCTCATCGTCACGCTCAGCATGACCGAGGAAAGCCTGCTCACCGCCAATATGGACCTCTTTACACGCATCGGCTTTGAGATCAGCCCCTTCGGCGGAAGGGACTATGCGGTTTCGGCGGTTCCTGTAGACCTGTTCGGACTGACGGAAAAGGAGTATTTTCTTGAGATGCTGGACAGTCTGTCCGCCGATACAGGCAGGCAGTCCATCGAGCAGATTACCGCCAGCGTGGCGACGATGGCCTGCAAGGCGGCGGTCAAGGGAAACACCCGGCTCTCCTTTGAGGAGGCGGACGCCCTGATCGGCGAGCTGCTGACCCTGGATAATCCCTACAACTGCCCGCACGGCAGGCCGACCATCATTTCCATGAGCAAATATGAGATAGAAAAAAAATTCCGCAGAATTGTCTGAGGCGGGGGCGGAATGCTCCGGCTGTAAGAAATGGTGGATTGACAGCGAGACAGATATGATGAATGAACAGATCATAAAGGGCGCTGAAAAGCCCGGCCTGGTCGTTCTGACCGGACCGACCGCAGTCGGGAAAACCGCCCTTTCCATCCGGCTTGCCAGAGCGATTAAGGGAGAGATCATCTCCGCCGATTCCATGCAGGTGTACAGGGGCATGGATATCGGATCTGCCAAGATCCGGGAAGAGGAGAAGGAGGGAATCCCCCATCACCTGATCGATGTCCTCGATCCTGAGGAAAGCTTCGACGTCGTGCGTTTCCAGTCCATGGCGAAGGAAGCGGCCCGGAAGATCCGCGCCGCCGGCCATATCCCGATCGTGACAGGCGGTACCGGTTTCTATATCCAGGCACTGCTGTATGATATTGATTTTACTGAAAATGATGCTGACCGCTCCTTCCGGGACCGGCTTGAGGCGATCGCGGAAACGGAGGACGGCCCTGCCCTTCTGCACCGGATGCTCGAGGAGGCGGATCCCGAATCCGCCGCGCTGATCCATGAAAATAATATCAAGCGGACGATCCGGGCCCTGGAATTCAACCGGCAGACCGGACAGAAGATCTCCGTCCACAACGAGCAGGAGCGTGCCAGGACCTCTCCTTACAATTTCGCCTATTTTGTCCTCAACGACGATCGTGAGAAAGTATATGACCGCATTAACAGAAGGGTCGATCTCATGATGGAGGAGGGACTTGAGGCGGAGGTTGGAAGGCTGCATGAAAAAGGCCTCAAAAGAGATATGGTCTCCATGCAGGGGCTGGGATACAGGGAAATGCTGGCATATCTGGACGGTGAGACGGACAGGGAAGAGGCGGTCCGGCTGATTAAGCGGAACACCCGGCATTTTGCAAAACGCCAGCTGACCTGGTTCCGCCGCGAGAAGGATGTGATCTGGATGAACCGGCAGGACTATCCCTCCGGCGACAGCGCGATACTGGAGGAAATGATCCGGATTCTGGAAGAGAAAGGAATCATTTCCCGGCAGGCATGACG
>DGHP01000067.1:17475-20064 GCA_002392705.1 Lachnospiraceae bacterium UBA3845 | reverse complement strand
ACGACAGAAGAAACAACGATAAAAGGATAACAGTATGGACAATCAGATGATAGAAAATATTTACCGGGAGATGGGCATATCCGGGCCTGTCTTCCGTTTCGGACAGAAGATTCTTCAGGGACTTGAGGAGCGATTCCGGGAGATAGACAGCGTGGCGGAATACAATCAGCTGAAGGTAATCCGGGCCATGCAGAAAAACAGGGTCAGCGCCGAGCATTTCAACGGTTCTACCGGATACGGCTATAATGACAGCGGGCGGGAGACACTTGAAAAGGTCTACGCGGACACCTTCCACACGGAAGATGCCCTGGTCAGATCCCAGATCACCTGCGGGACCCACGCCCTCGCACTGGCCCTGTCCGCGAACCTCAGGCCGGGGGATGAACTTTTGTCGATCAGCGGCAAGCCCTATGATACGCTTGAGGAAGTGATCGGAATCCGGCCGTCGAGAGGGTCCCTGGCCGAATACGGGGTAAGCTACCGGCAGGTGGAACTGAAGGAGGACGGAAGCTTTGATTTTGAAGCGATCAGAGCAGCCCTTGGTCCGAAGACAAGGATGGCAGCGATCCAGCGCTCCAAGGGCTACCTGACGAGGCCTTCCCTGTCCGTGGAGCAGATCGGGGAAGTGATCCGCTTTGTGAAGGATCTCCGCCCTGATCTGATCGTCATGGTGGACAACTGTTACGGTGAATTTGTGGATCCTGCAGAACCCTCCGACTACGGCGCGGACATGACCGTCGGCTCCCTGATCAAGAATCCGGGCGGCGGCCTTGCACCGATGGGAGGCTACATCGCCGGAAGCCGTGAGTGCGTGGAGAACTGCGCCGTGCGTCTTACCTCCCCCGGGCTCGGAAGAGAGGTGGGGGCGAGCCTGAATACCCTCAGATCCCTCTACCAGGGCTTTTTCCTTGCGCCTACCGTGACAGCCGGCGCGCTGAAGGCGGCCGTCTTCGCGGCAAACCTGTATGAGCAGCTCGGGTTCAAAGTGATTCCGGGCGGAGCGGAGAAGCGGAATGATATCATTCAGGCGGTCGAGTTCGGTTTTCCCGAAGGCGTCATCCGCTTCTGCGAAGGCATTCAGGCGGCCGCTCCGGTGGATTCCTATGTCACGCCGGAGCCCTGGGCCATGCCCGGATATGACAGCGAGGTCATCATGGCGGCCGGCGCCTTTATTCAGGGCTCCTCGATCGAGCTCTCGGCGGACGGGCCTATCAAGCCGCCCTACGCAGTCTATTTCCAGGGCGGGCTGACCTGGGAACACGCCAGGTACGGAATCCTTCGTTCCCTGCAGAGCCTGTACGAGAACGGCTATGTAAAGCTGTAGAAACAGGCATGTTTCCAGTCTTAAGGAGGGAATATGAAGCAGATCGTGGTAGTGGGCGGCGGACCGGCAGGGATGACGGCGGCGATCTCCGCCGCCAGGGCAGGAGCCCTGGTAACGCTCCTTGAATCGGGGCAGAAGGCCGGAAGCAAGCTCCTGCTGACCGGAAATGGCAGGTGCAACCTGACGAATCTGGATTTTGATCCCCGGCGGGATTATGCCTCCTCCGATCCGGAGGCTGCCGGACAGATCTGCAGATCCGTCTTCCGGCAGCTGTCCGTGGACGACACCCTTTCCTTTTTCCATTCCCTTGGCCTCATGACCACAGCAGAGCACGGAACATACATTTATCCGGTCACGGGACAGTCTCTCAGCGTCCTGGCCGTACTGATCCGGGAGCTGGAGCGCCTGAAGGTAAAGGTCAAATTCCGGGAGAAGGTGACAGGTCTTGAGAAAAAGCCGGAAGGATGGCTGGTTCACACCGGCGGCTGGACCTATCCCTGCGGCAGGGTCATTCTCGCCTGCGGCTCTAAATGCCTGCCCGCAACCGGTTCCGACGGGAACGGATACCAGCTCGCTTCCTCCTGCGGCCTGCGCCTTACGCCCATTCTGCCGTCCCTCTCCGCCATTGCCTGCCGCGTCCCGCCCTTCTGGGCCTCCGCCGCCGGCGTCCGTATCCGCGCATGCGTAACGGCATATGCGGGAGGAAGGGAAATCGCCTCGGATACCGGGCAGCTGCAGATCACCGGCCAGGGCTTGTCCGGGATTGTTGTTTTCCAGGTCAGCCGGATGGTTACAAGAGCCCTTGCGGAGAAGAAGAATGTTCTGATCAGCCTGAATTTTCTTCCGGATATGGAGGCCGGCCGGACCGCGGGGGCGCTGAAGCAGCTGAAGCGCTGCTATGACAGCCTTTCCGCCGCAAAGCTTCTGGAGGGAATCCTGCCGCAGAAGCTGATTCCCGCGCTGCTGAATACCCTTTCCATAAAAGCCGGCACAGCCTGCGGCGCCCTTTCAGACCGGCAGGCGGAACAGATCGCGGAGCAGATTCATGCTTTTCCCCTGGAAGCGGTGTCCGTGAGAGGCTTTGACAGCTGTCAGGTCTGCGCGGGAGGGGTCGCCCTGGACCAGCTTGATCCGGAGAGTCTCGCCTGCACTGTTCCCGGCTGCGAAGGCCTGTATATTGCCGGGGAGATGGCGGATATCGACGGCCTGTGCGGCGGCTACAATCTGCAGTGGGCCTGGTCCGGCGGATATGTCGCCGGCATGCA
>DGHP01000067.1:0-17259 GCA_002392705.1 Lachnospiraceae bacterium UBA3845 | reverse complement strand
GTCGATGCCCGGAAGAAGCCGGATCTGTTTTTTATCTATACCGTCTCCGTCTCTCTGGCATCCCCTCTCAGAGAACAGAAAATTCTGCGGAAGCTGAAGGATTCCGATATCTCTATTTTTGAAGAGGAGCGCTACAGCTGCCCTGTGCAGGGAAAGCGGATCCTTCATGAAGCTGACAGGCCTGTTATCATCGGAAGCGGGCCTGCCGGTCTTTTCTGCGCTCTTGTCCTTGCCCGGGCAGGCCTGTGCCCCCTTATTCTGGAGCGGGGGCAGGATGTCGACAGAAGAAGCGAAGGCGTGCGCTCTTTCTGGGCCGGCGGATCCCTTGATCCCGATTCCAACGTACAGTTCGGGGAGGGCGGAGCGGGAACCTTTTCGGACGGGAAGCTGAACACGGGCGTAAAAGATCCCGGAGGCCGCATCCGCTTTATCCTGGAACGTTTTGTCGAGGGCGGCGCGGATCCGGAGATCCTTTTTTCCTATAAGCCCCATGTGGGGACGGACGTCCTGAGGGACGTGGTAAAGGATATCCGCCGCGAGATCTGCTCCCTGGGCGGGGAAGTGCTGTTCCGCCACTGCCTGACGGATCTGAGGAGGGAACAGGACGGGGCCTGGATCCTCAGCGTCCGGAAGACGGCCGGGGATGAAGAAAGCGGAGGAGAAGGGAAACACTGCGTGGATATCAGCATCCGCACAGGGCAGCTTGTCCTTGCCATCGGTCATTCCGCCCGCGACACCTTTTCCATGCTCAGAAGCCGCCGCTTTGTCATGACTCCGAAGGCTTTTGCCGTGGGCGTGCGGGTGCAGCACAGCCAGGAGCAGATCAACCGGGCACTCTACGGGGAGAAATACCCCTCTGCCATGCCCCCGGCTCCCTACAGACTGACGCACAGGGCATCCGGCGGCAGAGGCGTCTATTCTTTCTGCATGTGCCCCGGCGGATATGTCGTGAATGCCTCATCGGAGGAAGGATATCTGGCCGTTAACGGCATGAGCTTTCACGACCGGGGCAGCGGGGCTGCCAACAGCGCGGTCGTGGTGACCGTATCGCCTGAGGATTTCGCGGGTGATCACAGAGACCCCCTCGCCGGGCTTGCTTTCCAGAGAGAGCTGGAGCGGAAGGCGTACCTTGCCGGCGGAGGGAAGATACCGGTTCAGACCTTCGCGGATTTCAGGGCCGGAACCCTGTCAGAATCGCCCGCTTTCGACACGGCAGCCTTCTGCGGAGAATGGACCTTCGCGGATGTGCGCGGGATTCTCCCGGAATATGCAGCGGACGCGATAGAGGAGGGCATTCTTTCCTGGGAGAGGCAGATAGAGGGATTTTCCGGCGCAGGGGTGCTGCTCGCCGGAGTCGAGTCCCGGACCTCCTCCCCGGTACGCATCGAACGCGGCAGCAGTTTTGAGGCGGCCGGCCTGAAAGGCGTCTATCCCTGCGGGGAAGGGGCCGGTTACGCGGGAGGGATCACCTCCGCTGCCCTGGACGGCATAAAGGTGGCGGAAAAGATCATCGCTCGCCTGGAAAACGGCTGAGAGCAGCAGGAATTCCGCTTACGGAGCACCCTCCCGCCCTGTCCGCTTCGGTTGACTTTCCGGGCAAAACAGGTACAATATGGAGTAATGAGAGAGAGTATGCGCAGGTAAGCGCATGAATCAGACACAGAAGAATATCCATTTTACCATGAAGGAGCTGCCTCTGTCGGAGAAGCCTTATGAGAAATGCCTGGAATACGGTCCGGGCATGCTCAGCGACGCGGAGCTTCTGGCCGTGGTTCTGCGGACAGGCTGCAGGGGACAGAGCGCTGTGGAGCTGTGCCGTTCCATTCTTTCCTCCCTCAGGGAGGGGAGCCTGTGCGGTCTTTATGATCTGACCGCGGATGAACTGATGCAGTTCAGAGGGATCGGAAAGGTAAAGGCAGTCCAGCTTGAATGTATTGCGGAGCTGAGCCGGCGCATCGCAAGGTCCCGGGCAGTCCGGGACGGGCAGGAGATTTTCCGCAATCCGGAACAGATCGCGGATTATTATATGGAGGACTTCCGCCATGAGAGCCAGGAGAAGCTCCTGCTCATCATGCTGGATACGAAGGGCCGGCTGATCGCGGACGAGATCATCTCGATCGGTACAGTGGACCGGACCTTGGCAAGTCCCCGGGATATCTTCCTGAAGGCCCTCTCACACAGAGCGGTCACCATCGTGCTGCTGCACAATCATCCCAGCGGGAATCCCGAACCCAGCGAGGCGGATCTCCTGCTGACAAGGCAGGTCCGCGAATGCGGCGAGATGATCGGCATTCCGCTTGTGGATCATATCATTATCGGAGACAGAAGGTCCGTCAGCTTTGCCCTGGAAAGGCTGCTGTAAAGAAATATTTCAGCCGGGCCTGGAGGAACGAAACGGATGCTTTTTACAAATATGGTCGGGGTTGATCTCGGCACCGACACGCTGAAGCTTCGCGACCGCAGCGGGGAAAAGTTCATGGAGATCCGGAACATGATCGCCATGAGAGGAAGCAGGGTTCTCGCGATCGGGGACGAAGCCTATGAGATGTATGAGAAAAATCCGGTGGACGTCAGCGTCACCCGGCCCATGGTCAACGGGGTAATCGCCTACGCGACCAGCATGGAGCTGGTTCTGACGGATGCCCTGAAGAAGTTTACGACATTTTCCCAGAAGAGCGCCGGCATCTGCCTGGCGGTTCCTTCCCAGGTGACCCCTGTGGAGCAGAGAGCCTTCTTCAATGTCATGAATTCCACCCTGAGCCCCGGGAGGGTCCATCTGGTGGACAAGGGGATCGCGGATGCCGTTTCCATCGGACTGCCCGTGCTCAGTCCATCCGGGCATATGATTGTCAATATCGGAGCCGATACCACGGAGATCTCGGTTCTTTCCGACGGGAAGGTCATCATCGGGAGAACGATGAAGGAGGGCGGCCTGAAGCTGGATGAGGACATCGCGACGATGGTCCGCCGCAAATTCAACATCAGCATCGGCATGAAAACCGCTGCCCGGCTCAAGAACAATCTGGCCTTCATGATCAACGGCCCCAGGCTCGAGCAGAAGGTGTTCGGAATCCATACCCTGTCGGGACTGCCCAAGAGCGACATGATCCCGGCCCTTGCGGTGAGCGTTTCCGTACTCGGAACCATAGACCGGATCGTGGATGAGATCCGTTCGATCGTGGACAGGACTCCGCCGATGATCCGAAGGGATATCATGAAGGAAGGGATCTTCCTGACCGGCGGCGTATCGCTGCTGCAGAATCTTCCGATCTATATTCAGAAGGAGATTTCTCTCCCGGTCTATCATATCCAGGATCCGAAGAATTCCACGATCCGCGGCCTTGTCACCATGATCAACCAGAAAGAGCTGTACCCCCTCATGCGGTCGCCGCGAAGGTGAGCAGCTGACAGGAGACATATTAGCAGAATGAATAATAAAAATACCGGAAACGGAAAAACAGGGCTGATTATTCTGTCGGTCATCTGCATCGCGCTGATTGCCGTTTCCTTTATCAGTTCCTCGGCCATGACGCCGCTCAGCGCCGCGACAGGCTTTGTCATAAGCCCGATCCAGAAGGGCATGAACAGCCTCGGCAGCTTCCTTTCCGGCTTCTCGGCGAATATGACCGATTCCGCCGCCCTGAGGGAAGAAAACCATGAACTCAGGGAAAAGGTGGACACCCTGACCGCCGAAAACAGCAAGCTGGTCCTCGACAAAGAGGAACTGGAGCGCCTGCAGGAGCTTCTCGATCTCAAGGAAGAGTATTCCGAATATGATTCGATCGGTGCCCGCGTGATCTCAAAAGGCAGCGGCAACTGGTTCAACAGCTTCACGATCGACAAAGGCACCAGCGACGGCATTTCGGTTGACTGCAACGTCATGTCTGGAGCAGGCCTTGTCGGCATCGTCACGGCCACGGGGCCGAACTGGTCCACCGTCAGGGCGATCATCGACGACAACAGCAACGTCTCCGCCATGATCTCAACCACCAGTGATACCTGCATCATCGCCGGCAATCTGGCCCTGATCGACGAGGGAACCCTTTCACTGGTCAAGCTGACCGATGACAACAACCACGTCCATGTGGGAGATAAGGTCGTGACGAGCAACATTTCCGAGAAATATCTGCCCGGAATCCTGATCGGCTATATCTCCGAGCTGAATAATGACGCGAACAACCTGACCAAATCCGGCACGGTTACTCCCGTTGTCGATTTCCGTCATCTGCAGGAAGTTCTGGTGATCCGGACGCTGAAGCAGTATGTCATCAGCGACGGTGAGACTGCGCCGACGCTTCCGGCCGTTCCCGCAGGAAACCAGACGATCCTTACAGCGCCCCGAAGGCAGGAAGGGACCGGTGAGGCCGGGACGGAAGCGGATGGAAGCGCCCGGGAGGAGAACGCGGAGGCTGCTGACCAGGCGGAAGGCGCGGACGGAAGCGCGCAGGCGGAAGCTGCGGAGCTCTCCCCTGAAGGCGGAGAGGCTGCTGCTGATGCCGAAAACGGCGGTGAAGGAAACGCGCAGTAAGCGGAATACGGATCCGGGGCCATGTTCTTCATAAGCCAGGCCTCTGTTCCAGTAAGGATTGGTGCAATTTGAAAAGGAAACTGATTATCATCCTTCTCTGTGCGGCTGCGGCGCTGCTGCAGACCACGCTGATGGGATATATAGAGATCGCTTCGATCCGGCCGAATCTCCAGGTGATCCTGACTGCTTCATTCGCCCTGATGTGCGGAAGCAGGACCGGCCTGACCGTGGGAGCCCTGGCAGGTTTTTTTCTGGATCTTGTCGCCGGCTCCACCCCGGGTTTTTATACCCTGGCCTACGCCTGGATCGGCTATCTTACCGGCTTTTCCTACCGGATCTTCTATGATGACGATATCAAAACGCCGCTTCTGCTGATCGCCGGGGCGGATCTGATCTACGGACTCTACCAGTACGTCACCACCTTCCTGATCCGGGGACGGATTCACTTTTTCTTTTATCTTCGAAGAATCATGATTCCGGAGATGATCTACACGGTGATCCTGGCGGTTTTCCTCTATCAGCTGAATTTCTATGTCAACAGGAAGACCCGCAGGACATATTTCTGAAAAACACCTCTGCTTCCGGCCGCATCGCAGCGCTGCGGGAACAGAGATTATGAGTGAGGCAGTTATTGAATACGATCGGAACAAAGCAGCATAAAAAGCAGCACAGGGCCGCGGCAGTGGGGCTGCGGCCGCGCATGATCTTCCTGATCATTCTCTTCCTTGCCATGGGTTCCGTCCTGATCGCCCGCCTGTTTGACCTGCAGGTCCTGAACGGGGAGAGCTATCTGAACGATTTTACCCTGTCCATCCGCAAGGAACGTGTCCTGAAAGCAACCAGAGGAGAGATCTATGACTGCAACGGCAAGCTTCTGGCCTACAACCAGCTTGCCTATTCAGTGACCCTTGAGGACGTGGGGACCTACCGGAGCAACACGGCCAGGAACCTTGCGCTGAACGGAATTATCTACAATACGATCCGGATCATAGAAAGCCACGGGGATTCGGTCCTGAAGAATTTCCGCATCTCCCTGGACAAGGACGGCAATTACGTCTATAACACGAGCGGATTTAACCTGAACCGCTTCAAGGCAGATATCTTCGGCAGACTCACCATCGATTCCATGACGGACGAGGAGAAGAATATAACCGCGCCGGAGATGATCGAGATGATGTGTTCGGACCGCTACTACGGGATTACGAGCACGAGACCGACCGCGGAGGAGAAGGCTGCCTGGGGGCTTCCGGAAACCTTTACGGCCAATGAGATCCTGAAGCTCTGCCAGTTCCGCTCAACCCTGGCCGCCAACAGCTACCAGCGCTATAATTCCATCACCATCGCCAAGGACGTCAGCGAGGAGACGGTCTCCCAGCTGCTTGAGAATACAGGCACCCTGCAGGGAATCGATGTAACGGAGGACTACAAGCGCGTTTACAACAACGCGGAGTATTTTGCCCCCATCATCGGCTATACCGGCCAGATCTCCGCGGAGGAGCTCTCCGAACTGAGGGAGCAGGATGACTCCTACGACGCGACGGATATCGTCGGAAAAGTCGGTCTTGAGAAGGTCATGGAGACGGACCTGCAGGGCGAAAAGGGGTCGGAGACCATCTATGTGGACAATCTGGGGCGCACGATCTCCACGGAGTCCGTCGTTCAGCCGGAAGCAGGCAATTCCCTGTATCTTACCCTGGACAGCGACCTCCAGATCGCTTCCTATAAGATTCTGGAAGAGTATATCGCCGGCATTCTCTGGTCCAATATCGTGGATACGGAGTCGATCGACTATACCTGGATCACGACCGCGGACGATGTCAGTATCCCGGTCTATGACGTCTATTACTCCCTGTTTGAAAACAACGTCCTCGACGTGGAGCATCTCTCCGATCAGGACGCTTCGAAAAATGAGAGAGGGGTCTACCGCGCCTTCCGGCAGAAGGCGGCTTCCATCTTCGCCGAGATCAAGGACCAGCTCCTCAGGGATGATCCCACACCCTACAGGGATCTCACCGATGAGATGAAGGTCTACCAGTCCTATATCGTGAACACGATGCTTCCCGGAGCAGGGATCCTGAACGAGGAAGCGATCGATGAGACGGACCTGACCTACCGGGCCTGGGCGGAGGAGGAGACCATCAGCCTCCAGGAATTTCTGACCTATGCCATCTCCAGAAACTGGATCGATATCAACGGGATTACCGAAGATACCGTGTATATGGATTCCACGGAGATCTATTCCGCGCTGGCGGACTATATCGCGGAATATCTGGGGGAAGATACCAACTTCTGCAAGCGTGTTTTCCGCTATATGCTGATGGAAAAGACGCTCTCCGGAAGCCAGGTCTGCCTGCTTCTCTTTGACCAGGGCGTGCTCGAGATGAGCACAGTAGATTACGAGAACCTCAGTGACGGCACGCTGGGCGCCTATGATTTTATCCGCGACAAGATCTACAATCTGGAGATTACGCCTGCCATGCTGGCCCTGAATCCCTGCTCGGGCGCGATCGTGATAACGGACCCGGATGACGGGACCGTGAAAGCCTGCGTAACCTATCCGGGCTACGACAACAACCGGCTTGTCAACGAGATGGATTCGGGCTATTACAACAATCTGGCGACAGACCTGTCCAGTCCCTTCTACAGCCGTGCCACCCAGGAGCTTCTGGCTCCCGGTTCCACCTTCAAGCCGATCTCGGCCACTGCAGGCGTCATGGAAGGGGTTCTGGCGACCTCGGAGCAGCTCTACTGTACGGGTGATTTTGATTCCGTCGAGCCTGACATCAAATGCTGGGTTTACCCCGGCGCCCACGGGACGGAGGTCCTGTCTGACGCGATCAAGAACTCCTGCAACTTTTTCTTTAACACGATCGGATGGAGACTTGCATCGACCAGCGGGACATATGATGATGATGCCGGTACGCGGCTGCTGGCCAAATATGCCGCCATGTACGGACTTGATTCCAAATCGGGAATCGAGGTTCCGGAGTCCAGCCCGCATATCGCCACAAGAGACCCGGTCCGCGCGGCCATGGGACAGTCAGACCACGCCTACACGGTTTCCCAGCTTGCCCGCTATGTGAATACGGTCGCGAATTCCGGCATGTGCTATGACCTGACGCTGATCGACCGGATCACGGACGCGAACGGCAATACAATATCCAATAATGAACCTGTGCTGCACAGTACAGTCGATCTTCCGCAGGAGCTCTGGGATTCGATCCATTCCGGCATGCGGGCCGTGGTAAAGAATCACAGTGCCTTTGAAGATTACAAGGGCGTGGAGGTGGCCGGCAAGACGGGAACCGCCCAGTTCGTCGTCACAAAGCCGAACCATGCGCTCTTTATCGGCTACGCGCCTTATGAAGCGCCGGAGATCGCTCTGGCTGTCCGTGTGGCCTACGGCTATACATCGGCCAATACCGCAACCATCGCACGGGATGTGGTGAATTACTATTTCAAACAGCAGGACAGCTCTGTGCTGATTCCCGGACACGCGATCCAGGTTATCAGCGGAAATATCCGGACCGACTGATGCAGGAGACAGGAAGATGGCAGAAGAATCTTTTGAACTGAAAAGCAATAAATATGTCCTGACTCTGATTCTGAATCCTTCTGTGCCTTATGAAAAAATGGTATCGGACATCGCCGCCAAATTCCGGCGCAGCGCCAGATTTTTCAGGGGCGGCCAGATGGCGGTGCAGTTCCGGGGGCGGGAGCTTACTCAGGTCCAGGAGACAGAGATCGTGGACGCGATCACGCAGAACTGTCAGCTGGACATCACATGCATCATTGAATCCGATCCTGAAAGAGAAGAGCAGCAGAAGGAAGCCATCGTGCGGGCCATGACCAGCGTCCGGGAAAGCAGTTACGCCAAGGAGCCCACGGCGGCCCTTGTAACCCGCAGCCTTGCCGCCGGCGAGAAATACAGCTCCCTGCGGCCGGTCGTCCTGCTGGGAGACCTGCAGCCGGGCGCCGAGATTGTAAGTGAGGGCAGTATCCTGATCTGGGGCGTCGCCATGGGGGTCATCCGGGCCGGATCAGGAGGCGATGAAAGCGCTTTCGCGGCCGCCCTCGTCCTGAAGCCTTCCGAACTGTCCATCGCTTCCCACAGAGCAGTTTCGGCTATCCGGAAAAAGGAAATCACCGACGACTACCCTGAAAAGGCGACGGCCGCTTTCATATCGGACGGCCATCTGAAATTTGAACCCGTTTCCGCAGGCGCCTTCCGGCATCTTTTCCGAAAGGCTGAAGGAAAGGCATAATAAGGAATATCATATTCTATGTTTCGTCAGTATAAACTTCGCAATTACAGCTTTCTTCTGGCTGCCGCCGTCGTCACCCTCTCCGTTATCGGTATCATGGTGATCGGGAGCGCGCAGCAGTCCTCGCAGATCAGGCAGATCGCCGGCCTGGTGATCGGCGTCATAGCGATGCTGGTCCTTTCCCTGATCGATTACACCTGGATACTGCGGTTTCACTGGATCATGTATATCGTCGGCGGCGGACTGCTCCTGGCAGTCCTTCTGGTCGGTGAAGAGGTCGGCGGCGCGACCAGGTGGATCCGCATCGGCATCCAGTTCCAGCCATCCGACCTGGTGAAACTGATCCTGATCCTGTTTTTTGCCGATTTTTTCTCGCGTTATGAAAACCGCATCAATACAGTTCCCGTGATCCTGAGTTCCCTGATTCTTGCCGGGATTCCGCTCTTTTTGATCTATCGGGAGCCGGATATGTCCACGACAATTATCACAGCCCTGGTTTTTTGTGTTATAATATTTGCCGCGGGACTGAGTTTCCGGATCATTTTTTCCATCCTGGCGGTTTTAGTTCCGTCAGCGGCGATTTTCCTGAGCATTGTTATCCAGCCGGAACAGACGCTGATCAAGGATTATCAGAGAAACCGCATCATGGCATGGCTGCGTCCCTCAGAATTCACAGAGAATGCCGCCCAGCAGCAGAACTCGATCATCGCGATCGGATCCGGCCAGCTTTACGGGAAAGGACTGAACAACAATGCGGTCTATTCCGTAAAGAACGGCAATTTTATATCAGAGCCGCAGACGGATTTCATTTTCGCGGTCGCCGGGGAGGAGCTTGGTTTTATCGGCTGTGTCGCGATCGTGCTGCTTGAGATCCTGATTGCGGTCCTCTGCGTCAGAATCGGTTTGAGAGCAAAGCAGAAGGCAGGTTCACTGATCTGCTGCGGCATGGGAACGCTGATCCTTTTCCAGAGTTTTCTGAACGTAGGCGTCACGACGGGCCTTCTGCCCAATACCGGCATCACGCTTCCCTTTGTGAGTTACGGCGTGACCAGCCTGATCAGCTTCTGTATGGGCATAGGGATATGCCTGAACATCGGGCTGCAGCCCGGAAGATATCCCGCCTAGGAGATACCGGATGTAAGCTTTGCGGGTTATCGCCCGGCAGCAGTGCCGGATTTGATTGAGGATACCGTATCCGAAAGAGTTTATAAGGGGGATCCAGAGGATGAATATCGGTTTTATAGCGAATGACGCAAAGAAAAAACTGATGCAGAACTGCTGCATCGCATACCGTGGAATTCTGGCCAGGCATGACCTCTACGCGACCGGAACCACGGGGCGGCTGATTGCGGATGCGACCGGTCTGAATGTACACAAGTTTCTGGAAGGTCATGTCGGAGGGGAGCAGCAGATGAGCGCCATGATCGAACAGAATCAGATGGACCTGGTCCTCTTTTTCCGGGATCCGGATTCCGTGGCACTGGCCCGCAATGACGGGGCGGATCTGACAAAAGTGATCCGCATGTGCGACATCCACAATGTACCGCTGGCGACCAATATCGCCTCCGCGGAGATTCTCCTGAAATCCCTCGACCGCGGTGACCTTGACTGGCGTGAGATGTACCGCTGACAGGGCGGAGCACTTTCAGCCTCTGAAAGGCAGAAAGCAGTACAGACTGACAATGATTCTGCCGGGATAAAAACCGGCAGTGCTTTTTATGCGGAGAACAGATGAAAAGTAAAAACCTGCCGAAACCTGATTACTATTCCCAGCGCGAATGGAACCGGATCATGGCCAGAGAACGGGCGGAGCAGAGACGGATCGCGAAGCTCATGCTGATCCTTGTCCTGCTTCTTGCCGTTACCGCCTGCATGCTTTACGCAGTCTATTATTTCGTACTGCGCTCCCATGACAAAGGCCTGCCTCTTGCTTTTGATTCCGCCAGCAGCGTTTACGGCGTTCTGGAGAATACCGGAAAGATGGTGACAGCGCCGCCTTTCGCGGCCGGACTGTGCGTGACCGGCGCAGACGTCAATGCGGATTCCATCTTCATTACCGCTACGGAAGGCGCGCTTTTTGACCTGCAGGCTGAGGAAGTGCGCTACGCGAAGAATATCTTTGAAACCAGATCCCCTGCTTCCCTGACCAAGGTCATGACGGCCCTTGTCGCGCTGAAATATGCAAATCCTGACGATAAGGTCACCGTGACCCAGGCCGCCTTTGATATCGAGATGGGATCGAGTGTCTGCGAGCTCCATCTGGGAGACCGGCTGACACTGAAACAGCTCCTCTACGGGCTCCTGATCGCTTCCGGCAATGACGCGGCCATGCAGATCGCGGAATATGTGGGCGGAGGAAGCATCAGTAATTTTGTAAATATGATGAATGAGGAGGCCATATCGATCGGAGCGACGCATACGCATTTTGTGAATCCGCACGGTCTCACCGCGGAGAACCACTATACCTGCGCCTATGATATGTACCTCATTTTCCGGGAAGCCATGAAATATGACCTGTTCATGGACATCATCAACCGCGAAAACTATTACGCGGAGTATACGGACGCGGACGGGGATGCCTACGCCATGACCTGGGAGAGCACGGACCACTACCTGACCGGGGAGGCAGCGCTCCCGGCCAATGTCATCGTTTACGGCGGAAAGACCGGTACGACAAGCGACGCCGGCGCCTGCCTTGTCCTGCTGACAAAGGATCTTTACGGAAATCCCTACATATCCGTCATCATGCATTCAGAGACGAAGGAAAGCCTCTATGTGGAAATGAATCAGATCCTCAGCCTCATCTGAGAGGAGAGGGCCTCCGCTTTTTGGGTTGTATTTCAGGGGTGAATCGTCTATAATCTAATCAGGTTCTTTAAGACCGTCACTAAAGGAGGACACAGAATATGATACAGTTCATCATCGGCGAAAAGGGTAAGGGAAAAACAAAAGTTCTGCTGGAGAAGGCAAACGCACAGATCAAGGAAGCAAACGGGAATATCGTCTACCTTGACAAGAGCGCGCAACATATGTATGAGCTGAACAACCGTATCCGCCTGATTGATGTCACTGGATATCCGCTTACTGACAGTGATGAATTTATCGGATTTATCTGTGGTATCATCTCACAGGATCATGACCTTGAATATGTGTATCTTGACAGTTTTCTCAAGATCGCGAAGATTCCGTCTCCCGAAGAGGCGAAGGACGTTCTGGATCAGCTCAGCGCGATCGGCGACCAGTTTAAAGTGAACTTCGTGATCAGCATCTCTGTTACAAAAGAGCAGCTTCCGGAAAGCTATTACGACGGGATTATTGCAGAACTCTGATCCGGAAGAGAACCGCTGAGACGAAACCGGAAGATGTATGATTGCGGCGGGTGCCGGGCACGGAGAGTGTGGCACCCGCCGCAATCTGGTGAAAGACGGGGGAAAAAGGTACTAAATGGCTGATTCAGGGAAGAATCCATTTAATAAAAAGATGTCTGACAAGGTGGTCAGCATTCCCAGGGAAGTCCCTTCCGGGCTGAATATCGGGACGCTCCTGTTCGGAACCATACTGATCTATATCCTGATCACGCTGATCCTTTATCTGACCTCCGAGCATATTACCAGCTACGAAGTTGTCGAAGGTACCATATCCGGCAACTACCGCTACAGCGCCCTGGCCATGAAGACAGAGGAGATCGAGACCGCCGGGGAATCCGGGAATATCGTCTACTATGCCAGGGAAGGATCGAAGGTCAACAAGGGCCATACGATCTGTTCCGTGGGAGGAAACGTCTCCGCCGGAGACGGAAGCAGCAGTGTGCACGAATCAGTCACCACCAGCCTGTCGGACAGCGACCTGACCGCGGCCAAGTCAGATATCACCACCTTCAGTGTCGACTTCGATGAAGCCATGTTCCAGGACGTATACGATTTCAAGTCTGACCTCAAGGGCGCGATCCTCCAGTCCTCAATCAATGAGGACGCCGGCACTTATGTGATCGGAAGCTATTACGCGCCCGCATCGGGCTTTGTCCTCTATTCCCTCGACGGGATGGAGGAACTGACGGAGAGCGATCTGAATGAGGATCTTTTCGCCCGGAGCGCCTACAGGAAGGATAACCTGAGGCTGAACAGCTCCGTGAGCGCCGGAGACCCGATCTACAAGCTGATTACCAGCGACAACTGGACGCTCTATTTTCCGGTCAGCGAGAGACTGAGGATCAGCCTGGAGGGCCTGGAAAAGGTCAGGATCCGTTTTCTGAAGGACAGCAGTACTTTTTCCGCTCCTTTTACTATTATTCAGGGTTCCGACGGCTATTACGGAAAAGTGACCCTGACAAGCTCCCTGGTACGCTATGTTGGAGACCGCTATCTGGAGATCGAGCTGATCCTGAACCGCAAAAAAGGTCTGAAGATCCCGGTTTCCGCCATCGACGAGAAGGTTTTCGTCAGAATTCCGGACGAGTATGTGACGGTCAACCAGGACACCGGCAGCGAAGTCTATCTGCTTCGCAAGACCTTCCATGAGGACGGTTCCATGGATACCTCCTATGTTACGGCCACGGTCTATTCCCATAACCAGGAGAAGGGATATTATCTTCTCAATCCTGACCTCTTCCATTTCGGGGATTATATCGCCATGCCGAACACGGAGAAGCAGTATCTGATCGACGAGGAGTCCATCGAGACTATCCAGGGCGTCTATAATATTAATAAAGGATATGCGGTGTTCCGCCAGGTGGAGATCGTCGATGAAAATGAGGAATTCTGCATCGTGAATCCGGACAACGTCTACGGTCTCAGCGCCCATGACAGAATCGCCCTGGACGCCTCAAAAGTGGAGTCGGATGACATCGTCGCGTGATAAAGGTCAGAGCATCGGGCAGCAGAGCGCCTGATAAAACCGATAAAAGCCCGCGGCAGGAAGAGGTAAGCGGACGGAAAACAGCTTCAGCAGAGGAAATAAAACAAAATGGATATGATCAGAGAGAATCTCATGGATGTGGAGCGGCGGATTCAGCAGGCCTGCCTCAGGAGCGGGAGAGAGCGCTCTGCCGTTAAACTGATCGCGGTCAGCAAGACCAAACCGGCCAGCATGATTCAGGAAGCGGCCGCGGCCGGGATGCTGGACTTCGGCGAGAATAAGCCGCAGGAGCTTCGGGACAAATATGAACTGCTTCCGAAGAATTACAGGTGGCATATGATCGGGAATCTTCAGAGAAACAAAGTAAAATATGTGGTCGGAAGAGCGGTTATGATCCATTCCCTGGGTTCGGAGGAACTTGCGGAGACGATCGAGAAGGAAGCGGAAAAAAAGAATCTCGTCATGCCGGTTCTTGCCGAGGTGAATATGGCCGGAGAGAGTTCCAAGCAGGGACTTTCGCCCGGGGAGACAGAGGCTTTTCTGCGCCGGATCAGCTCTATGAAACACCTGAAGGTCATGGGACTTATGACCATCGCGCCGATGACGGAATTCCCGGAGGAAAACCGCGTTTACTTCAGGGATCTGCGGAATTTGGCTGTTGACATTGCCCGGAAAAACATTGATAATGTAAACATGTATGAGCTCAGTATGGGGATGACTGGCGATTTTGAAGTTGCGATCGAAGAAGGGGCCACGATGGTAAGGGTCGGGACCGGCATCTTCGGCGCCAGAAATTACGGAGCTCTCTGATACAGTACTGAGGGGGAGACTCTGGGAGAGACAGGACCGTTCTGCAGCTGCTGTCAGGATCAGAGCCGATAGGGGAAGCCCGGCGCATCGCCGGGGAAAAAACAGGAGAAGCAGTGTTCCATGAGCGTGTTTGACAAATTCTTAAGTGCAATAAAACTGAACGAGGACGATCTTGACGATGACGAGTATTTTGATGAAGCCGACGAGGACGACATCGATGACAACCGTCCCCAGCGCCGCATCGTCAGCAGAGATGAGGAGGATGATGACCTTGGACTGGACGCAGCCTATGAGCGGAACAGACCGGCATCGGACATGAGTTCCTCCCGCGCAAGACGCTCGCGCATCGGCTCATCCAAAGTATCTGCTTTCCGTCCTAGAAGAGAGTCGGCAGATTCCGATTCTTCAGGGAATTTCAGTGTATGTGTGATCAAGCCGCGTGACATGGAGGACGCGCTTGAGATCGCCAAGATGCTGATCGCCCACTGCACGGTTATTCTGAATCTGGAAGGGCTGGATCTGAACGTTTCCCAGCGTATCTTCGATTTCGCTTCCGGCGCATGCTGCGCGATCCGCGGCAACCTGGACAAGATCAGCAACTATATCTTTGTCCTCACGCCCCAGGATGTGGACATTTCAGGGGAGTTCCAGGAGATCCTGACCGGCACCTTCGATCCGGGGTTTGATCTGGATGACGAACTGTAATACGGATTCTGAGTCATGACAAAAGAAGAACAGCTGTTTCTCAAACATCTTTCAGACCTGAAGCAGACCGCCTGGAACAGGAATATCGTCACGTTCAGTGATTTCTGCGGTCTGAATGAACTGAATATTTTTTATAGCAGCCGGGCTGAATTTTCATCCGTTCAGACGATGACCAGCGGCGGCTATGATACGGCGGAGCGTCAGATGATTGCATTCATCCCGGACGCTCTTTCTTATGAATGGAGATTCCCCATCCTGGCCGTCCATATCCGGCCTCTGAACGCGAAATTTGCTGATCATCTCAGCCACCGGGATTATCTGGGCAGTCTGATGAACCTGGGCGTCGACAGGAGCAGGATCGGCGATATCGCGGTGATGGACAATTCCGCCTGCGTTTTCTGTGAGGAAAAGCTGGCCGCTTATCTCAGTACGGAACTTACCCGGGTCAGGCATACAAGCGTGGTCTGTACGGTGAGTGATCCGGAAGAGATCTCCTACACGCCAAAGACGGAAGAGATCAGCGGAACGGTAGCCTCTGTCCGCCTCGACAGCCTGATCGCGCTTGCATTCCGCATGTCCAGAAGCGCCGTTATCCCTCTGATTGAGGGTGGACGCACCTTCGTCAACGGAAGGCTTTCCAGCTCCAACGGCGCAAGGCTGAAGGAGGGGGATATCATATCCGTGCGGGGCCAGGGGCGCTTCTGCCTCGCCGCCCTGGAAGGCACTACAAAGAAAGGACGGCAGTTTGTCCGGCTTCTGCGCTATGTCTCATGAGAACTTGAGCAGCCCAGACAGACTATTCGTGCTGCGCACATATGCGCATATTCCCGTTATACGCTAAAACAGCAGTTCACGCGATTGCGTGTCTATGGGCAGATGAAAAACAAAAGCCTGAGAGATTTGCTGCGCGGTAAAGATAGTATACAGCATCAGCAGGCAGGTAACAGGAAGGAAATGTAATTATGACAGATGTCCGCAAACAGCAGGAGAGCAATGTTATTACCGTAAAGAAAGATCATCGTTTTGCTTATCATATCTACCCTGAACTCTCTTTTGACGCCCTCCCTGAATATCTGGAGGAGCTTGAGATAAAAGACCGCCGTATCGTTATCGTCAGCGACAGCAATGTGGCGCCTCTTTATCTGAATGAAGTGAAAGAGAAACTCACACCCGTCTGCAGGCAGCTCTCCGCTTATCTGATCCCGGCAGGAGAAGAACACAAGAATCTGGATGAGATCCGGAAACTCTACGTGCATCTGATTGAGCAGGGACTGGACCGGAATGATCTGCTTGTCGCCCTCGGAGGAGGCGTGATCGGCGATATGACCGGCTTTGCGGCCGCCACATATCTCAGGGGGATCCGTTTTGTCCAGGTCCCGACGACCCTGCTTTCACAGGTGGATTCCTCTATCGGAGGAAAAACCGGTGTAGATTTTGACCAGTATAAGAATATGGTCGGGGCATTCCATCAGCCCTCCCTTGTCTATATCAATATCGGGACGCTCGGAAGTCTCGATGAGAGGCAGTTCGCCAGCGGCATGGCGGAAGTTCTGAAGCATGGGCTGATCAAAGATGCCTCCTATTATGAGTGGTGCCTGGACCATATGGCTGAGATCGAGGAGAGAGATCCGGAGATCCTCAGGGAGATGGTGATCGGCAGCTGCCAGATCAAACGGAAGGTGGTTGAACGGGATCCCCTGGAAAAAGGGGACCGGGCCCTTCTCAATTTCGGGCACACAGCCGGGCATGCCATCGAAAAGCTGAAGCATTTTGAACTGGCCCACGGGGAATGCGTCGCTCTTGGAAGCGTTGTCGCAGCCTATATTTCCTGGAAAAGAGATCTGATCGACGAAGATACCTTCTTCGAGATCCGGGATATGTTCGTCGGCTTCGGCCTCCCCATCTCTTTTGACAGTCTCGCAGTGGAGGACATCCTCGCTGCCGCGAAACACGATAAGAAGATGGACAAAGGAACCATCCGCTTCATCCTTCTGAAAAAGCTTGGCAGCGCCTATGTGGATGAAACTGTCAGTGATCAGGAGATTGCGGAGGCCCTGCAGTTCATCAAGGCGGATTGAGACGCCTGTATCTGACAGG
>DGHP01000153.1 GCA_002392705.1 Lachnospiraceae bacterium UBA3845 | reverse complement strand
TTCTGGCGTTTCGCAAACGCCTATCTATATCCAATCCTGAAAGGATGACCGCGACATTCAGTCCCCAAGACCGGCAAAGAACATCTCGTAATAATCATCCTCACCTTCAAGCAGAGGCGAATTCTCACCGCCGCCGTTCGTACTTCTCTTCATGGCGGCATAGGTCTCCTCCCCTTCCTGGAGCAGATCCATTTCATAAACCGGATATCCTTGGGAGCGGCATTTTTCACAGAAAGCGCTCAGCGGATTCGGAGCCTGCCTGGTGGCCTTCAGTTCTTCCTTCAGCTGCGGGTCTTTACCGGCCTTCTTCGCCAGTTCATCCAGCATCTCACCGATCGTCATATACATGTTCCATCCCTTTCTGTCCTGTCCGTCCGGGTTCATCCACCCGCTCTCGCTCTCCTGCCGCTGTTCCCAACCGGTATCACAGTCTTCCCTGCCTCCTGCCAAAGCGAACTGTTTATCCCCAACGCTATCTGGTCAGGTTCTGCACCCATTTATACTTGCGGAAACGGTACATGACCCAGGGGATCTTGCCCACCTCGTCCAGGCAGGTGCAGGCGTAGACCAGAAGAACGTGCCAGTGGAATACAAAAGCGCCGAGCAGGGCCAGCGGAATCGCGATACCCCACATGCAGACCGCGAGGCTGTACATGTCAAAGAGCGTATCCCCGCCGCCGTCCAGTACTCCGTTAATCGTGATCGTATTTACACAGCGCCCGATCATGTAGACACCCATGATGAGCATCATGCCGGTCAGGTAGCTCTGGGCCTCCTCCGTCAGGATCACCATGCGCACAACAAGAGGCGTCAGGGCGAAGACCAGCGCCGTTGACCCCAGTCCGATCACCCAGGAGATATTCTTCAGGCGGATCCCGTAAGCCTTCCCGCGCTCCAGTCTCCCGGCGCCGAGTTCATTTCCGACCATGATGCCCGCGGCGCTTCCGATTCCGTTGCAGGCGCAGCAGATCAGGTCACGGATGACGGCGGATACGGAATTTGCCGCTGCCGCGTCCGCGCCCATATGGCCCATAATCGCCGTATAGGACGTAAATCCGACGCCCCAGAGCAGGCCGCCGCCAAGAAGCGGGAGGCACTGCCTTCCGAAATCCAGGGTCAGCAGGCGGTCCAGGGCAAACAGCTTATTCAGGGCAGGCCGGATATAACCGCTCCGGAAGCTGAGCACCAGGCAGAGGGCCAGTTCAACAACCCGTGACAGGGTAGTCGCCAGCGCCGCGCCCCTGGACTCCATGGCCGGAAGGCCGAACATACCGAAGATAAAAACCGCGTTCAGAACAATATTGCAGATCACCGCGCTGAAACTGACCCAGGCGCAGGGCTTCATATGGTCCGTCACTTTCATCATGGTCAGATAGCACTGTGAAATACCGGTCAGCAGGTAGGACCAGCCCGCTATGCGAAGGTAGGAGCTTCCGATCCGGATCAATTCCGGATCATGGGCGAAAATCCGCATCAGCATTCCCGGAACCAGTTCACAGGCACTGAAAAACAGCAGGGAAATCAGGCCGCTGAAAAAGAGAATCAGATGGAAGATCTTCTGCAGGGTTTTCCTGTCCCCCTTGCCGTAATACTGAGCGCCGAGAATCGAGCCGGCCGCAGTAACCGACATCAGAAACATATTCTGGACAAACTGGACCTGGGTGGCCAGTGACACAGCCGTCATCTCATTCTGGGCGATCCTGCCCAGCATCAGGGCATCCGCCGCCGCGACGGAAGCCAGCATCAGGCTCTGGAAGGCAAAGGGGAGCGCCAGCTCGAAAAGCCTCTGGTTGAATATCTTTTTATCAATCACAACAGTTCCTGTACTTTTCACGTCAATCCTCTCTCAATGCTGTCATTTACACCTTCTGCCGGACTTATTCCGGCTCATCCGCCGGCTGCTGCCCCCAGATGTACTGCTCCAGCTCGCTGAGTCCTTCATCCTCCGGCTCGACCAGCGCTTTTGAAAACTGGGTCTCATAAAGCTGCGTGTAGACGCCGCCGGCCTTTACAAGCTCTTTGTGACTTCCCCTCTCCACAATCTTTCCGTCCTGGACCACCAGAATCTCGTCCGCGGCCAGAATCGTGGACAGCCGGTGGGCAATCAGGATACTGGTATGGGTCCGGATGATCGGATCGATGGCCTCCTGGATTTTCTGCTCCGAAATGGAATCCAGGGCGGAGGTCGCTTCATCAAAGATGAAGATGGAAGGATTCTTAAGCAGAATTCTCGCAATCGAAATCCTCTGCTTCTCTCCTCCCGAAAGCTTCAGCCCGCGGTTTCCGACCAGGGTATCCAGACCTGTTTCCTGCTTCTCCACAAAGTCATAGATATTCGCTTTCTTCAGAGCGCTGATCATCTCTTCCTCAGAAGCATCCGGCTTTGCATAGAGAAGATTCTCTCTTATGCTCCCGTTAAAGAGATAGGTTTCCTGGGAGACGATTCCGATCTGGTTCCGCAGAAATGCAAGATCCAGCTTCCTCACGTCGGTCCCGTCAAACATCACGCTGCCCTCCTCCACGTCATAGAGACGCGGGATCAAGTTGATGATCGTACTCTTTCCGGAACCGGAAGGTCCCACGATGGCAATGCTCTTTCCGGCATTCAGGGTAAAGCTGATGTCCTTCAGGATTTTCCTGGACGGTTCATAAGAAAATCCGACATGGGAGAACTCGATCGTCCCCTCGACCCGGGAAGGAATCAACGCGTCCGGAGCGTTCTGAATCTCAACCGGTACGTCAAAGTAATCGAAGATTCTCGTAAACAGGGCCATCGAACGGATCCAGTCAACCTGGATATTCAGCAGGCTGTTCACGGGCATGTACATTTTCCCCAGAAGCGCCACCAGAACTGTGATATCACCGACCGTGAGGGAGGCATGATAACGGATCATCAGAAGCCCGCCGACGAAATAGATCAGCATGGGCCCGATGCTGGTAAAGGTACTCAGCACCACGAAAAACCAGCGGCCGGCCATCCGCTCGCGGATATTCAGCCCGATCATCCGCCTGTTCGCCGCCTCATAACGGCTGTACTCCTGTTCCTCCTTCCCGAACAGCTTGACCAGCAGCTGTCCGCTCACCGAAAGAGTCTCATTCAGGATCCCGTTTATCTCATCATTGCATTCCTGGGATTCGTTTGTGAGCGACCATCTCGTCTTCCCGGCCCTGCGGGTCGGAATGGAGAAAAGCGGCACGATCACGATTCCGATCAGCGCCAGGATCCAGTTTTTCTGGAACATGGCGATCATGGCTATGACAAGGGTAACGACATTGGACAGAATACTCGAAAAGGTATTGGTAATAACAGACTGTACGCCGTCAATGTCGCTGGTCATGCGCGTGATGATATCCCCCTGATTATTATCGGTAAAAAACCGCTGGGACATCTCCTGCAGATGACGGTACATCTGATTGCGCATATCAAATGTAATATGCTGCG
>DGHP01000037.1 GCA_002392705.1 Lachnospiraceae bacterium UBA3845 | reverse complement strand
AGAGCCCCATCGGGCGTACGCCCAGATCCAATCCGGCTACCTATACCGGCGTATTCGACCAGATCCGTGATCTTTTCGCCACGACCACCGAGGCGAAGGCCAGAGGATACAAAAAAGGGAGATTTTCCTTCAATGTCAAGGGCGGACGCTGCGAAGCATGCGCGGGTGACGGCATCATCAAGATCGAGATGAACTTTCTTCCGGACGTCTTTGTTCCCTGCGAGGTCTGCCACGGGCGGCGCTATAACCGCGAGACCCTGGAGGTGCATTATAAGGGAAAGAACATCTATGAAGTCCTGGATATGACCGTGGAGGAGGCACTGAAGTTTTTTGACCATATGCCCTCTATCCGCAATAAGATCCAGACTTTGTACGACGTGGGCCTTTCCTATATCAAACTGGGGCAGCCGTCCACGGAGCTTTCCGGCGGAGAAGCCCAGCGGATCAAGCTCGCGACGGAACTGAGCCGGCGGAGCACGGGCAGGACGATCTATATCCTTGACGAGCCCACGACAGGCCTTCATTTCGCGGACGTCAGCAAGCTGATCGAGATCCTGCAGAGACTGACGGACGCAGGGAATACGGTCGTTGTCATCGAACACAATCTGGATGTGATCAAGACGGCGGATTACCTGATCGATATGGGGCCTGAAGGCGGCGACGGAGGCGGACAGGTGATTGCCGGCGGTACGCCGGAGGAGGTTGCGGAGAATCCTGTCTCCTACACCGGCCGGTATGTTAAGAAATATCTGAATTAAGAAAACGTTACTATTAACGGTCATTTTGAAATCAAGCTCTGGTTCGTCGTGCTTGCACGTAAGAAGCAGGTTCTGATTTCAAATAAGGCCGTAAATAGTAACAAGAAAACACTGATTAAAGCAGGCAGTGAGGCATACCTGTGTCTTGGGAGGAGGAGGCTATGGAAGGACGGAACGGAACGCGGAGCATGCAGGAGCAGGCAGCGGCGGTTGTCCGGGAGATTCTCGGAGATTATGGACAGAAACGGGCGATCGACCGGATTGAGAATGCCACGGAGCCCAGCAGAGATGTAATCGTACACATTCTTCATGAGCTGTTCCAGATCGTCTATCCCGGCTATTACAGAGATCCGAACAGCAGCAGGCGCGTGTACAATGTGAATGCCTCCATCAGCACGATTGTGGATGACATCATCATCAATCTTCAGGAGCAGATCGAGCAGGCTCTGTTTTATACGGATGAGTTTCACGCCAAGTCCGGTGAGGAGATCCGGAAGGAGTCCGAGCGGATTGTGATGGAATTCATGCACCGGATCCCCAGCGTCAGGGAGTATCTGGATACCGATCTGCAGGCGACCCTGGACGGGGACCCCGCAGCTTACTCCAAGAGCGAGATTATTCTCTGCTATCCCGGTTTTTATGCCATCACGGTATTCCGCCTTGCCCATGAGCTGTATCTTCTGAGAGTACCCATGATCCCGCGCATCATGACGGAGCATGCCCACAGCAAGACCGGAGTGGATCTGCATCCCGGCGCCACGGTGGGCAAGTATTTTATGATCGACCACGCGACCGGCATCGTAGTCGGAGAGACTACCGTGATAGGGGAACATGTGAAGGTCTATCAGGGCGTCACGATCGGCGCACTCTCCACTAGGGGAGGGCAGAAGCTGCAGGGAAAGAAGCGGCACCCCACGATCGAGGACAATGTGACGATCTATTCCGGAGCGTCCATTCTGGGCGGCGAGACTGTGATCGGGCATGACGTGGTGATCGGGGGCAACTGCTTTATCACCAGCTCTGTGGCGCCGAACACAAGGGTAAATGTAAAAAACCAGGAGATGGTTCTGGGCGGCGGAGGAAAGGCGTAAGGGGATACGTTCAGACGGGCAGGGATGTATGCCTGGTCTGGGACAGGCTCAGGCGGGTGCGGTCTTTGGCCCCGGACGAAAGAAAAACAGCTGTCTTTGCTTCCGGAAGGAAGCAGGACAGCTGTTCTTTACCTGGAAATATCTTATCAATTCCGCGCCGGCGGCGCTGCAGCCGGGCGTTCTGCAGCCTTCGCTGCCGGATCAAACACTGCGGCCGGGCGTTCTGCAGCTTCTGCTGCCGGATAAAAACTCTGCGGCGGCAGTTCTGCAGCGTCTCTGCTTAATAGATGACGACTCTGGTATCCATCGGAAGGTTTTCATAGCACCACAGAGCCGCCTCATCATTCAGGCGCACGCAGCCGTGGGACTGCGGGAGAGATCCCAGGGTTCTGAAACCGGCCACTTTGCTGGTCTCAGAGCCTTTGTAGTAAGGCCAGGTGTGAATAAACTGGCCGAAGTAGAGGCCGTATTTCCCATAAGAATACTCGTCGAAACTGACTGTGGGAACCTTATTCTTGATCCGGTATCCGAAGCTGGGCCGGGTGGGGGATTCGAAGGAGCCGGTTGTGCACTTATAGGTCTTCAGAAGGGACCAGCTTCCGGCGGAACCTTTGAATACATAGAACTTCTGATAATTCGTGCTTACCCACACAAGGTACTCTGTTGCGCTGAAGACGCCTTTCCGGTTGATGAAATCTTCCTTCACCTGGGTCGTGTAATCGCCGCGCTCATTCAGGCATCCCGTATAAGTGAGGGACATCTCCGGGATAAAACGGATGGAGCCGTTCGGCAGAACAACTTCGCTGTTCTCCGCCTTGATATAACTCTTATCCGTTACGGTGACCTTAGTCCCCTCGGGAATCCCCTGTTCCTCTTTATTCAGATAAGCGCTGAAATACATGGTATGGACATCTTTTACGCTCTTTCCGCTGGTTTTGGAAAGGGTGGTGCAGCTGATGCTGTCCGAAGCTTCTCCTTCTCCCGCACGGTTGAAAGCTTCCACCCATGCGTTGAAGGTGGTACCCGGTTCAAGGCCGTTAATCGTTGCGCTGGTGCGTTTTTTGACTTTTACCTCAAAGGTATCTTCCGTCTTCGCGTCCTGCAGATAGACATAATATCCTCTGGCTCCGGGAACGGAACTCCAGGAAAGCGTGACTTTTTTGGCTGTGACGGATGCCGTGACCGACTCAACTTTGCCGGGGGTGGTATCCGCCCAGGCTGTAAGTGGCAGCACAAGCATCAGCATGGCTATACACAGAGTAAACAGTATATTGCGGCGGTATTTCAGCATATCGGTAAATCCTCCTGAGACTGTAGACAATTACAATAATTATAAATGGATGAAAAAAACAGGTCAATGCGGCCGGTCCGATAATTTCTTAAGATTTTGTTAGTTATTCAGCTTACGGTTCACGGCCATTTTGAACCCGGGTCCTGGTTCGTCGTGCCTGCGGGAGAAACAGCCTCAGATTCGTCGTGCCTGCGGGAGAAACAGCCTCTGATTCGTCGCGCCTGCAGGAGAAAAAGTTTCAGATTCGTCGCGCCTGCAGGAGAAAAAGTTTCAGATTCGTCGCGCCTGCGGGAGAAACAGTTTCAGATTCGTCGTGCCTGCTGTTAAGGGGCAGTTCCTGATTATAAATGAGGTCTGCGAAGCAGAACCGGGGGGCTTCTTGTATGTCCGGGAGGAATCAGGTAAAATATCCAGAGCAGGTCAGAAAGAATAGTGAAAGAATGCCGAAAGATACGCCGCGCGGATCCGACAGAGAGATCCTGCGGACAGGCAGGGAGGTACAGGCCGTGGCCGGGGAAGAACTTTATGTATGGAAAGGCAGCAGAAAACTGCGCTGCGGATATACGACAGGATCCTGTGCCGCAGCTGCCGCAAAAGCAGCCGCGCTCATGCTTCTGTCGGGAAGGCGGACGGAGGAGATTTCCCTGCTGACGCCGAAAGGAGTCCTGCTCTCTCTCAGAATTGAGGATATCCGGATGCGGGAGAACGGGCGCGGCGTATCCTGCGCGGTCCGGAAGGATGCCGGCGATGATCCGGACGTCACGGACGGAATCCTTGTATACGCTGAAGCTGTTCTTGTGCCTGCCGCCTGCGGGAATGAAGGTTTTCCGGGCGGTGAAACTGCCGCGGAGGGGGACACAGAGAAAGAAGCTGCCGGGGGGAAAGTTCCCGGTGTATCTTCCATGGCTTTCGTATGGGATCCCGTTTTAAAGAAGGAGCGCAGCTTTTCCGCCGGAGAATTGCCGGGAAAGTCCTCTCGCGGCGGATTACCGCGGATTTTCCTGGACGGCGGAGAGGGAGTAGGCCGCGTGACCAGGCCGGGACTGAAACAGAAGATCGGGCAGGCCGCGATCAATCCCGTTCCGAGAAGGATGATTTTTCAGGCGGTTCAGGAGATCTGTGAAGACTATGATTTTCATGGCTCCCTGCTTGTGACGGTCTCTGTCCCTGAGGGGGTGAAGGCCGCGGAGAAGACCTTCAATCCAAGGCTTGGAATCCGGAACGGCATCTCTGTCCTGGGGACAACCGGGATCGTGGAGCCTATGAGCGAAGATGCCCTGATCGGATCGATTCATCTGGAGATGAACATGCTTTTCGAAGAGGGGCACCGTTATCTGCTGGTGACCCCGGGCAACTACGGTGAGACTTTTGCCCATAACGATCTGGGACTTCAGGGGGTACAGGCGGTCCTGTGCAGCAATTACCTGGGAGAGACACTGGACCGGGCTGCGGCCATGGGACTGGGCGGGCTGCTCTTTGTCTCGCATATCGGCAAATTCATCAAGGTTTCGGGCGGCATCATGAACACCCATTCCCACTGTTCTGACAGCAGGGCAGAGCTCTGCGCGGCCTGTGCGCTGCGGGCCGGGATCACAGCGGAAGCTGCGCGGCGGATTCTTGAAACGGAGACAACGGACGAAGCGGTTTGTATAATGGAAGAATGCGGGGTGCTGGAGCAGGCCATGCAGACTGCCTGCGAGCGGATCCGCTATTATCTGTCGCAGCGTACCGGAGGCCGTGTTCCGGCTGAAGCAGTCATCTTCAATACGGTGCAGGGAGAACTGGGAAGAACAAAAGGCGCGGACGAGATGATCCGGAAGGTCAGGGCAGAGTGGCCCGGCTGACGTATAAGAGAAGATCGCGTGTAAAGAGAGAGCTGAAGAACGGCCGGCCGCGGAAAACGGGCGGCAGCGAAAGAAGCGGACAGGGAAGAAAGTAAGGGACAGTATGGTACATTTTGTAGGGGCAGGGCCGGGAGCGGAGGACCTGATCACTGTGCGGGGGGCCGCACTGATCAGGAAAGCGGATCAGATCATCTATGCGGGCTCTTTAGTGAATCCGGATCTGTTCAGGGAAAAGAAGGTGAGCTGCGCGGTATATGACAGCTCCAGAATGACCCTGGAAGAGGTGCTTCAGCTGATGGAGAGCGGCGAGCAGGACGGGAAGATGACTGTCCGGCTGCATACGGGGGATCCCTGCATCTATGGGGCGATCCGGGAGCAGATGGACGCCCTCGATCGTCTGGGGATTCCATATGATTATGTACCGGGAGTGAGTTCTTTTTGCGGGGCGGCGGCAGCGCTGAATCTGGAATATACCCTCCCGGGCGTTACACAGAGTGTGATTCTGACCCGCGCGGCGGGGCGCACGGAGGTGCCGGAGCGTGAGAGTATCCGCAGTTTCGCTGTCCATGGCGCCACGATGGTACTTTTTCTCTCCGCTGGACTCGTCCGGGATGTATGCAGGGAACTGCTGGAAGGCGGCTACCGGGGCGACACGCCTGCCGCTGTTGTAAAAAGAGCAAGCTGGCCGGATGAGGAGGCCTATGTCTGCACGGTTGCTACGCTGGCAGAGACCTGTGAGAGGCATGGGATCACGAAGACAGCCCTTCTGATCGTGGGAGCCGCGGCCGGCCGCGCAGGCGGTGAAAGATCGCGGCTTTATGATCCTTCATTTTCAACCGGATACAGGAAAGGAGAGGAGAGCAGAGAGGGATGAGGACAGCATGCGTGTGCTTTACGGAACGCGGGGCGGCAACAGCTGAGAAGATCCGTTCCGTGCTTGGAAAATATGAGACAAACAGGTTCACTCTCTACACGAAAAGAAGGGAGGCTGCCGCGGCGGATGGCTTTTTCTTTATAGATGATTCCCTTAAGGAGTGGACAAGACAGCGCTTTCTGGACAGCGACGCCATCCTGTTTGTCGGCGCCTGCGGGATCGCGGTCAGGTCCATTGCACCTTTCCTGATGTCGAAGGCGGAAGATCCGGCGGTACTGGTGATTGATGAGACGGGAAGCTGGGTCATCTCGCTGGTTTCGGGCCATCTCGGGGGAGCCAACGCTCTTGCGCGGGAGATTGCGGCGGGAATCGGCGCTCAGCCGGTAATCACAACAGCTACTGATCTGAATGAGCGTTTCGCGGTGGACGTTTTCGCCAGAGAGAATAAGCTTTTTATCGGGAGCATGGAACTGGCTAAAGAGGTTTCGGCAGCGGTTCTTGCAGGAAGACCGGTCGGCCTGCGCTGCGCGGACGAATTTGTTCCTGAAGGAAGATTTCCGCAGGAACTGAGCCTTCTTGAGAAAAATGCGCTTCCATATAAATCAGATGAGATGCTGGAACGGCCGATCCTGGGAATTAATATATCCCTGAATGAGCGGGCACGTTATTTTGAAAAGACTCTTGCCCTGGTTCCGTGCTGTACGGTGCTCGGGGTTGGATGCAGGAAAGGGAAAACTCCTGAAGAACTGGAGACATTCCTGCTTCAGGTTCTGGAGGCTTCGGATGTCTCCATCCATTCCGTGAAAAAGATATGCAGCATTGACCTGAAGGAAAATGAGGAGGCGCTTGTCCTTTTTGCTGAGAAGTACGGCCTTCCCTTTGAAACCTATACGGTTCAGCAGCTGTCCCGGGTACCGGGGCATTTCAGCACATCGACATTTGTCGAAACGATGGTCGGCGTGGATAACGTCTGCGAGAGGAGCGCGGTTCTCGGAGCCATGACGGAAAATGAACCGGGGAAGCTGATTCTGCCGAAGCATGCGCAGAACGGGATGACGGCAGCCCTGGCAGTTGAAAAGATCCGGCTGCATTTTTAAAGAACGTCTGCTTGATTCCGAATTCCGGCTGCTGACAGCCTGGGACCCGTGTTTTCTAAGAATCTGAAGGGCGGGATAGCAGGAACGGGA
>DGHP01000176.1:16478-17306 GCA_002392705.1 Lachnospiraceae bacterium UBA3845 | reverse complement strand
AGGACGCGTCCCGCCACGGAGAGAGGCCGGTCCATCCAGCTGGAACAGATCATGCCTCCATAGCCCTCCGTGTTCAGCTGCATGTAGTGATCCCGCACCAGAATCTCCGCTTCTTCCTTGATTTTAAATGCGGGCGAGTCGCTGTGGGAGGCCGTCAGCAGAAAGCCCGCCTCTTCGCAGTCCTCCCCGATCCGGAAGGCAATCACGCTGGAGCTGTTCCGCAGGGTATAATACGCCCCGCCCTTCTTAAGCTCCCAGCGGCTGCTTTCCTTAAGTTCCTGAAAACCTGCTGCCTCAAGTTCCCGGCGGATCGCTTCCGCCGCGTGAAATGCCGTCGGGCTTTTCCTGAGAAATTCCTTCAGTCCGCTCAGCTCTTCATTTTCTGCATAAACTCCTGCTGCCTGTGTCATGTCTGCTCCTCGTCTCTCAAGAGCACCTGCAAATCGAAATGCACCTGCCCTTTTATCCGCAATGGTCTCCGGCACGCTTCATCTTCCGGTTCCTGTATCGGCAAAGCTGCCGGCTGTTCCTGTTTATCACAAAGGGCACCGGCAATCCCCGGACTGCCAGTGCCCCTGTCTGTCAGATGTCTACTCTCTGGCGCTCCACTAGTTTTGCGAAGAATCCGTCCTTTGCGATCAGCTCTTCGTAGGTTCCGCTCTCTATGATGCGCCCTCCGTCAAGAACCAGAATCCGGTCACAGTTGCGTATGGTGGAAAGCCTGTGGGCGATTACGATTCTGGTGCAGCGGAGGGTGTCCAGAGAATCGGATACCACCTTCTGCGTAATATTGTCAAGGGCGGAAGTCGCCTCGTCGAACATCAGGAT
>DGHP01000176.1:11958-16374 GCA_002392705.1 Lachnospiraceae bacterium UBA3845 | reverse complement strand
CCGCCGGAGATGCCTCCGGAGCCCTCGGATATCAGCGTGTGCATCCCCATGGGCATGCGTTCGATATCCTCCTTCATTCCCGTCATCTCGGCAACCTTCCAGGCGTCGTCGAGGGAAAGGTCCGGCGCGGAGATGGAGATATTGGAATAGATATCCCCCTGGAACAGTTTGCCGGACTGGAGGACAACCCCGATGTTTCTGCGCAGAGACTTCATATCCAGAGACTGGATATCCCTGCCGTCGTAATAGATGCCTCCCTTTACCGGCTTCTCAAAGCCCAGCAGAAGGCGCATCAGGGTCGATTTGCCGCAGCCGGTCCTTCCGACTATCGCGACATACTCCCCCTTGCGGATTTTCAGAGACAGATTATTCAGTATATAGGGCGTGGATTCATTGTAGCGGAAGGTCACGTTGTTCAGCTCGATCGTGCCTTCCAGATGCTGGATGACCTCCTTCTTTTCCTGGATCTCAGGCGCGGTCTCGAAGATCGGCTTCGCCATCTCCAGCGCAGGCTTGACGCCCGCGACCGACACAGCCGCTCCGACCAGGCCGCCGAAGGCTCCGGATATCAGGCTGTAGGCAGCGTTGAATGCAATATAATTCTGGGCGGAAAGGCCTCCCCTGAGGGCCATGTAATACATCACTACCGTCCCGCTTAAGGTGATGATCTGCGAGAGCGGGCCGCTGACTTTCAGCAGGAAGGGCGGATTGTAAGTCAGGCCGGCGCAGACCGCGTAGCGCTCCGCCCACTCGGCAAAGGCTCTTTTCTCCGCGCCAGCGACCTTGATCTTATCCGTTCCTCCAAGCAATGCCAGGACGATTCCGCTTTCCTTTCCTTCCGCCTCCATGCGCTTCTGGGAGATCCCCATCTGCAGGAGGGAGGTCAGAAGGGTGAGCGCCGCCGTGAGCAGGGTCACCGCCATCGCCGGAAGAACCAGCGAGGAAGCATAGTTGAAGATCTGGAACATATAGACCAGCGAAAATGCCGCGGTCAGAAAGACGGAGAAAAAGGTCGACGAGATGGTGGAACACAGGGTCGACACCGCCTGCAGCCTGGTAATGATCTCTCCTGAATTAAACCGTGAGAAAAAGGAGATCGGCAGGGACAGGATCCGCATCATCGCGGCGCTCTCCACCTGAAGCCTGAGCTGGTCCTGGATATTCTGGCTGATCAGGTTTTTGGCCAGGCTGAACAGGATCCTTGACACTTCCGACAGAGTCAGGACCATGATCATGCTGATCAGGAGCAGGCGGCTGCCGGTTCCAAGAAACTCCGGACTGTAGATCTTCAGTGTGATCTTCGGGCCGATCGCCTGGATCAGCGTAATCATCGCCGTAAGCCCGATCATCCAGGCGTAGTCCCTGGTACGGAGCAGGGAGATCACATGGAAGATCACATCCTTCACGCCAATGGCTTTCAACGGGAACGGCTTATAGAAGCACACTGCCTCCCGGTCCAGCTCCGCCGCTGTCCGGGCGTTCACCACTTCATTCTTCCCGCTGGCCGGGTCGACGATCGTATAGCCTCTCAGCTTTCCCGGGATCAGGGCCACTAAGGTGCCGTCCTTTTTTGACCCGAGCATGGCGCCGGCCGCGTCCTTATACCAGTTTTCTGTAAGGCTCACACGCCTTCTCAGGATGCCGGAAGGCCGGAGCAGATATTCAAGGATCTCTTCGTAATCTTCCATCCCGTCCGGAATGATCCTGGCACGGACGCGGTAATAGCGCAGGATCTCCCCCACGGCCGCTTCCGCCAGCTCCCGGTCAGACTGGAACAGGATCCGGATCTTATCTTTTCCATTTACAGCATTCGCCATTCTGGCATAAGCATCCGCCAGAATGTCATCATCATTCTGTATCCGCTGACGGATCTGCTCGTCAAACCAACCCACGCGATCTGTGGACCGGACTGCCTGCGCCCGGCGGCACTTTATAAGCGCCTCCGCGCATCTTCATCGGCAGACAGAATCTGCCGGCAGTCTCAGCCGCTCCTCCTTCCAAAAATGAAGTCCTGAACTCTGATTAAATGTCCGGATGACTGTTTTGCAGCCACGTCTGCTTCGCTGACGCTTACATCCGTGGGCAAAACATGTCTCCTTCCGACCTTTATTCGCTCGTCACAAGCTTTGTATAAAAGCTCCCTTTCTGATACAGTTCCTTATGCGTTCCGCGCTCCACGACGTGCCCGTTTTCCATAACGATGATCTCATCGCAGTCCCGGATCGTCGACAGTCTGTGCGCAACCACGATGCAGGTGATTCCGCGGTCCTGAATCGCCTGAACGACCTCGGCCTCCGTTCTCGCGTCGAGAGCTGAGGTGGCCTCATCCATGATGATGACCGTGGGATCCTGGGCAAGCACACGGGCGATCTCAAGCCTCTGCCTCTGACCGCCGGAGAGGTCTTTTCCGTTCTCATGCAGGATATAGTTATATCCGCCCTCTCTCTGGATGATCTCCGAATGGATGCTCGCGTCCCGCGACGCGAGAACCATCTCAAAGTCCTCGATGGAATTGTCCCAGAGCTTGATATTGTTCTCGATCGTGTCCTCAAAAAGGGTCACTTCCTGATCCACCATGGCGACAGATCCGGTGAAACGGTTCCGGTCAATCTCTTCACGGGGCATCCCGTCAAATAAAATCTCGCCGCTCCACGGCTTGTAGAGGCCGGTCAGAAGCTTCGCGAGCGTCGATTTTCCGCAGCCGGAGCTTCCGACGAAAGCGATCTTCTGTCCGGGCTCAATGGTCAGGTTGAAATTCTCAATCAGCGGTTTGGCGAGACGGGAATAGCCGAAGGTGACATTCTTCATCTCGATTTTTCCGCTCAGCTTTGTATAATTGGTCTCCTCGGTCCGCACCGGATCCGTCTCCGGCACGTCCGCCCTGTATTCCATAACGTCCTCGATGCGCTCCATATCCGTACGCATCTGCCGGATCATGTCCCGGGCGGATGTCAGCTCGGCCACCGGAGAACTGAAGCGGGTCAGAAGAGTCGTGAATCCGAAGAGCATACCGACAGTGAAATGGCCCTGCATCGTATAAAGAAGCCCCAGGGCAAGGATCAGATTGTTGGACAGCATGGAAACAAACTGCAGAATCAGACCGTATCCGTTGCTGATCCGTGTGGAGGACGTGTTCTGCCGGTTGACGGAAGCCTGGTAGCCTGCCCATCTGGCGAAGAATTCATCCTCCACACCGCTGGCCTTGATGGTCTCGATCATCTCGACGCCCGCTACGGTCGTGGACTGCAGCTTGGCCAGGTCACGCATCATGACCCTGGAGATATTGACCTTCCTGTCGGAGATATATTTCTGAACAAAGGTATTGATCAGGATTCCGGCCACTCCGACCAGGGAGAGGCTGAAATCATAGCGGATCATCAGGTAGAGATAGAAAAACATGAGCACGGTGTCCATCAGCAGCGGGGTGAAGGTACTGATCAGGGTCGCCGCGATCGTGGCGTTGGTCTGCTTGCGCATCGCGATGTCGCCGGCCTGCCTCTGCGAATAGAATTCCATGGGCAGGTGCAGAATGTGCCACATATAGGAAGCGTTCGAGGAAATCGCAAGTTTTCCTTCCAGCCGCAGCAGGAAGAAGCGGTTGATCAGGCTGTTCGTGATCTCGATTGCAGTCAGAATGCAGAGAAGAATCAGGAAGGGCATCACCCATTCCGGACTCTTCCCGGTCAGCAGCCGGTCAAGGAAGACTCTCTGAAAACCGGGATAAAACATATCGCAGATCGCGGTGACCAGATAGAGGCAGACGGCAAAAATGAAAGCGGACCTGAGCCCCTTCAGTTTTTTCTTCACAAAGCCCATAATGCTCTTGGGATGGCCTCCGGGTTCAAAGTTTTCTCCCGGCGACATCTCCAGCATAATTCCCGTGAAGGACATGTCAAATTCCTCCATGGAAACTTCCACCAGGCCCCTGGCGGGGTCATTTAAGACAGCCCTTCCCTTCCTGAATCCGTCCAGAACCACAAAATGGTTGCCGTTCCAGTAAATGATGCAGGGAAAAGAGCCTTTCTCTTTCAGGTATTCCTTTTCCACTCTGAAGCCTTCGGCGTTCAGGCCGTAGTTCTGCGCAGCCAGCATGACATTCCTGGCGTTCGACCCGTCGCGTGATACGCCGCAGTCCCTGCGGACCTGCTCCAGCGGAATCCATTTTTCATAATAGGCAAGGATCATATCCAGGCACGCAGCGCCGCATTCCAGCGCTTCCAGCTGCATGATCACCGGCACCTTCGCCACCTTATTTCCTTTAACCGGTTCTTTTATCGCTTTTCTGTCCGATCCGATCATATCCGTCTCCGAGCTGCAGTCCGCAGCGGTTCCTCAGATTCTTCCTGTACAGCGAAAGCTCTAAAATCTTTCATTCAGCGTCCGTCAGACAGGATACCGAAAATCTCTCATTACAGC
>DGHP01000176.1:0-11855 GCA_002392705.1 Lachnospiraceae bacterium UBA3845 | reverse complement strand
CTCATTCAGCGTCTGTCAGAAAAGACGCCGGGGCAACATACTCCGTAGTTACCTGACCGTCGGGAGCCGTATCCCGCTTCTCAATCCTGCCGGCATAGGCCCAGATCAGGCCGGCCAGAAGCAGCACCAGCATACCCGAGACCAGAACCCACATGCCGGGTGTCGTCACTCTGATATAATCGTCAATCTGCTCAGGGGAAGTCGGTCGTTCCGTCCTGACTTTTTTATCCTGCTTTTCGTTCATCCTGCTTCTCCAATCAATTCCGCCCCGGCGCAGAAAACGCCCTGGAGCGGCAGCTCCGGCTGCCGGAGTTCAACAGTGCGCCGGCAGCGTCCGCCTCTATATATAGTGTGAAAAAAAGACTTCTGCACAATACCCTTTTACTATACCAGAGATTCCGCAGAAATGCACATTATTTGTTTGTCTGTCCTGTATAATTCATGGCTTAAGGAAAAGTTCCCGGCGATTCATATCAGTGATCGCAGGGCCCTGTTTATAGAAAAGCATGAAAATGATTACAGGCAAACGGAACACATTTTTTCAATTTTCAGATATAGAATGAACAGAGAGGGTTTATAATGAATAAAAAGGACGTACAAGGCGTAGTGACTGCAGCGATTACGCCTGTGAATCAGGACGGCAGCATTGACATAAGGGCGCGAGGGATTTTGTATGCGGCCGGGAGCCGCGCTGCCGGAGATGCTTACAACCCGCCGCATTCAGGATGACATGAACGCGGCTGCAGAGAGGACAAAAAAATGAAGCGACCGAAGATACTGGTAGTCGGCAGCCTGAACATGGATCTGACCGCCTCGGCGAAGAGAGTTCCCAATTCCGGTGAAACAGTGATCGGAATGAAATTTCAGACCGCGCCGGGCGGAAAGGGCCTGAACCAGGCCGTGCAGTGCGCCCGGCTGGGCGCGGAGGTCACCATGGCCGGCAAGGTCGGAAAGGACGATTTCGGAAAGGCTCTGCTGGCTGTGGCGCAGGAATCCGGAGTGGATGTTTCCCGCGTGCTGACGGACGAAAACGAGTCCACCGGCGTGGCCATGATCCAGCTGGAAGTCAGCGAAACAGGTACGCAGAACCGTATTACGGTATGCCCCGGATCGAACTTCACCATTACCGCGGAGGAGCTTTCCTGGCTCCGGGAAGGAGTTGCTTCTTACGACATGGTCATCATGCAGTTTGAGCTGCCGATGCCTGTAGTGGAGACCGTGGCCCGCTGGGCTCATGACGCCGGCGTTCCGGTGATGATCAACCCCGCTCCCGCGGCCCCCATGTCCGACGGTCTTCTCGAATGTGCCTCCTTCCTCTCTCCCAACGAGCATGAAGCGGCGCTGCTGGCCGGACATGAGATCAATGTGGAGAACGGGATCAATTTTGACGATGTTGCCGTTGTGGCGAAAGCCTTTCATGACAGGGGCGTTCAGAACCTCATCATCACCATGGGCGGCAACGGTTCGGTGATCGCGGGGCAGGATGGGATTCACCATACGCCCTGTGTAAAGATGCCTCATGTGGCAGACCCCACCGCGGCCGGGGATTCTTTCGTGGCTGCCTTCTGCACGGCGCTGTCAGCCGGACTGCCCCAGGCGCAGGCACTCGATTTTGCCAGCCACACCGCGGCAATCACTGTGTCCCGCATGGGCGCTATCAACAGCCTGCCGACTCTTGACGAGGTACAGGCGCTGATGCGTGAACGAAACTATCAGGGCTTTGACGCTGCTGTTTTATCCGGGCTTGTGAACTGATGTGCTGCAAAGGGACAACATTCAGAAAGGACGTTTCCTTACTGCGAACTGCAGAAAAGAAACGTCCTTTTTCGCCGGCTCTGTCAGTGAACTGTCAGCTTCCGGTATTTTCCAGAATCCGCTGTCCCTTCCTCAGCATGGCATCATCAAGGACCGCAAATATAATGTCGATCTCATTTCCTTTATCCAGAAAATCACGGCATGCCTGTAATGCCGTCTCCCATGCCCGATCTGCCGGATATCCAAAGATTCCGGCAGAAATGAGCGGAAAACCGATGGAGGCGCATCCGTTTTCTGCTGCCAGTTCAAGCGACTTCCTGTATGCGCCGTACAGCAGTTCTGGTTCATTATGCTTTCCGTCTCTCCAGACGGGACCGACAGCATGAATGATATATTTTGCCTTAAGCTGAAACCCCGGCGTGATAACAGCTGACCCCGTATCGCAGTGACCGATTCTGTCACAGGCGTCCTGCAGCTGCCTGTGTCCCGCTGCCCTGAAGATCGCGCCGCATACGCCGCCGCCGGCCCACAGGCCTTCATTTGCCGCATTTACAACCGCGTCGGTCTCCAGATCCGTTATACTGATTTTCTGAATTTTAATGGAACTCATCGTGAATCCTCCGTCTGTCTGTAATTTTCTCAATCCTGTTCTTTCTTAATGATCCGAAAGATCCGTACTCCAGCGGGCCTCCCCTTTTTCCGTATATCGGGTGAACATATTTCTGTATGCTTCCGGAAGATTTTCTTTTGCCAGCAAAATTCCATCGCTGTCCGGGATTTCCTCTGTGATATGACCCTGTGCATTTTCAGGGTCGGGGAAAAGAGGATTCGTACTGCCTGATATATAAAACTGGTCGAACAGATAATACCCATAAACACAGAACCCGTCTTCCGAAGGACCGTAAATGATGGAATCCTGCTTCATCGTCTGAATTTTCCCGATCCAGGGATACCCCAGCTGCGTCTCAACATCGGCAAAAACTGATTTCAGCTCCCCGATCGGAATCCGCATCCCCGGGACTGACTGTATTTCAGGAGTCAGTGTGTTAAAGGGGTTGCTGCCGCCTCCCATTTTCCACAGGCAGACAGCTTCGATCAGAAGTATGGTCCCCATTATCACAGCAGCCTCGCTGAAATGCTTCCAGAGAGCAAATGCAATTCCGAAAAGAACGGCAAAAACAGCCGCAGCCCGTAAAAGAACCGCTGCTCTGAGCTGACTTTCCGGCGTGCTGCTTCTGCCCGCAGCCATGGCAAATAACACAAGAGCCTCAATCAGCAGAAGGGTCGCAATCGTAATACTGCGTCCGCTGCCCTGATCCCGGCAGATTTCATATAAAGCTGCCGCATTGATCAAAGCTCCGATAATGACATAAAATAATCCGGCGATCAGAATCCCATTTGCGCCTGCCGGTGCATGGAAGGTGAATCCCAGACGAAAGAACCCTATGCAGAAGAGAAAAGCGGATATTCCAAAGATCAGATAAAAGAAAACATCGATCTTCTGCGGAAGCAGGAACAGAATGCCATATGACGTAATCAGACAAATGACATCAAAAATCTGTTCTGTAATCATTGAGCTTTTCTTTTCTTCTTTTTGTCCGCCCATAAATTCCATCTCTCACAATCTGTTTTATTCGCCTTAGGTATAGTTACGGATGGCTCCGCGCTCCTATAATCCTCTTTGATCCTTCTTCAGGTCTTTCCGCATCCGGACGCAGTCAAAGACCCCGCTCCGGACGACGCTGCCGTCTTCGATCTCATAACCGAGTCTCAGATAGAAACCCGTTGCGACCGTTCTGCTCTCGATCTCCGCCGCAGTATATCCCAGCTCGCGGATCCAGGATTCCGCTTCCAGGATAACCTTCCTGCCCAGTCCGCTGCCCCGGTACTTTGGAAGTACAACGACCCGGCCGATCATGACCCGTTCCCTGTCAAGCTCATAGAAACGGCATGTCGCCACCGGATAGCCTTCATCCAGAAGCACGATATATCTCGTGCCATCCCCGTCATGTTCATCAAATTCTTCTCTCAGGGAAATGTGGTGCTGCCTGTTCATGCCCTGGATCCGTACCGAATAAGCTCCCGCCCTTGCCCATTCCTCGCCGGCGCGCAGCACTTCCATCTGTTCCAAGCTCATTCAATTCTCCATTCTGATCTATTGCTGCAAGTTGAAAGCAGTAAGTCTATCGTCACAACTTGCTTCCGGTAAGCTCCATTCCATCTTTAGCCTCCGGTACTGATAATCAATCGCTCTCTCCGGTACGAAGCACCATGTCAAAATGCTGCGGATCAAACATCAGTTCAGCGCCTTTCCAAACGCGAAAAGACGCTGAACCATTCCGTATCTTTACAAGTCCGTCCTACGGTACGCAGACTTTCCCTCGTATCCGGGTTAAGTGTTGTTACAGCTGTAGGTCCGTCCTACGGTACGCAGATTTTCCGGCCGACGGATATTGTCTTTTACACCAGATCCAGAAGCGGATCACCCTCGCGCACATAGAGCGGCAGGCTGAAATAGTCATAGCGTCCTTCCATCCAGCGTCCGCCCTCTGCCGGCTCACGGCTGAGCAGGTGCACCCATTTTCCTTCCGGAAGATAGAAGCGCTGCCTGCCGTCCTCCGAGAAGACCGGCGAGACAAGAATCCGGCTGCCCAGCATATACTGCTGGTCCAGATAAGCGCAGGCCGGGTCATCGGGGAATTCCATATGCATGGGCCTGAGAACAGGAATACCTTTCTCATGAGCGCATTTCGCGAGTTCCAGGATATATGGCATCAGCTTCTGCTTCAGATTCACGAAGAAGCGAAGGACATCGCTGGCTTCGTCGTCGTAATTCCACGGCACCCGGTAGGAGCTGGAACCGTGCAGACGGCTGTGGGAGGAAAGCAGGCCGAAAGCAACCCAGCGCTTGTAGAGATCCGCCGAGCCCTGATCCTCAAAGCCTCCTATGTCATGGCTCCAGAAGCCGAAGCCGCTGTCCATCAGGGAAAGGCCGCCACGCAGGGTTTCCGCCATGGAAATATACTGGCTGGTGGAGTCCCCGCCCCAGTGAACCGGGAACTGCTGGCCGCCGGCCGTAGCGCTGCGGGCAAAGAGGCAGGCCTCCCCTTCTCCTCTTTCCCTGACAAGCAGGTCAAAGACGCATTTGTTGTAAAGATGCGTGTAATAATTATGCATCTTCATCGGATCCGAGCCGTCATACCAGACCACGTCCGTGGGAACTCTCTCGCCGAAATCGGTCTTGAAGCAGTCCACCCCCATGTCAAGCAGGGCCTTCAGTTTTGACTGATACCAGGCGCAGGCATCCGGGTTCGTGAAATCCACCAGGGCCATTCCTGCCTGCCACAGATCCCACTGCCAGACTTTCCTGCTGTTTTTCTTCAGGAGGTAGCCCGCCTCCATTCCCTCGCGGAAGAGAGGCGATTTCTGCGCGATATAGGGGTTGATCCAGACGCAGATCTTCAGGCCCCGCTCATGGTAGCGGCGGAGCATTCCCTCCGGGTCCGGGAACATGTCCTTATCCCAGAGGAAATTGCACCACTCGAAGCCTTTCATCCAGAAACAGTCAAAATGGAAGACCTGGAGGGGAATCTGCCTCTGCCGGAATCCTTCGATGAATCCCGTGACGGTATCCTCGTCGTAATTGGTCGTAAACGAAGTCGTCAGCCAGAGGCCGAAGGACCATTCGGGCGGAAGCGCCGGACGGCCGGTCAGGGCTGTATATTTCTCAATGATCTCCTTCGGAGTCGGCCCGTAAATGATAAAAAACTCCAGCTCCTCATCCTCCACGGAAAACTGGACTGTCTCCACTTTTTCGCTTCCGATCTCGAAGCTGACTGCGCCCGGATGGTTGACAAACACGCCGTAACCGGCCGAAGTATAGTAGAAGGGAATGTTTTTATAGGCGATTTCGCTGGCGGTGCCCCCGTCCTCATTCCACATATCCACGACCTGGCCGTTTTTTACCATGGGAGTGAACCGTTCGCCCAGTCCGTAGACCAGTTCCCCCACGCTGAGGTTCAGGCCTGTGAGAATGTAATTCTTCCCGCTCTTTTCATGCATCATCCCCATGCTCCGGGATTTTGTGCAGGTGAGCGGCTTTCCCTCCGCGAAATAAGCCATTTCAGGGCTGCCCTGGGAAAACCTGACGCTGACTTTTCCGGATGAAATCTCCCAGGAGGAGCGCTCCTTTCCGCCCTCCGCGCTTTTCGCCTCTCTGACAAGCGCCTTTCTTCCCTGCATCCCGCCGAGGATATAGGAGGGGGAATGGTCATAGTTTCCCATGTGATTCTGCATCTTAACGCCCAGGACGTCCTCTGCCGGCGCCGTGAAAGTGAATGTCATGACGCCGATGTTGAGCATATCTCCGCGCCCGTCTATCTTTTTATAAGGCGCGTAGGCACGGACACTGTCCTCATCCTCTTCCACCGTGTAAAAATCCCGGACATAATCCGGCGCGTACTCGTCCCGGACAAGCCAGAAACCATTTGTAAATTTCATACGAATCTCCATTCCGCCGCCTTTTCAGGCGGCACTGTTCTTTTTTCCTGTATCCCGCCGGACAGGCCTGCTCTCTGTTTTCCCTGAGCGCAGATCCGTCCGGTCCGGCAGTAAAAGCGCAGGCAATTCCCCAGCCGGCCTTGCTGCCGGCAGCGAAGGCTCAGACATTTTCCCCGGGCGCGTGCCGGTTCAGCACGGGTTCCAGGAATTCACTCATCAGCCACATGGCAGGGCCCGGCAGCACAAAAATCAGGAAGGGGAAGCGGTAGACCAGAGCCCCGGCTCCTCCCGCCACAACGGCCAGCATCAGGCTGCTGAGCGGGTAACGGACCACCATGTAGACCGCAACCCGGAGGAACCAGAAGATATCCATGTCGAACCTGGCCAGAAGAGGAAACAGATAAAGGGCGGCAAGAATCGTATATACCATCACCGCCGTATAGAAACCGATCATCACAAGGCCGGCCATTCCGTCGGTTTTTGCTTCCAGGATTCCCGTATTCAGCCGCATCAGCATAAATACGGCAAGGGTCACAAGCCAGAGGATGATTCCCTGTTTCAGATTCCTTCTGAAGGAGCGGAAAAACATCGTCGAGGCGTAGCCGTCGTCCGCCTTTACGCTGTGGATCAGGGCGTAATAAAGGGCCGTGCTGGACACCCCGATGGTGATAACCGGCAGGCTGCAGAAGAGCCAGCAGATTCCCAGCATCCACACGTCAAAAAGCTTGCTCCCGAAATTCGTAAAACTGCCTCCGAAACCGAAGGTCCCCCCGCCGTTGTTCTGTTTTTTCCTGTTTCCTTTTTTTCCGCCGATTTTCATACACTCAATTCTTCTGTCCTGACTGTTTCCCGCCCGCACGCATCATGCCCGGCTTTCCTGACTCCGCCCTAAAGCAGACATTTGGCCCGGACCATATTACACTTCCTATTGTCCGGGTATAAAAAATGACCGGATAATCGCTCCCCAGCTCTATGTTCCGTCCACAGCTCTTCCTGAAAGAGGCCTGCCCTGACTCCGCCCTGAAGCAGGCATCTGGCCCGGACCAGATTTCATTTTTTGTCCGGGTATAAAAAATAACCGGATAATCGCTCTCCAGCTGTGTGCTCCGTCCACAGCTTTTCCTGACGGAGCTTTACCGCAAGAGGCTGCTCACGGAACCGCCTCAGCGTAAAACAGGCAGCTGCGTAACGCAGCTGCCTGGCGTTTACACACAGACTTACGGGATCAGCATCTTTTCCACTTCGCTGCCTGCTTTTACAAATACCGGAATGGCCTCGTAAGGCGCCGGCGCCGTAATCGTCCGGCCTCCCTCAAGGCATTCGCCGTCATTGATATTTCTCCAGTTTCCTTCCGGCAGATATACGCTGCGTTCTCTCACGTTCTCATAAAGCACCGGCGCGACCAGCACGTCCGGTCCGAACATGTGCTCATCACCGGTTTCCCAGGCCTTTTCGTCCTCCGGGAAATCATAGAAGAGCGGCCGGATCAGCGGCGTTCCCTTTTCATGGGCAGCCTTCATCAGGCTGCGCACATAGGGCCGCATGTTCTCTCTGAGTGTAATATATTTTCTGCAGATTTCATAGACCCTGTCGCCGTAGCTCCAGATCTCATTTTCCGCGCCGCTGATCTGTTTCCCGCCGCCGCTCTCAGACAGCGCCGGTTTGAAAGGTTCCCGGAAGCCATGCAGACGCATGACCGGAAGGAAGCAGCCCCAGGCAAACCAGCGGACCAGGACCTCCCGGAAGCCTTCGTCATGAATATTGCCGCCGTGGAAGCCGCCGATATCCGTCGTCCACCAGGGAATGCCTGCCAGGCCCATGTTCAGGCCCGCAGCCAGCTGATTGCGCAGCGCCCGGAAGGAGGAATCGATGTCGCCGGACCAGACCAGGGCTCCGTATCTCTGGGAACCCGCCCAGGCGCAGCGGAGCAGGTTTACGATATTTTCCTGTCCTTCTTCCTCCATGCCGTCGTAAGTCATCTGGGCGTAGGCTTTCGGGTACATGTTTCCCACTTCCAGATCCGCGCCGGCAAAATAGCGGTAGTGCTCATACTCGTAACCGGTAAATTCCGGTTCCGCCTCATCCAGCCAGAAAATCTGGATTCCGTCTTTGTAATAGTTTTCTTTGATCCGTTCCCACACAAACTTCCGGGCGTCCGGGTTTGTCGGATCAAAGAAGCAGGCGTTCCCGATCTGTCCCAGCCGTTTGCCGTATTCGGAGCGGGCAAGATAGCCCATCTCCCTCATCTTCTCATAGTTTTCACTCTCACCGTCCACGGTCGGCCAGATGGAAACCATAAGCTTCGTGCCCATCTCCTCCAGCTCTTTCACCATGGCTGCCGGATCCGGCCAGAAGTCTTTGTCAAACTTCCAGTCGCCTTCATGCGGCCAGTGGAAGAAATCCGCTACGATGACGTCCACCGGAATCCCTCTTCTCTTGTATTCCCTGGCAACCTCGAGCAGTTCCTCCTGGGTCTGGTAGCGCAGCTTGCACTGCCAGAAACCCAGCCCGTACTCGGGCATCATGGGAACTTTCCCCGCCGCGTCCGCATATGCTTCTTCGATCTCGGCCGGCGTATCTCCCGCCGTAATCCAGTAATCCAGCTGTTTTGTGTTTTCCGCGATCCATTCCGTCAGGTTTTTCCCGAAGGTAACTTTGCCGATGGCCGGATTGTTCCAGAGCATGCCGTAACCCCGGCTGGAGATCAGGAAGGGAACGCTTGCCTGGGAATTTCTCTGGGCAAGCTCCACCACACAGCCCTTCATGTCCAGATAAGGCTGCTGATACTGGCCCATGCCGAAGATCTTCTCGCCCTCATTGGCTTCCAGGCGGTAAATCAGCTTATATCCGTCCGCCCCGACCTTCGGCATGAAGGTCCGCGGCACGATCTCCAGCGCGCTGGCGAACTTTCCGGAGCCTTCGTACATGCTGCGGGTGCGGTCATACTCCTGCAGGAGGACTTTCCCGTTCCGGTCGGTAAACTGAAGAATCCCGTCCTCCATCATCCTGCAGGTCAGCTTTCCGTTCACGATCTGAGCGCGGTCGCCGTCGATGCTAATCTCAGTTTCTGTTTCCTGCACCGGCAGCAGGGCGCTGAGTTCATCTGGGAGAAATGCGCTTCGCTGCGTCGCTCTCACGCGAAAGCTGTTCTTCCCCCAGGCTTCCACCAGCAGCAGTTCTTTGTCATTCCGTCTGAACAGCTGATTGTTTTTTCTATAAATCATATATTTCTCCTGTCTGAACTATCAAATAACTGTCCAAGGCCGGTCTGAAATCCGCTTCCGGCCGGCCGTGCCCGCAGATAAAAACAGGTAATGCCGTAAATCACTGCGGGATCAGATTTCGATGACGAAATCATCTCTTGTGAACACCGGCAGCTGAGCCAGCGGGGCGTCCACCGTGACGAGCTGTCCGCCCGCATAACGCTCTCCTGACCAGATGCAGGTCCACTTCGCGCCGGCCGGCAGATATACTTCTTTCTTTCTCTGGCCCTTCTCCATGACGGGAGCGACCAGCACATCCGGCCCGAACATAAACTCAGCTTCCCTCTCCCAGCATACCGGATCCTCCGGGAAATCATAGAAGAGCGGGCGCATAATGGGCGAACCCTTCTCGTGGGCCGCCTGCATGAGGGTCCGGATATAAGGCCTCATGTTTTCGCGGATCTTAATGTATTCTTTGCAGATCTCATAGATCTCATCCCCGTAGGACCAGATCTCATTCGGGGCGCCGGAGACGCACTCGGCTCCGCCCGTAGTGCCGTACTGGGGCTGATAGGGCATCCGGTAGCCATGCAGGCGCATCACCGGGCAGAATGCCCCGTACTCGAACCAGCGGGCAAATACTTCATGATATTCTTTATCGTAGATATTTGCCCCGAAGAAGCCGCCGATATCCGTCGTCCACCAGGGAATGCCGGCAATACCCATGTTCAGGCCGGCAGCAAACTGATTCTGCAGACTCTCGAAGGTGGAGTGAATATCCCCGGACCAGACCAGAGCGCCGTATTTCTGGCTGCCTGCCCAGGCGCAGCGCAGGAGGTTGACGATATTTTCCTGGCCTTCCGCCTTCATGCCGTCGAAGAAGGCTTTCGCGTACATGACCGGATAGATGTTGCCGATCTGGCAGTTCGGTCCCAGATGATAGCGGTAATTCTCAAAATCGTAGACCGTATATTCCGGCTCCGCCTCATCCAGCCAGAAGATCTTTACGCCCTTATCGTAATAGTTCTTTTTGATCTTGCCCCAGACATACTCCCGCGCTTCGGGATTGGTCGGGTCGAACTGGATCGTATTCCCCATATAGGTATTGTCGATGCGGACGCCCTTCTCTACGCGGGTCAGGAGCCCCTTCGCCTTCATCTCGGCAAAATTCTCACTCTTGTAATCCACCATCGGCCAGACGGAGACCATCAGCTCGATGCCCATCTCCTTCAGCTCGGCGATCATGGCGTCCGGATCCGGCCAGTAGGTCGGGTCAAAGCGCCAGTCGCCCTGCTTGGGCCAGTGGAAGAAGTCCACGACGATTACATCCAGCGGAATATTTCTCTTTTTATATTCTCTGGCGATTTCAAGAAGCTCCTCCTGGGTCTGGTAGCGCAGCTTGCACTGCCAGAAGCCCATGCCGTACTCCGGCATCATGGGAACTTTTCCGGTCACGTCTGCATAGGCTTCCTCGATCTCAGCCGGCGTATCGCCCGCCGTGATCCAGTAATCCAGCTTTTTGGCGGACTGTACCTGCCAGGTGGTAATGTTCTTATTGAAGCTTACGCGCCCTACCGCCGGATTGTTCCAGAGGAAACCGTATCCCAGCGAAGAAAGGACAAAGGGAACGCTGGCCTGGGAATTGCGGTGCGCCAGCTCCAGCTCCGCGCCCTTTACATTCAGGAACTTCTGCTGATACTGGCCCATGCCGTAGAGCTTCTCATCCGGATTGGACTCAAAGCGCGCGGTCAGCTGGTAATCCCCGCCGATGATCGGCTTAAATTCTCTGGCTTCCACTTCCAGGGAACTGGTGGTCTTCGCAAACATGTCCTCCCGGTTGCGGACGTATTCCTCCAGAAGGACTTCCCCCTTCGCGTTGAAGAATGTAATCTTGCCGATGTTGTTCACCTCGGCGCAGATTCTGCCATTGCTGATCTTCGCGGAATACTCCGAAATCTCGACGCGGCTGCGGGAGGGCTTCGGTTCTTCCGACAGAGCCCAGCATTCCTGCGGCATTTCAGGCATCTTCGACGCTCTCACGCGCAGGCTGTCAGGGCCCCAGGGCTCGATGATCACGCGCTCCGCGTCGTAGCGGTAATGCAGCGCTCCGTCTTTTTCTTCAAAAAATCCAAGCAGAAAACGGTTGTCCGAGCGGAAATCTCCCCCGGCTTCCCCTTCTTTTTTCACAAAATCGGGCATGTCTTATCTCCTTTCCGGAATTCCGGTCCTGTTCCTCATCTCCGCATTTTCGCGTCATAATTATTCCCCGACGGTACCGGCTTCATACAGCAGCGCAGGGTATTTCCCATATCATTCCCTGGCAGCGCCGGCCGTCATGCCGCAGCGCAGAATATTCCCCATATCATTCCTTGACAGCACCGGCTGTCATACCGCCGA
>DGHP01000024.1:7038-9973 GCA_002392705.1 Lachnospiraceae bacterium UBA3845 | reverse complement strand
AATCATCCTCATCCATATCCGCTTCGCAGACATATTCGTCAAAATCTTCGTCAAAGACGTAATAAGCACAGCTCTCGCACTGACTCATATAGTTCTCCTGTATTCCATGATTCACCTGCCAGAAGCAGGGTCTGCAAAGATCGTATAAAGTATTATCTCCATCCTTGCTTCCGGCGCTGCAATCATTCTGCCTCTTCCTCACAGGGAGCATCCCGGCTGCTCCGCTCTTCGGCGGTCTGTCCCTGTTCTTAATCCTTCAGCGTCTCTTCCCTGTTCATCAGCCAGGCAAAAGCCTTCGCCGTCCGAAGATCCGCGTCCTTAAAATGGTTCCCTTTGTTCCACTCCAGCACGCAGTCTGTCCCGGTCTTCCGCAGATGATCATATGCTTCCCGGATTGCGTCCCCTACCCGGGCCATGACAGGATTGCGCGTTTTTTCCTCCCGGTCGCCCAGGCTGAGATAGACCGCATCCGTATGGAGTTTATTTTCCTTCATATAATCCGTAAAGCCCGGAAACCAGACAGAGGGCGATGCCGCCGCGATCCCCCGGAAACAGTCTGTCTGATATCCCGCCCAGAGGGCAAAGAGACCGGCCAGAGAATATCCTCCGAGAAAAACCCGCCCCTTCACCGGACAGGAAGACAGCTCATTCAGCAGAAAATCCAGGGTCCGGGACGCTCCGTCCCCGAAAGCCTCATTTCCGAACACGGCTGGCGCCTCCCAGGGTGACAGGTCTGTATTCCAGCTGTTTACGTGGAAAGTCCTGAGACAGAAAGGCTTTCCCCCGGACAGCTCTCTGATACAGGCGATCTCCCTGTCGATACCCTCCAGGTCATGGTCGTCAACCATCTGAAAAAGAATGATATCCGCATCCGGCTCTCCGTAACTGCAGATTCTGAAGTCCATCCTGTTCTCCTCCCCTGCTGCCTTGTGTTCATACTGCCGCAGCCTTCAGCAGTGTCGTTATCGCTCATTTGTCATACTTTTCCGCATTTGCGCGGATCACGATATCTTCCAGCTTTCTCTTCGGTACGTAATGAACGTCCTGGTCATCCCGGTAATATCTTATACTCTCTCCGCTGCTGACCTCCGTAAGAACGATCTTTTCATCCGGCTTACCGAAAGCAACGATCAGCATCGGGACAATCGTCTCCGGAAGCTTCATGGCTTCGGAAACCTTCGCCGGGCTGAAATTGCCGATCATGATTCCGCCCAGTCCCATTTCCGTCGCTGCCAGGAGCATCGTCTGGGCAACCGCGCCCACATCCCTCAGGTATCTGCTGAGATTGCTGTCCCACTCCGTATTCTGGCAGATCACGATAAAGGCCGTCGGACATTTCCCTGGGTGGGGAAGCTTCATTCCAGGCAGCGCCTTTGCCCAGCCGGTAAGGGGCTGAAGCCTGTCCGTATCCTCCTTCTCATGCAGCAGCAGATAGCAGAAAGGCTGTCCGTTAACGCTGGAGGGAGCAAAACGGGCGCAGTCCACCAGTTCCAGCAGCTCCTGTTCCGTAATTCTGCGGCTCTCATCATAGCCCCTGTAGCTTCTGCTCTTCACAACCAGATCCTTCAGCATATCTTTCCTCCTTTGAAGACTCTTCCGCGAATAAATCAGCGACTTTCTGAAAATTATAGCATGAAATTGAGCAGCTTATGCTAAATAATCAAAAGCAATCAGGCCGGGATCGCTGTATCATAACTTTATGGTCAGGGAGATAAACTTTCCGGCAGAAAAAAAAACAGAAATATACAGGAGGACGTTGTATTGCGCATGGAAAAACTTCACATTTCTGAGAATGGACGGTACTTCGAAAAAGCGGACGGATCCCCCTTTGTCTGGCTCGCGGACACAGCCTGGACGGTTCCGGCGAGGCTCAAGTGGGACGATGTCCTGCACTATATGGAAACCAGAAAGAAACAGGGCTTTACCGTTCTTCAGATGGTAGTCCTGGACCCGGAATTTAATGAAGAGATGAGAAACCCCTGCGGGATAAAAGCCCTGAAAGAGGATGATCTTCTTCAGCCGGAGGAGCAGTATTTCTCCTATGTGGACTGGGTACTCGACCAGGCGGAGGCTTACGGCTTCTATGTGCTGCTGCTTCCTGTCTGGGGCGAACTGGTCGTCGGCTGGGACTGGAACGGCGGAGAACATCCGCTCTATATGACGGAGCAGAACGCAGCCGCCTATGGAAAATGGCTCGGCAGGAGGATGGCCGGACGGAATAATATCCTCTGGTGCCTCGGCGGGGACCGCATGCACCAGATGAAAATTCTGCGCGACTTTATGGAAGCCTATGACCTCAGCAGCTTTGAGCCCTGCCAGGAACGCCTGCTGCGCCAGAGCGCCGCAGAAGATGACCTGGACCTTCATGAGCAGGCAGCCGTCGACATAAAAAACAACGTTATGCTTGTCTATTTTGCTTCGGACACAGAAGAGCAGATTGATCTGAAAGGCGTGATGAAGGGGAAGGTATATCAGGCCTGGTTTGATCCGAAAAACGGACAGCTGACAGAAACCGCGGCATGCACTCTGCCTGACCCGGATGCAATCCTCACTGTCCGGAACAGTCTGGAGGAAGACCGGCTCCTGATCCTCGCAGATGAGGCGGCAAAGATCTCTGTTCCGCAGAGGACATATTTTGAGACCCGCTCTGAAGAAGAAGCCAGAAAAGTATTTGAATGGTGACTGTACTTCATTCTTTTTTCGTGTATAATACAGAGGTTGCGACGCGGGGAACGGATCGGAAGAAAAACCCGCTGACGGAGTTATAACACGGGACGGATCATAATAAGGTCCCGCTGATGAACTACAACACGGGACGGATTATAATAAGGTCCCGCTGATGGAACTACAACACGGGGCGGATCATAAAAAGATCCCGTCGGCAGATTATTGCGCGGGAAGGGGAACAGTATGAAAATTGCGGTGACTTATGATA
>DGHP01000024.1:0-6983 GCA_002392705.1 Lachnospiraceae bacterium UBA3845 | reverse complement strand
GGAGAAATCTTCCAGCATTTCGGACATACAGAAACTTTTAAAGTATATGAAGTGGAAGACGGAAAAGTAGTTTCTTCGGAACTGATCGGTTCCAACGGAAGCGGACACGGCGCCCTTGCGGGCCTACTCAGCGGCCGGGCTGTGGATGTGCTCATCTGCGGCGGCATCGGGGCAGGTGCGCAGAACGCGCTGGCAGAATGGGGAATCGAGCTCTGCGCCGGCGCTTCAGGAGACGCGGACAAAGCCGTGGAAGCCTACCTGAGAGGAGAACTTGTCAATACAGGCGCCAACTGCGACCACCACGGTGAAGGCCACAGCTGCGGCCATCACGGTGACGAGGGCGGATGCGGCCATCATGATGGCGAAGACTGCGGCGGATGTCATGAAAAACCGTCCATCGAAGGCGTCAACGTCGGCAAAACCTGCCGGACACATTACAGAGGAACCTTCAATGACGGGACACAGTTCGACTCCTCCTATGACAGAGGCGAGCCGCTGGAATTTGTCTGCGGGGCAGGCATGATGATAAAAGGCTTTGACGCCGCCGTCGCAAATATGAAAGTCGGCGAGACCGTCACCGTCCATCTCATGCCGGAAGAAGCCTATGGCCAGCCGGATCCGCGCGCCTTCCTTACCGTCCCGATTGCCCGGATGCCGGGAACAGAAAAGCTGGAAGTAGGACAGCAGGTCTACCTGCAGAATATGCAGGGAGAACCCTTCCCGGTCAGAGTGTCCGCAAAGGACGCGGAAACCATTACTTTTGACGCAAATCATGAGATGGCCGGAAAAGAGCTGAATTTCACGATAGAGCTGGTTGAAGTGAAATAATTTTAAAAAGCTGATCTCAGAAATGGGATCAGCTTTTTCTGACGATGCAGCAGATTTGAGATATAATGGGTCTGATCTACAGAAAAACACGCAAGAGGAATTTTAAAATGCTGAAGATTCATTATGGTGAGCTTGTATCGGAAAAATATATTTTCAATCCGGACGCTTTTTTCAATAATACTTATGAGGACGATTGGATCGTTGATCCTTTGTCCATACAGATGATAAAGGATATTGACGGCTCAGAAGTGGTTGGACCGCGGGCAATTGACAGTCCTTTTTTAGGTCTTATTCCGACAGAGCGTCTGTCCGGCGGGGTAAAAACCCTGATACTGATGAACAAAGATCAGGAACACATATTTAATGCTTCCGCCTGCGGAGACAATTGCGCAAAATGGATTCTGCATATTGCCCGGGAGCTGCAGAACAGAAGGAAAGATCTGCTGATCCGTCTCGGCTATCTGATGGATTTCGGAACTGAGCCCTTTGAAATAGAAGTAGAAAACCTTGGAATCATTGTTCATAACGGCAAAGAGCTTGTCGAAACAGTCCTCGATAACAGGCTTCTATAGGAGAGTCAAAAAGATGATCGGCAAGTATGAAATAGAGATATACAATAACCGTGTGCACTACTTTCTTACTGTCCGGAGAAATATCACCATCCTGCAGGGAAACAGCGCAACCGGAAAGACAGAATTGATCCGGTTAATTGGAGAATACGAACAGAACGGCGTTTCCTCCGGCATAACTGTCAAATGTGATGTAAGATGTACAGTTCTGACTTCTGTTGACTGGGAGCTCAGGCTTGGTGCACTTAAAGGTTCCATTGTTTTTATTGACGAAACCGCAGCTTTCATAAAATCAAAACGGTTTGCGGAAATGGTCCGGGGCGCTGACAATTATTTCGTGATTGTCACAAGAGATGATCTTAATCAGCTGCCTTACAGCGTAGAGGAAATCTACGGACTCAGAACAGATATTTCGAAGTATAAAAGATTCAGAAAAGTATACAATGAGATTTACAAACTATATAACACCGGCGTAAATACACAACTGAAACCGGATCTTGTATTAACGGAAGATTCCAATTCAGGCAATCAGTGTTTTGCACAGATTTATAACTGCCCATGTGAACCTGCAGGCGGGAAGAGCCAGGTTTATAATAAGATTCGCCGCTCTGAGAACAGCAGTATTCTTGTAATCATTGACGGCGCTGCTTTTGGTTCCGAGATGGGTAAGGTTTCGAGATATCTTCTACAGAGCAATAAAAACTGCGTACTTTATGCACCGGAATCCTTTGAGTATCTGATACTGAAATCAGGGATCATCAGCGTTCCGGATGAGGTGCTGCAGGAAACTTTTATGTTTGCTGACAGCTGCAGATATCTGAGCTGGGAGGAATTTTATACCTCATATCTCATAGAATCGACTGCAGGTACAATCTATAAATATAATAAATCACAGCTTGGGGAAGCGTACAGGACAACCGGGACAATACGAAAAATAATCAATGTCCTCCCGGAGCAGATCCGGCCGGATCCCGAATCAGCCGGATAACTATGCTCTTTCAGCTTTCCGGATACAAAAGCAGGATATTGGCAGGCGAAATCCCCAGGCGCTCCGGCAGCCGCGCCGGCCGCTTTTCTTTGGAATAACGCCACCAGACAGCAGGGCTTGCCGGATCCTGCCCTTCGTAGCGGAATTCGCTCACCCATTCAAAGGGTTCCTCCATCTCCCGGACAAATGTCACCGGGTAAGCATTGCGCGGCGTGCCCGGATGAAAATAATGGGCGCGGATTCCCACCGCCTCCAGATCATCTCTGACAGCCTTCCCCGTCGTCAGCCGGACATTCCATTCCGGAACAAATACCTCATATTCTCCGGTTTTCCTGGCCCGGGCGATATTCTTGCACCCGGTAATCACGGCAGCCTCTCTGCTCCCCGGATCCGCAAACAGCTCCTTCGTTTTTTTCACCGTCAGCATCCGTCCCCGGCTCATTATTCCGATCCGTTCACACATACGGAAAGCCTCATCCCGGTTGTGAGTAACCATCAGAATTCCCTTACCGTAACCAGAGAGCAGGGTCTTCAGATCCATCTGCAGTTTTAGGCGCAGGTGCGTATCCAGCGCGGAAAATGGCTCATCCAGCATCAGAAGATCCGGCCTGTTCACCAGAATCCGCCCCAGAGCCGCCCGTTGGGCCTGGCCTCCGGACAGGCTCGATGGCCGCAGTGTTTCCAGCTCTTTCAGCTGCAGAAGTTCCAGGACCCGGTCCGCCTCCTCCTCTTTTTTCCGGCGGTCTTTCTCATAATGCAGGCCGCAGAGAATGTTCTGCCGCACGGTCATGTTCGGGAAAAGAGCGTAATTCTGGAACAGATATCCCACGCGGCGCTTCTGAACAGGCAGGTCGATCCCCTGTTCCGAATCGAATAAAACTCTTCCGTCCAGCACAATCCTGCCCCGGTCCGGTTTTTCAATTCCGGCTATGCACTTTAAAGTCATACTTTTTCCGCATCCGGACGCTCCCAGGATCCCCAGGAACTCCTCTCCGCAGGAAAATGCGGTCCGTAGATGAAATCCGCCTGCCCTTTTCTCAATATCAACTTCCAGAGCCATAGTACCCTTCCTTCAGTATCCTGCCTTCTGCCGCCTTTTCTTTGCTGTCTTTCCGGTAACTTTTCTCTGGCTTCGGCCCTCTGAGCATCGTTCCTCCGGGATCTTTCCCGTGAGTTCCCTGCCCGCTTTATCCTGCCTTCTGCCGCCCTTCCATCAGGTTCACAATCAGCAGAACCACGGCGGATATCCCCAGATTGACCAGCACCCAGAACAGGGCTCCCCGCTCATCATTGATTCTCCAGAGCTGGTAGACCGTCGTGGATACCGTAGCGGTTCTTCCCGGCGTATAGCCGATCAGCATGCTGGTAGCTCCGTATTCCCCCAGAGCCCTTGCAAAGGAAAGCACTGCCCCCGCGAGAATTCCTTGCCGGCAGGCGCTCATGCGCACATGCCAGAAGATCCAGCTGTTGGAAAGACCAAGAGTTTGTCCCGACCAGGCCAGATTCTGGTCAAAGCTCTCAAAAGCTCCCCGGGCCGTCCGGTACATCAGCGGAAATGCCACCAGTACCGCCGCCGCGACTCCCCCGTACCAGTTCATGACAAATCTGACGCCGAAGCGCAGCAGAAACTTTCCAAGCGGCCGCCGGGTCCCGAAAAGAAGAAGCAGAAAATAACCGCAGACCGTCGGAGGCAGTACCATCGGCAATGTCAGGACCACATCCAGAATCCCTTTCAGCACCCGCGGCAGTTTCGCTGCATAATAGGCAGCAAAAATCCCGCTGAAAAAAACAATCACACAGCTGATGGCCGCGATCCGCAGAGAATTATACAGTGGAAACCAGTCCGTCATCGCGTTCCTCCCTCCGGAGAACTGGCCGCAGACATCCGGCAGCTTATCTGCCCTGCGCCTCCTTCACAGCTGGAGCAATCGAAAGATCCGGCCTGTGATAAGGGATCAGCGTCGCCTGAAGCGCGTGATAGAGATCTGACTTGCCCGGCCATACGGTGCCGATCACCCGGTTCTCCCGATCCAGCTGATGGAACCAGGAACCATTCGTATGATCAAGGACGCACTCATCCAGATAGCGCATGAAGGCTGCATAATTCTCCGCGTATTCCGCCTTCCCCGTCACATGGTACAGGACGGAAGAAGTATTGATCGCTTCCGCCAGGGTCCAGTGCATGCGGTCATGCACGACCGGCGTTCCATCCCAGTCTGTGGTATAGACGATTCCCGGCGCCCCGTCTGAATTCCAGCCGTCCTGTACTGCCCGGCGGAACAGGTTCTGTGCCGCCTCAAGATAGGGCTCCTGCCCTGCCTTATCCTCCCGGAAAGTCGAAAGCGCCCACTGGGTCACCAGCCTTGCCCACTCGATCCCGTGTCCGGGCGTGGCGCCGAAGGGCTTGAAGGGATCATCCGGTTTTTCCCTGTTGCACTCCAGGTCCGCAACCCAGTCACTGGAGAAATGTTCGGGAATGCGCCATTCATTTTTTTCAGCCCATCCAAGTACATGGTCTATGATCCGGCCTGCCCGCACCCGGTATTCTTCCTTTCCCGCCACATCCGCAACAGCCAGAAATGCTTCAACAGAGTGCATGTTGGCGTTCAGGCCCCGGTAGCTGTCCAGAACCGTAAATTCCGTATTCCAGGTGTCGACGCTCAGGCCTTCATCCTCTCTCCAGAAACGAAGGTCATAAAGTTCAAGCGCCTCATCCAGCAGCTCCTGCGCTCCGGGCCTTCCCGCAAGAACGCCCGAGCAGGCTGCCAGAATCACAAACGCGTGAGCGTAGCACTGCTTTGTCGGAAGAATCCCGCCATCCTTAGTCAGACCCGCATACCAGCCGCCGTGATCCCTGTCATGCAGTTCTCCCCGAAGTCCCTTCAGCGCCGCGTCTGCCAGGGCTTCGCTGCCTTCATGCCCGAGAAAAGATCCCAGGCAGTACACATGCGCCATGCGGCTTGTAATCCAGGTCTCACGGTTTCTTTCCGTCCAGGGCGTACCGTCATCTCCCAGGTAATAAGAACTGCCTCCCGGAGATGGAAAACGGTGGCCGAAGCTGAGGAGATTATCACATATCTCTTTCAGAAACGCGCGGTTTTCATCAGTGTCGATTTGATATTTTGCATTCTCATTCTGCAGCATCTCATTTCCCTCCCTGCAAAGCCTCTGCCGGCTCTGTCATTCTGATGATAGTCTTATCAGCACACTTTTACTTCGGTCTTTCCAATTATTGATAAGCAGCACTGCGATCCGCCGGAGGCCCTGGGGCAACACCGATTTAATCAGTATTTCCTTAGAACGACCGCTTCACAGAAGCCGAATCAGCTCCTCTACATCCTCCGGACGGGTCGCCCAGCTGGTGCAGAAACGGATCACAAGCCGGCCGTCGTCAAGTTCCTCCATAAAGCCGTACTGAACCTGCTGCGCCAGCACTTCTGCCTTCTCCTTTGTCACGATCGGGAAGATCTGGTTGGTGGGAGAATCGATATACAGCTCATATCCCTTCTCCAGCAGCGCCTCCCGGATCCTCCGTGCCAGTCTGACTGCATGGGCTCCGATCTCTGTGTACAGACCATCCGTAAAGAGAACGTCAAACTGGATCCCCGTGATCCTGCCCTTTGCCAGCATGGCGCCGTGCTGTTTGGTGATCGTATAAAAATGAGGAACCAGTCCGGGCTTCGGAAATACGACCGCCTCCCCGAACAGTGCCCCGACTTTGGTGCCCCCGATATAGAATACATCGGTGAGCGCCGCGATATCCTGAAGCGACAGGTCCGTCCCTTCCGCAGCAAGGCCGTACCCCAGCCTGGCGCCGTCCAGAAACAGCTTCATCCCGTATTCAAGGCACACTTCACGGATCTTCGTCAGTTCCTCCTTCGTATAGAGGGTTCCGTATTCCGTCGGATGAGAGATGTAGACCATACCGGGCGCCACTTCATGCTCATGGTTCGCGTCAGAGAGAAACTTCTCCGCCCAGAGGCGGATCTTTTCCGCGGAGAGCTTGCCCTGTTCCCCGGCAATCGTCAGAACTTTGTGCCCGCCATGCTCGATCGCGCCGGCTTCATGGGTGTTGACATGCCCGGTATCCGCGGCGATCACGCCCTCATAGGGGCGAAGCACAGAACTGATCACCGTCTCATTGGTCTGGGTTCCGCCGATCAGGAAATAAATCTCCGCCTCCGGCGCTCCCGCTGCTTTCCGGATCTTTTCCCGTGCGCGCTCCGAATAAGGATCCAGGCCGTAGCCGTCGGTCTTTTCCATATTCGTCTCAAGAAGCCTTTCCAGGATTTTCGGATGAGCACCTTCCATATAATCACTTACAAACTGCTGCACTTTTTCATACCTCGTATTGCGTTGTTGCGGCTATCGCGGCTGCTGAGGAAACCCTGACGCGAAAATTCTGCCGGCTGCAGAAAGAATGAATCAGCGTTTCCGGAATCGCAGATGCTCTTCGCATCATTGTACTACAGCAGCTCCGGAATTGCCACAGACTTATCGATCCATTCCCGGCCGGCCTGGATCCGGCATTTCCTGCATCCGGCTGTTTCTCCGGCCGGCCTGGATCCGGCGTCTCCTGCATCTGCCTATTTTGCCTG
>DGHP01000042.1:10585-19671 GCA_002392705.1 Lachnospiraceae bacterium UBA3845 | reverse complement strand
GCGAAGGCCTGCGAATGGTCCGGCCAGCCGGAAGGGGTTCCGCATCCTTTAGGAGGAAATATATCCCACGTGCAGCGTAATAGGTTCTGCTGTCAAACTGTCCCGGGTTTGACGCTTCTTCCGGCAGCATACATTTCCCTTTAAAGCAGACCAGTTCGCCGATCTTCGGAGCGGCCCCTGAATCAGCCGGGAATACGAGCATACTGTCTGATGATTTCAGAGAAAGCGGAATCGTCTCTTCTCCCGGAGCCGGCTCCTTCAGGGCTACACTTTTCAGACACAGATGATCCAGGCGGATCCGGAACCCGTCCCCGGCCGGCTCCAGGGCGGCGACTCTTCCCTCCGCACGGAGAAAATGACCATCAGCCTTTTCCAGGGAAGGATCTGCCGCAGGAAGTCCTGCAAGATGCAGAATCGCAAGAAAAACTGCAAACAGCAGGGTTCCCAGACAGACCGGCCGTCTGATATGAAACTGAAAGCGGATGGCAGCCTCCTTTCTGAAAACAGATTTCCTGCGTCCGAGCTTAAACTGCTGCGGTTTCTGCAGGGCTTCGTCTTCGAAAAAGCAGAGCCGCATACAGACTTATCCGTGCGGCTCAAAAAAACTCTTATACGATCATTTCACTGGGAAGAGGCCGGGTTTTCCTCCGGAGCGGCCTGGGGGGCTGCGGTCTGGGCCTCCGCTGCGGCCGGATCCAGGGAAAGATCAGGAAGCGGCTGCTCCTGAATATCTGCAGCTGCGGCAGGCTGCTGTTCACCCGCCGCGGGACTGACCAGATCCAGAGGAAGCGTCTCCCCGCTCTGGACATCCGCTTCTGCGCCCTGCGCATCTGCAGCCTGCGCCGTATCCGTATTCTGCGGCGTCATCTCCCCTGTCCGGCTTTCCGTTCCGGGAGCATCTGCCTGCTCCTGTCCTTCAGCCGGGCCGGCAGATGCTGCCGTGCTTTCCGCTTCTCCGAGCGCCTGCTCATTCTCTTCGGGGAGAAGCGCAGGTTCATTGTTCTCCACCACTACATTCGAAAGGGCGGCGGCACTGACCGGCTCCCCGATAATCTCCGCGTTCCGCGTGAAGATCTGGTCCAGGTTCACCTGTCCCCGGAATCTTCCCCCGCTCTTCCCGTCGATCAGGATCCGGACTCCGCTGACGCCCTGATCCTCACAGGCGTCACAGACCGCGTTGACAAAAGCGTAGATCGTTGTCTCCGGCTGTACCGGACTGTCAGGAGCGGGCAGATCCTCGATGGCCGCGGAGAAATCAACCGTGCAGACACCGTCCGCGATGTCCACGCTCCGGACGATTACATCCGTATCCGTGACCGGAAGCATGCCTTCACTCTGCGGGCCGCGGATGATCTGCTCCATCACCAGCCTCTCGGTGATCAGATTGCTTGAATAATAGGCGTTTCTCAGTTCCTTCAGAACCATGCTCCCGTCCGGGCTGGAGAAATAGAGCGGAATCTCAAGATAACGGTAGGAGTTGATGGCGCCTGCGGTCGGGACGATAAAGGTATCCTCATTCATGGGACCCACTTCCTCACCACCGACAGTCAGAGCCTGTCCGTCCACGGTAAAGCGGATGGAACCGACCCCCGGAAGCTGCAGAAGCGTCTTGACCAGGCCGGCCCTCAGAAGCACTTCCGGCACAGTCCCGAGGCTCAGGTACTCAGAGCTGAAATCCACAATAATCTCACTGATTCCCACGGCAGTCTGATTGATCCGGACGCCGGCTGGCAGCGCAGTCTGCACATCCTCCGTATCCGGGGTGCAGAAAGCGTCCAGGAGTTCCCTCAGGATACCGTCAAAGTTCTCGCTGGCCGGAGTATATTTATGCCGGACCAGCTGGTTTGCCTCCATATTCGTATAGAAAATGGTATAGACTCCGTCGGCCGGTTTTGCATCCTCCTCCGCTTCCGCCTTCCCTGCGCAGCCGCAGAATGTCAGCAGGACAAAGAAAAACAAGATTCCCGGAAATATGTTTTTACGAAATATACTGCGCATAGATTCATGCCTCTTTTTCATGCCGCTGTCATGCCCTGGTCACCCGGTTCATGCCGGCTCATAGCGCAGCGGAATCCGGACGGTGAACGTCGTTCCCTCCCCTTCCCGGGAGTAAACGCGGATCGCGCCGTTGTGCATCAGGACCGCGGACCGCGTGATGGCGAGCCCGAGGCCGGTTCCGCCGATCTCTCTGGAGTGGGACTTATCGACCCGGTAGAAACGCTCGAAGATCTGGTCCTGATCCTTCTGCGGTATCCCTATGCCGGAATCCTCCACTTTGATAAAGAAGAAGGTGCTGTCTACGTTCAGGGATACATGGACCCAGCCGTTGTCCTTATTGTACTTGATTCCGTTTTCCACCAGATTGGAGATGGCAAGGGTCAGCTTCGTCCGGTCAACCTCAGCTATGATCGGCTTATAGCTCTCCAGGGCAATCTCGATGCCCCGCCTGGCGGCAATGGGGCGAAGACGCTTCAGGATCAGGGCGATCAGGTCGTTGATGTTGGTCTCCTCGATATGGATATCCGCGGAGGTCCGGTCCATCTTGACCAGTTCCAGAAGGTCGGTGATGATCTTGTTCTCCCGGTCGATCTCCTCACTGATATCCTTCATGAAGTCCGCGTACATCTCATTCGGAACCTCCCCGAACTGCGCCTGCTGGATCAGGGAATCCGAAAGCACCTTCATGGAGGTCATCGGCGTTTTCAGCTCATGGGACACGTTTGATACGAACTCCTGCCGGGATTCCTCCTGGGCCTGCAGCCTGTGCCGCATCTGGTTATATGCGTCCGAGAGAAGCTCCGTCTCCGTATAATCCGGCATGGAGATGTCATCCCCCATGAACTCCGAACCGGAATTCAGGTATGCCGTGACTTTTCCGAAGGGGCGGACCAGAATGCTGGACGCGTAGAAGGAAGCAGCGATAATCAGTACAGTCAGAACCAGCTGAAGTACCGCTACCGTGCTGGCCAGGGCCGCTTTTCCCTCGATAATATCAGCGGTCGGAACGGACAGGATAAAGGCGCCGAGGATGACTTTTGTCACCTCGTCCACAATCGGGCAGACGACTTCTATAAAATCGTCCGTCCCATTGTAATAATCCGAATCATTGCCCTGGAAGCAGTTGATCAGTTCTTTCGCGACAACCGTCTTCTCCTCATCCAGTCCGTAGGTATCACGGATAATGCGGAAATGCCCGTTCACCACAATCACGCGCCCGCGGTAGAGGTTGCCCAGCTGCTTGAGCTCGGATTCAATGACGTCCGAAGGCTCTCCGTCCAGGTAATGGGCGGCTGCCAGCTCACGCCCGATCATGCCGCACTGGCTGCGGATCATGGACGCACGCTGCGACACGGCCTGCACCTCATAATTTTCCAGGATCAGGCTTTTGATCAGATTAATCGGAACAAGACCGATCAGGAGGAGAAGAACCAGGGCCCTGAACCGCATGCTCCCCGTAACTCTTTTGATTTTCCCTTTCATCGATACTCAACTTCCTGCCGGATCAGTCCGGCAGCCTATGAAAGGCACCCCGGCCGCACAGCGGTCAGGGTGCCCTGATGGATTATCTTATCGTCAGTGCTGGAAATAATAACCGACTCCCCACTTGGTGTGCACATACTTGGGGTCGCTCGGATTCTCCTCGATCTTCTCGCGAAGCCTCCTGATATGCACGTCAACTGTGCGGACGTCGCCCGGATATTCATAGCCCCAGACCAGATTCAGCAGATTCTCCCTGCTGTAGACCTTGTTCGGGTTGAGTACCAGAAGCTCCAGCACGTCAAATTCCTTCGCCGTCAGGTTCACCTCATGGCCGGCGATGGAGACCCTTCTTGCGTCGCAGTCGAGAAGCAGATCGCCTACCTCAACGATGCGGCTCTTCTGCTCCTGGGGCGTACGCGCTGTGGTACGGCGCATGATCGCCTTGATTCTCGCCTTTACCTCGAGGATATTGAAGGGTTTGGTGATATAATCGTCAGCCCCGTATTCCAGGCCCATGATCTTATCCATGTCCTCACCCTTGGCAGTCAGCATGACGATCGGTACATCGGAGAATTCCCGGATCTGCTGGCAGGCCGACAGTCCGTCAAGCTTGGGAAGCATGAGGTCCAGAAGGATAATATCGTAGGAATTGTCTCTTGCCTTCTGAACAGCCTCCTCGCCGTCATACGCGGTATCCACTTCCATGTCTTCCTGCTCAAGGCTGAAGCGCAGCCCCTTCACGATCAGTTTTTCATCATCGACTACAAGTACCTTTTTCGCCATCTTCTCCTGTTCTCTCTTTCGGGTCTTCTAAACTGTAATCAGTTCCTTTATCTTTCCATACACGGCATCCTTGATGCCGCTGATATTCATCACATCTTCAGGCGAAAGAAAAAAACCGTTCTCTTCTCTGTAACGGATAATCGCATCCGCTTTTGATTTCCCGATCCCCGGGAGTGTCATCAGTTCCTCTCCGGAGGCGGTGTTCAGGTTCACCCTGCCGCCGGGAATCCCGGACTGCCCGGCCTCGGACGGATAAGTGCCAGGGTTCCCAGACTGCCCGGCATCACACGGATAAGTGCCGAAAATCCCGGACTGTCCGGTTAATTCTGCACGCTCCGGCTCCTGCTTCGAAACGATCACGATCATCTGACCGTCTGTCAGCGGCTGGGCCAGATTCACACGTTCCGGATCCGCGTCCGGAGCCAGACCGCCTGAAGCGTCGACAGCCTCATAGATCCGCGCGCCTTCCCTCAGTTCTACCACTCCAGGCCTGTTCACAGCCCCGCAGATATATACCGTAAGCTTTCTTTCCTCCCCGGAAGAGTCTTCTGGGGCTTCCCGCAGCCCGCTGTCTGCGCCTGACATCTCCGCATCAGGCGTCCTGTCATCTGCCTGCGAGAGCGGATCAGAACCGCTCTCCCTGCTCCTGTTCCCGGAAGCGGCTTCAAAAGAAGCTGCCGGCAGAAGCGGATCAGCACCGCTGATTCTGATCTCTTTCCTGCCGCCGCAGCCCGGTAAAGCCAGGCAGAAGAGCAGGCCGATCAGCAAACATAACCTTCTGAAACTGTGCAAATGCATAACTCCTGACTTCCGCAGCCAGAATTTCCCCGCTATACACCAGTTAAATTTTAACAAGTCTGTAACATAATTTCAAGACTTTATTATAATCCCGCAGAAAGTTACGATTCACGGCCCTCTGTACACAGGTCTCACGCATATTCCACTTGTCAGCTCTGCTGCCTTAGTGTAACAGCGTACAGAGCCGACCATCCGTGCTTCGCATATATGCCGCGTCTTCGATACTTCTCAGAGAAAAGCTGACAGAATCAGCGTTTCCTTATCTTTCTTCCCCGTCCGCCCACAGCTGCGCGCAGCAGATGGCCCTCTGCCAGCCCTTCAGACGGCTGATCCGCTCCTCCTTGGGCATCTTCGCCTCGAAGGTATGTCCCAGAGCCCAGTTTGCCCTGAGTTCATCCGTACTCTTCCAGTAGCCCACCGCAAGCCCGGCCAGGAATGCCGCGCCCATGGCAGTGGTCTCTACGCACTGGGGGCGGATGACCCGGGTGCCCAGTATGTCGGACTGGAACTGCATCAGGAAGTTATTGGAGCTGGCTCCGCCGTCAACTTTCAGGGAACTGATCTTCAGGCCGCAGTCTCGCTCCATAGAATGCAGTACGTCGTAAGTCTGATAGGCCAGAGATTCCACCGTGGCCCGGATCACATGTTCCTTTCCCGATCCGCGGGTCAGTCCCACGATCATACCCCTGGCGTAGGGATTCCAGTAGGGAGCGCCCAGACCGGTAAAGGCCGGCACCACATAGACGCCGTCCGTATCGCTGACTTTTGTGCTGTAGTCTTCGGATTCCGGCGCGCTCCGGATCATGCGCATCTCGTCGCGCAGCCACTGGATGGCGGCTCCCGCCACAAAGACGGATCCTTCCAGGGCATAGCTGACCTTTCCGGGTTCCAGACCGACGGCAATCGTCGTCAGCAGGCCGTTTTCAGACTCTACGGCATCCGAGCCTGTATTCATGAGCATAAAGCAGCCGGTTCCGTAGGTGTTCTTGACTTCGCCGGCATCAAAGCAGCACTGTCCGAACAGGGCGGCCTGCTGGTCTCCCGCCGCGCCGCTGATCGGGATCCCGTCTCCGATCAGGCAGTCCTTCGTGCGGCCGTACATGGCGCTGGAGGGCATCACCTGGGGAAGCATGCATTCAGGGATCTCCAGTTTTTTCAGGATATCTTTGTCCCAGCACAGATTATGGATATCGTACATCATCGTACGGGAAGCATTCGTATAGTCTGTCACATGGACCTGGCCGGCAGTCATGTTCCAGATCAGCCAGGTATCTACCGTTCCGAAAAGCAGTTCTCCTCTCTCCGCTCTCTCCCGGGCGCCTTCCACATGATCCAGGATCCATTTCAGCTTCGTGGCGGAAAAATAGGGATCCGGAATCAGGCCGGTTCTTTTGCGGATCAGGTCACCGAAGCCGTCCTTGATCAGCTCATCCACGATCGGGGCTGTCCGCCGGCACTGCCAGACGATGGCGTTATAGACAGGCCGTCCCGTGTATTTATCCCATACAATCGTCGTCTCACGCTGATTGGTGATTCCGACCGCCGCGATATTCTCAGGGCCGGCCCCGAGCTTGCCCATGGCCTCCGCGGCCACGCCGATCTGGGACGACCAGATGTCCATCGGATTGTGCTCGACCCAGCCCGGATGCGGATAGATCTGTTCAAACTCCCTCTGAGAGACAGAGCAGATCTGCCCGGACCTGTCGAATAAGATACATCTGGAACTGGTCGTTCCGGCATCCAGCGCCATTACATACTGATTCACTTCCATCTCCTTATCTCCTCCTCCTAAAACGAAGTTCTGAACTCTCACTAAATGCCCCTGAGGATCGTTTTGCGGCCGCGTCTTCCGCGCTGAGGCCTGCATCCGTGGGCAGAATATCATGCAGCATTCAGCGCCTCTTCCTCCGTCTGGAAATACTCATTCATCAGTTCGGACAGATAGGCGTCGTCAAAATACTGCTTATAGTATGGCAGTCCGTCATCCACGCCGAATACGCTGAGGATGGAGTCAGCCACTTTGTTCCTTTTTGCCTCGATCGGAAGGTCGATCGGGCAGCCTCCTTCCACATCTCTACCGTTCGAATCTGTCAGCTGCCACTGCGCGCTGGACATCATATAGTTGAATCCCTCCGCATCCGATCCGACCTGGACACAGCAGGATCCGCCGCTGCTCGGCTCGCCGATCAGCACCGCGCCGGCTTCCTGGATAATGAACGGAAACAGATTGCCGCAGGAGAACGCGTGCCGCGTGACCAGGACGCCATAGTTGAAATCATATCTCAGTTCCCTGTCCTTCTCATCATAGAGCCCGTCAAAATTCGTATCCGCTTCAAAGGTGAAGGTCATCTTTCTGTCCGTCAGCCTGTGAATCTCAAAAAAAATTATACCGCGAAACAGTGGTTTCATCAATCTCATGGAAGCGGTAAACATGCCATTTATACAAACCGGAGCAGAGTCTCCCCCATACATCCCATTGACAATCCTTATTATGGTGTATATACTTTTTGTATATACACCGTTCGTATGTACATCATTTATGTATACAGCATCTGTTTAAGGAGGGATCCACTATGCTTACAGCTAAAGTATTTCAGAGCGGCAACAGCCAGGCTATACGTATTCCAAAGGAATATCAGACGATGGAGAAGGAATTTATCATCAGAAAAAGCGGCAACTGCTTTTTCCTGATTCCCAAAGGTGATCCCTGGGCTTTACTTCGTCAGTGCATCGGACAGGTCGCGGAAGATATTTCTTTTGACCGTGACCAGCCTGCACTGAACGATCTTCCTGAAAGGGAGATGATATAATGTATCTGATTGACACCAACATCTGTATCTATGCCATTAACGGCAGGTATCCCGGACTGAACAGCCATCTGCTCACGATTCCCCCGGACGAGATCTGTATATCTGCTATTACTGTTGGTGAATTGGAATATGGCGCTGCGAAAAGCCGCTGGGGCGATCGCACCCGTCAGATCATGCATGCATTTCTGGCAAATTTCGAAAAGCTTTCTTTTACCGAATCTGATGCGATTATATTCGGTCAGTTAAGAGCGCATCTTGCGTCATCCGGAACTCCCATCGGCGCATATGATGTCATGATTGCTTCCCAGGGGGTATTCCGCGGTTTGACAGTCGTCACTCATAACACAAAAGAATTCTCCCGGATTCCGGGGATTGTTCTTGAGGACTGGGCTGAATAGACATTTCTTGCGCCAGGATATCCTGTTCATCTTGAAATACCCGATACAATAAAGAAAACGGCATAACCAGATCAATGTCTGATTATGCCGCTGTTCATTTCCGGAATAAAAAAGCTCTTAGCGAGATGCAGGAGACTCCTCATTTCCATTTCAAAAGATGTTTTTTACTCATTTTTTATCAGGCTGACTGGTAAGGTCCCTGCTTGACATCCTTCATGGAGAAGGAGAGCCTGCCCATCTTGTCCTTGCCCAGGCAGACAACGGTGACGCGGTCGCCGAGGGTCAGGACGTCTTCCACATGGTTGATCCTGTTCTTCGCGATCTTGGAGATATGTACCATGCCTTCCTTGCCCGGCGCGAATTCAATGAAGGCGCCGAATTCCTTAATGGAAACGACGGTACCGGAAAGGATCATGCCCTCCTCGAAATCGGTCGTGATGATGCGGATCATGTCGATGGCCTTGTTGATCGCGTTCAGATCCGTGCCGCATACGCTGACGGAACCGTCATCCTCGATATCGATCGTAGCTCCTGTGCGGGCGATGATCTCGTTGATCGTCTTGCCTCTCTGTCCGACGACGTCGCCGATCTTCATCGGATCGATGGTGATCTGTACAATCTTCGGAGCATATTCGGATACTTCCGCTCTCGGCTCGGCGATGCAGGGAAGCATCACTTCGTTCAGGATATACTCACGGGCTTCCTTTGTGCGTGCGATCGCTTCCTCAACGATCGGGCGGGTCAGGCCGTGAATCTTGATATCCATCTGGATCGCGGTAATGCCGTCATGGGTGCCGGCCACCTTGAAGTCCATATC
>DGHP01000042.1:7260-10537 GCA_002392705.1 Lachnospiraceae bacterium UBA3845 | reverse complement strand
CCATATCGCCGAAGAAGTCCTCCAGACCCTGGATATCGGTCAGGACGATGTAATCGTCATCGGTATCTCCGGTCACAAGGCCGCAGGAGATGCCTGCAACCGGCTTTTTGATCGGTACGCCGGCAGCCATGAGAGACATGGTGGAAGCGCAGATCGAAGCCTGTGAGGTAGATCCGTTGGATTCGAAGGTCTCGGAGACGCAGCGGATGGCATAGGGGAACTCTTCCTTTGAAGGAATCATCGGGCGCAGGGCGCGCTCTGCCAGAGCTCCGTGTCCGATCTCACGGCGTCCCGGTCCTCTGGACGGCTTGGTCTCGCCGACCGAGTAGGACGGGAAATTATACTGATGGATATAACGCTTCTCCGTAATGTTCGGATCCAGTCCCTCGACCTTCTGAGCCTCAGAGAGCGGGGCAAGGGTCGTAACGGTGCAGATCTGGGTCTGTCCGCGGGTAAACATGGCACTGCCGTGAACGCGCGGGATCAGGTCTACTTCCGCAGCCAGCGGACGGATCTGGTTGATCGCTCGTCCGTCCGGTCTCTTGTGATCCTTCAAGATCATCTTGCGGACAGTCTTCTTCTGATACTGGTACATGGCGTCCGGAATCCAGCTCAGCCAGTCTTCCTTATCCGCCCACGCTTCCTCCAGGCGGGCGCTGAGAACACGGATATTTTCCTCGCGAACCTGCTTCTGGTCGGTAAAGACGGCTTCTTCCATCTCTTCCTGCGGGATCAGCGTGTGAAGAGCCTCCATCAGATCAGCCGGAACAGCGAAGCTGTCATAGCTGTGCTTTTCCCTGCCGCACTCAGCGACGATCTCATTGATGAAGGCGATAATCGTCTGGTTGATGTCGTGTGCCTTATAGATGGCTTCGATCATGGCTGCTTCCGGAATCTCCTTCGCGCCGGCTTCGATCATGATCACCTTCGTGGAGGTGGATGCAACCGTCAGCTGCAGATCTCCCTCATCCCATTCCTTCTGGGAAGGATTGATGATAAGAGCGCCGTCGATCATGCCGACCTGGGTCATCGCGCAGGGGCCGTCGAAGGGGATATCGGAAATGCTGGCCGCGATGGCGGATCCGAGCATGGCAACCAGCTCCGGACGGCACTGCGGATCAACGCTCATAACCAGATTGTTGAGGGTTACATCATTCCTGTAATCCTTCGGGAACAGAGGACGCATGGGGCGGTCGATGACGCGGGCGGTAAGAACCGCGTTCTCGCTGGCCTTGCCCTCTCTCTTGTTGAATCCGCCCGGAATCTTTCCGACAGAATACATCTTCTCTTCGAATTCGACAGACAGCGGGAAGAAATCGATCCCCTCGCGCGGTTTGTCGGAAGCGGTGGCGGTTGAAAGAACCGTCGTATCACCATAGTGCATAAATGCCGCACCGTTTGCCTGAGCTGCCACTCTTCCGACATCCACGCTCAGTGTTCTGCCGGCCAGCTCCATAGAGAAAGTTTTGCCCTTCTGCATACAGATTCTCCTTTCATACTGATTCAGTTTTCTGCATTCTTTTTCAGGCGAAACCCATCTCCGAATCAACTGGAAAAATGACCTGCTTTAAATCGCAGATCAGCTTTACAGTTGCCTCGGGGCGATGCGTCCCGCCAACAACAGGCTCTTAAGCACAGCACGGGCACCCGGAACCTGTCAGATACCGGGTGCCCGCAATGTGATTATTTACGAATTCCAAGCTTGGCGATCAGTTCACGATAGCCTTCGATGTCATTCTTCTTCAGATAAGCAAGAAGTCCTCTTCTCTTACCGACCATCTTCAGAAGTCCTCTTCTGGAATGATGATCCTTCGGATTCGCCTTCAGATGCTCGGTGAGCTCCTGGATGCGCTCGGTCAGGACAGCAACCTGAACCTCCGGTGAACCTGTGTCGCCCGGTTTTCTTGCGTACTGATTGATGATCTCAGTCTTTTTTTCCTTGGTAATCATGTTCTTTCCTCCTGTGCTTATAATCGCCAGATACCCGGAGACGGTCGGAGATGCCTGATCTCTGAGTATCGGCTGAAACCATACCCATGCACTATACCATTAAAGAGAGGATGCGTCAAGGATGAATTCTGCATATGCTCTGCGAAGCTTTACGATTCACGGCCTGTTTGAAATCAGGTTCTGGTTCGTCGTGCATGCAGGAGAAGCAGGTTCTGATTTCAAATAAGGCCTGCGAAGCAAAACCTCCGCACGCAGCCTCAGACAGGGTGGCCGGAGAAATACGCCTCCGCTGTCCGGATATCCTTCTCCACCTGCGCCGCCAGATCCTGCAGGGAATCAAATTTCCTTTCCGGTCTGATAAAATATTCAAATCCGGTCCGGACCATGCTTCCGTACAGATCCTCATGAAAATCAAAAAGATTCGTCTCCGCGCTGACCGCGCTGCTTCCGACGGTCGGTTTATATCCGAGATTTGTCACGCCGGCGATCATTCTCCCATCCTCCAGGACAGTGTGTGAAGCGTAGACGCCCAGGGGAGGCAGAAGCTTGTTTTCCTCGGGAAGCAGGTTGATGGTCGGCATGCCGAGCCCGGTTCCGATATGATTGCCGTGCATGACCCTGCCGGCAACCGGATATGATCTTCCCAGCAGATGCTTTGCCAGTTCCATATCCCCTTTCTGAAGGGCATCCCTGACCCGGGTGGAGCTGATCTCAAGCCCCGCGTAACGCTCTTTTGGCACGATCTCTGTCCGATAACCGTATTGTCCGGCCAGAGCGCAGAGCAGCTGCGCGTCCCCCATCCGTCTGTGGCCGAAGCGGAAGTCGGTACCCACCGCGATGTATTCCGCGTGCAGAATCCCGACCAGAATCCTTTCGATAAATTCGACCGGCGTAAGGTTCATGAACTCCCTGGAAAAGGGACATTCCGTCAGGACATCCATCCCTGCCTGCTCAAGAAAGCAGGCCCTCTCCCGGTGCGAAAGGATGCCCTCCTGCCTCACGTCGATCGCGAATACGACGGCGGAAAGACCCTTTCCCGAAGCTTCCTTCACTCTCCTTAAAAGGGCCTGGTGTCCAAGATGGACGCCGTCAAATTTGCCGAGGGTGACAGCGGAAGAGCGGAAAGGCAGTTCTCCTCTTCCGGCCGCCTCCTCATATTCATTCAGTGTGTGATAAATCTTCATGTTCAACTCGTCTAATAGATGATATGTCTGTCAGAAGTATGGTTTGAAAAAAGTATCAATATACGTTCATGCGCTTTTTCGGATCACACTCGTGATACACGAATCACAGATGCTGCGAATCTCACAGATGCTGCGGATCTCAC
>DGHP01000042.1:0-7193 GCA_002392705.1 Lachnospiraceae bacterium UBA3845 | reverse complement strand
TCACAGATGCTGCGGATCTCACAGAAACATCAGATCCGGCCGGTAAATCCCCTCCGATGGATCGAAACGGTAAACTGCCAGAAAATTCCCCATGGAATCGCAGACTCTGAGCCTCTCAGGAAAATATTCCTCCGGAATCCGGATGGCGGGAACATTTTCCGCTTCCTGAATACTGCATTCCCCCGGGCGGTAAAGTCCCAGCTCGGCAGGACGCAGGGCATTGCCGTTTTTAAGCTTCCTATCCGCTCCGCTGCCGGTCCTGACTCTCAGAAGGTCCAGGAACATCTCCTCTGCCGGTATAATCTTTTCCTCCAGCCTGCCTTCCCGCAGCAGCTCCTCGATTTCAGCCAGGGATATGCTGTCTTCGATATACAGTCCCCCGGACCGGATCCGCTCCAGTTTTTCCATGCAGCCGCCGCAGCCCAGTTTTTCGCCTATATCCGCGCAGAAGGTCCGGATATAGGTTCCCTTTGAACAGCTCACATTCAGGACCAGGCGGGGCAGATTCATCTCCTCAATCCGGATGGACAGGATTTCGACGGGAACACTTTTCCGCTCAACGGTGATCCCCTGCCTGGCCAGATCATACAGCTTCCTGCCTCCCACCTTCTTGGCGGAATACATGGGAGGCGTCTGCTCATAAGATCCCAGAAAAGAAAAAACAGCTTTCTCCGCTATCTCCTCCGTCAGATAATCCGTACTGTGTTCTGACAGCACAGTGCCCGAGATATCCTGTGTATCGGTCGTCTTTCCCAGCAGCAGGACGCAGCGGTAGGCTTTCGTCTGGTCGGTCATCCGGCCGGACAGCCTGGTCGCACTGCCCAGAAGGACCGGTAGAACCCCTGTCGCATCCGGATCCAGCGTGCCCGCGTGTCCGATTTTTCTCTGCATGAGTATGCCCCGCAGCTTCGCTACCACATCGTTGCTGGTAAACCCGGCCTCTTTGCAGACATTCAGGATTCCGGAGAACATATGGGCTCCTCCTCTGAAGGCATGTTCAGCTCCCTGAGCTGCTCATCCATCTTCCTGATTATATTGTTCATCACGTCATGTTCGGTTCCCTGCAGGGTGCAGCCTGCCGCCAGCCTGTGCCCGCCGCCGCCGAAATATCCCGCGATCGCCGCCACGTCGAGTCTCCCGTTTGAACGCATGCTCACCTTATATTCCTGGTTTCCGGATTCATACAGGAACACAGCCGCCTCAACCCCCTCCGTGACTCTCAGCTGCTGGATGATTCCGCTCAGGTCCTTCGGTGTCACCTGGTAGAAATCCATCTCTTTTCTGCTGACCGTACTCACGATCACCCTGCGGTCCAGGGCCAGGATGCTTTCCAGCAGGGCTCTCCCCAGGATCTGGTTCTCATGGTAGCTGACCCTGAAGAAGGTGTCGTCCGTAATCTTTGTGAAATCGATCCCTGTATCCATCAGCCAGCCCGCAACCATCATGGTCCTGCTGGAGGTGCAGCTGAAGCGGAATATGCCGGTATCATGGACGATCCCCATGTACAGTGCTTCCGCAGTCTCTTTCGTCAGCCTCTCCTTCCCGATCATCAGTGCGATCAGCTCGCTGGTGGAGCTCGCCTCCGGCTGGATCTCATTGATCATGCCGAAAGCGGGATTGCTGATATGGTGGTCAACGACAACCGTCCGCTCTGCCTTATCAAAATAGACAAGTGCGTTTCCGAGCCGTTCCCTGTCGGAGCAGTCCAGTGAAAAAAAGACGTCCACGGCCTCCCGCTCCGGATAATCGCTTATGACCTCATCAGAACAGGAAATAAAACGGAAAGAATCCGGATAGGAATCTTCCAGAAAAAACTCCGTCCGGATCTCAGGATAAAAGCGTTTCAGGAACAGGTAGAGTCCCATGCAGCTGCCGTACGCGTCCCCGTCAGGCCGGATATGTCCGGCAATCCCCACAGAACGGACTCCCTCCAGAATTCCGTCAAGATTAATCATAATCCCCTTTCTGCTGCTGTTCAGCACGCCGCGCCTTTTCATGACTCATCGTCGTCTGCAGCCTCATCCGTATCCGCTTCTCCGTCCGCGGCATCATCCGTGTCCGCTTCTCCGTCCGCAGCCTCATCCGTGTCTGTCTTCCGGCTGCCTTCAGACAGCTCGTCCTCATCCGGCACATGGCGTGCGTTGTCGGAAGCGATCACTTCATCGATCTTTTTGGCCATGCTGACGCCGTAGGCGATGGATACGTCCCCGACAAAGGTCAGCTGGGGCGTATTTCTGAGATTTACGGTCCTGGCCAGTTCATGGCGGATAAAACCTTCCGCCGCCCGAAGGCCCTGGATCGTCGTCTTAAGGGCCTCCTCATTGCCCAGAACCGATACATGGACACGGCAGGTCTTCAGGTCCGGGGCGACTTCCGCCCTCGTGATGCTGGTCATGGGATGGATGCGTGGATCCTTGATCTCGCGCATGACGATCTCCTGCAGCTCCTTCCGGACCTCCTCATTGATCCTTATATTTTTTATACTGTTCTTTCTCAATTCTTTTTTATTCCTTTCAGCTTCCTCATATCGAAAGTCCGCCGCAAGATGCCCCCGCTCTTACAGCAGGGGCACCCGTTTTATACTTTTATGGCACAGTCAGGTGTCCGGCTGTGAAACCGCCGCACGCCCGGACGAGGCCCTGTCAGGCCGGAACTTTGAGCGCCTGATGCGCTCAAAGCCGCGTGCTGCGCAGCACTGCGTCTACGCTGCCGCTTCGGTCGGCGCTAAACGAACGTCCACTGGACGTTCAGCGCCCGTCGGAGACTCTGAGAAAAAACTGATATAATCAGTGTTTCCTTAGAACTCAGCGGGGAACCTCAACCATCACATAGGCCTCGACCTGGTCGCCCTCACGGATCTCATTGAATCCGTCAAAGACCAGACCGCATTCGTAGCCGGCGCGCACTTCCTTCACATCGTCCTTGAATCTCTTCAGGGACGCGATCGCGCCGTCGAAGATCTGCTGAGAATCTCTTGTGATGCGGGCCCTGCTGCCTCTCTGGACTACACCGTCCAGTACATAGGATCCGGCGATGGTGCCGATTCCGGAAGCCTTGAAGATCTGACGGACCTCCACATGACCGGTTACCTTCTCCTCATAGATCGGATCCAGCATGCCCTTCATGGCATTTTCCACATCGTTGATGGCATCATAGATGACTCTGTACAGGCGGATATCCACGCCTTCATGCTCGGCGGTGGACTTGGCCTGGGCGTCGGGTCTTACATTGAAGCCGATGATGATCGCGTTTGAAGCTCCCGCAAGAGATACGTCGGATTCATTGATCGCGCCGACCGCGCTGTGAATCACCTTGACCACCACTTCGTCGTTCGACAGCTTGAGCAGGCTCTGCTTCACAGCTTCCACGGAACCCTGCACATCCGCCTTCACGATCAGGTTCAGTTCCTTCAGTGTGCCTTCCTTAATCTGGCTGAAGAGGTCATCCAGGGACATCCTGCTCCTGGTCTCCTCAAGCATCTTCTCCCTGCCGACCATGATAAAGGTCTCGGCAAAGCTCTTGGCTTCCTTCTCCGTCTCCGGGGAAGTGAAGATCTCTCCGGCTCCCGGAACATCCGAGAATCCGATCACCTCAACCGGCATGGACGGACCTGCTTCCTTCACTCTGCGGCCCTTGTCGTCCGTCATGGCGCGGACCTTGCCGTAGCAGGTTCCCGCACAGATCGGGTCGCCGACGTGAAGGGTACCCTTCTGGACAAGGACAGAAGCCACCGGGCCGCGGCCTTTATCCAGCTTCGCTTCGATCACGAGACCGCGCGCGTGTCTGTCCGGATTGGATTTCAGTTCCATGACGTCCGCGGTAAGGAGTATCATCTCCAGCAGATCGTCGATTCCCTCGTGGGTCTTCGCGGATACCGGAACCATGACCGTGCTTCCGCCCCAGTCCTCAGCGATCAGCTCATACTCGGTCAGCTCCTGCTTGACGCGGTCGATGTTGGCACTGGGTTTGTCGATCTTGTTGATGGCGACGATAATCTCGATGCCTGCAGCCTTGGCGTGGTTAATCGCCTCGATGGTCTGCGGCATAACGCCGTCATCCGCCGCCACGACGAGCACCGCGATATCCGTGGAGTTGGCTCCGCGCATGCGCATGGCAGTAAATGCCTCATGTCCGGGCGTATCCAGGAAGGTAATGGTACGGCCGTTGTAATCGATGACGGAAGCTCCGATGTGCTGGGTGATTCCGCCCGCCTCGCGGTCAATTACATGGGTGTCGCGGATCGCGTCAAGCAGCGAAGTCTTGCCGTGGTCGACATGACCCATGACGCATACGACCGGTGGTCTGGAAACAAGCTTCTCCTCCGCCTCTTCATCTTCCTTCAGAAGATCCGCGATCAGGTCTTTCTTTTCTTCCTGCTCGCAGAGGATCTCATACTCCAGCGCGATGGCTTCCGCCTCTTCATAGGAAAGCTCCTGGTTCACCGTTACCATCTTGCCTTCCAGGAAAAGCTTCTTGATGATCTGGGAAGCCTGGATCTTCATCTTTTCGGCCAGTTCTTTAACCGTGATGGATTCCGGAAGAACGATGGTGCGGATCTTCTCTTCTTCCTTCACCGCCACCGGTTCCGGCTTATGGAAAGCACCTGCCCTGTTGGGATCCTTCTTCCTGCGCGGAGCCGGAGTCCTTCCGTCCTGCTCAAAGCGGTCGAATTTTTCTTTCTCTTTATCATTGCGGCGGGTATTCCTGTTCCGGTTCTTATCGCCGCTCTTTCCCGGCATGGAATCGCCGAAGCCCGGCTTGGCGGCTCCCTGTTTGCCCTGGGCAAAACGTCCGTCCGGACGGCTCTGTCCGGAGGCAGAACGGCGGTCCTGGCTGCCGGATCCCTGATAACGGTCTCCCGATCCCTGTCTGCGGTCGGAACCTGTGCCCTGGGAACGGTCCCTGCGATCGGACCCTGTGCCCTGATAACGGTCCCCTGAACCCTGCCTGCGGTCGCCGGATCCCTGATAACGGTCTCCCGATCCCTGTCTGCGGTCGGAACCTGCGCCCTGGGAGCGGTCTCTGCGGTCAGAGCCTGTTCCCTGATAGCGGTCTCCGGACCCCTGTCTGCGATCAGACCCTGCGCTCTGGGAGCGGTCTCTGCGGTCGGAGGCAGAAGCCTGTGAACGGTCTCCCGATCCCTGTCTGCGATCCGAAGCTGCGCCGCTTCTGGAACGGTCGGATCCGGATCTGCGCTCATCCCTTCCGGAATTCTGGGAGCGGTCCTGGCTGCCCTGTCTGCGGTCAGAGCCCGCGCTCTGGGAGCCGCCGCGCTCTTCACTTTCCGCAGTCTGGGAGCGGCCTGCGGGAGAAGCCGTCTTCTCAGAAGCAGATACTTCTCTATTCTCCGCCTCTGCGGCAGGAGCGGAATCATTCCCCTTCAGGCCGCTCTTCGCATCCTGCGTTCTGCTCTCTGTCTCCCGGCTGTCCTCTTCTTTCTGTGCGGATTTATCGGCAGAAGCCTCTTTCTTTCCGGCAGAATCTTCCTCTTTTCCGGCAGTCTTCTCCTCGGGAGAAGTCTTCCGGGCATCATCAGAAGAGGAAGTCCCGGCTGCTGCCTCCTTCGCGGGCGCAGCTTCTGCCGCTTCCTTCTTCTCTTCTGCCGTATTCTTTACCTCAGGCGTCGCCGGAGCCGCGGCCGCAGCTGCGGTTCCCTGCTTCTCAGCCGGGGCGGCAGAACTGTTTTCCTCTGCGGCAGGAGCTGCGGTCACAGCCTGAGCCGTGTTCTGAATGCTCTCTGCCGTCTTCAGCTCCCGGGCTTTTTCTGCCTCCGTCTGGCTGCGGACAGCCTGGGCGGATACAATGCCGGCATCCTCAGCAGAGGCTGCCTGGCCGACCCTGGCCTGAGAGACAGCTGCGGCCCTGGCTGCTTCTGTATCTGCTCCCTCAGCCGGTCTGGGAACCGGTCTGCGGACCGGTCTTCCGTTCGCATCCACCGGGCGGCGTCTGAGCGGTCTTCCGTTCGCGTCTACCGGATGCGGGCGGTCCGGCCTTACGGGTCTTTTTGCAATCACCCCGCTTCTGGCGTTCTGAGGACGGAAAACCGCGACCAGTCTCTTCTTTTTCGGAGCCTGCGCGCCTTCTCCGTTTTCTTCAGGACTCTGGGAAGCGCCCTGGGATGCCTGCGCAGCGGCGGAAGGCTTCTTTGCCTGGGCCTCTGTCTGTCCGCCCAGCTTTCTGCGAATCTTTTCGCAGTCTGCCTCCTCTACCCCGCTTGCCGCAGTTGCCTTTATGCCCATCTCAGCCAGAGCGCTGACCACATCCGAAGCATCTTTGCCAAGTTCCTTAGCAAGTTCATGTACTCTCATCTTACCCATTCACTACCTCCGCTCCTGATTTATATCTTCCATTCCGAGAGCCTTCCGGATGGCTCCGGCAAACCCCGGATCCAAGACCGCCAGAGAAGAGCGGTTCTGGCAGCCTATACTGCGTCCGAGATTCTCCTTATCCGATATACAGATAATCGGAACTTTATACCATTCACACATGTTACGAAATTTCTTTTTTGTATTATCCGAAGCGTCCCCGGAGACGAATACCAGCTTTGCCTTTCCGGACTTTACCGACTTCTCGGTGGAAAACTCCCCGGAAGCCACTTTGCCGGCCTTCTTCGCGAGGGAGATCAGATTCAGTATTTTACGCTCCTGTTCCATCCCTGCTCTCTCCTTTCAGCTTTCCGCTTCTCTCAGCTCCTCTGAAAGGGCCTGGTAGACAGCGCTGTCGATCCTGCATTTCAGGGAACGTTCCAGTCCCCTGTTTTTCACCGCCATCGTAAGGCAGTCCTGCTTTCTGCACAGGTAAGCTCCGCGGCCGTTTTTCCGGCCGGTCGGATCCAGCGTTATCCGGTTCTCATCTTCCTTAAGAATGCGGATCAGATCGCGTTTTTCCTTCATCTCCCCGCAGCCGACACAGCGCCTGAGAGGCACTTTTCTGTTCTGTACCATCTCTGTGTTTCCTTATTGTCCGTCTCCTGTCCCCGGCTCTTTATTCCAGAGAAGGATCCGTCTCCGTCCCGGAATAATCCTCATAGTAGCTGTCCTCCGGATAATCTTCATAATATTCATCCGGATAGGGCTCACCGTTCTCATCGTACTCGTCTTCGTAGTCATAATACTCATCCTGGAACTCCTGAAGCTCACCGGATTCAATGGCCTGGGTCTCGGACTTGATATCGATCTTATAGCCGGTCAGCC
>DGHP01000148.1 GCA_002392705.1 Lachnospiraceae bacterium UBA3845 | reverse complement strand
AATAATCCCTGGTGGCATACAGCGCACTCTTTCGTGAAGGTAATCGGGGGCGTCATGCTTTACGGAGCCGTGGTGGGACTGGTAAGACTGATTCTGGTCTGGCCGATTCAGAAAAAGTAAGGAGGATTCTGAGATGAGTGAAAGAAAGAAGAAAGAAAAGCTGCCGGAAGGAAGCGCTTTGGTAAAAGAGAATCCTCAGGCCGGGGAAGAGAAGAATCAGACCCCGGCTCCGGTTCCGAGCAAGGATCAGCTGCAGAAAGCACTGGCGGCTTCGAAAGAGGAGTTTGTACATACGCCGATGGAGATCACGCCGGATCTGGAAAGGCTGCTCGCGGATGAGCTGAAGGAGGAAAAGAAGAATACAAAGCGCTCCGCCCAGATGATCAGCGTGCTCGCGAAGCATAATTTCTACGCGAACGGGATCACTCCGGTGGAACTGAGGACAACCCTGGAGGATCTGGGTCCGACTTACGTCAAGATCGGACAGATCATGTCCAGCCGTACGGATCTTCTTCCGGAGAACTACTGCAAAGAGCTGGAGACCCTCCGGCAGAACGTGAAAGAACTGGATCCCCAGATTGCCCGGGCGGTGATCGAGGCGGAGACGGGGAAGAAGATCGACGAGATCTACAAAGAGTTCCGCGATGAACCGATCGGCTCCGCGTCGATCGGGCAGGTGCATTACGGCGTACTCAAGGACGGCACGAAGGTGGTCACGAAGGTCCAGCGTCCCCTGATCGCGGAGATGATGCAGAAGGACTTCGAACTGCTGAAGAAGCTTGCCCCGCTTCTGGACGGCAGCAGTGATGATGCCAAAGACAGCGACGCCATGAGCTTCGCCGCCATCATCAATGAATTTGAGAAGGTGACCTGGGAGGAACTGGATTTCCGGATCGAGGCCGCCAATACGAAGTTTTTCAGGGATGTGATCCTTACAGACGGTACGGCCACATGCCCGCTTGTGATTGATGAGCTGACAACAGAGCGCATCTTCACCATGACCTTTGTGGAGGGCTGTTCCGTCTCCAAAAAGGAAAAGCTTCCGGAGCAGGGAACCGATGCCATGCAGGTGGGCAGGGACATTCTGGAGAGCTATCTGCATCAGGTGTTCGACGCCGGCATTTTCCACGCGGATCCCCATCAGGGGAATATCATGGTCAGCGGCGGGAAGGTTCACTGGATCGATTTCGGCATGATCGGCGAGATCACGGAAGCTGATATCACCGCGCTGGAGAACATCGTGGTAGGGCTTCTGCGCAGCGATACCGACGCGATGGCGGACGGCGTCATGGCCATCGGAACCAGCGGCGCGGGATGCGACAGAAACAAACTGAAGGATGACCTGGAACTGTTCAGCGCCAAATACATGAACGTGTCGAGCCTGAGCGACTTCGACTTCTCCGCCCTTCTCGGGGAAGTGTGCGATCTGGCGGACAGACATCACATCACGATGCCCGGCCGCTTCACGATGCTGGTCCGTTCTTTCCTGACCATCGAGGGCGTCATGGAGCAGCTGTGTCCGGAACTGGATCTGTTCGAAGTGATCTCCAACAAGCTGATGGACCGGATGAAGAAGTCCTTCAGCCTGGAAAAAGAGATCATGAATCTGGGACAGGGCGTTCTGGATGTCGGGAAGAAGGTTTCAAGGATCCCGCAGCTGATCGCGGATACCCTGTCGGATATTATGAAGGGAAGGCTGAAGATCAATCTGGAGCTGACCGGCTATGAGGAGCTGATTACGGAACTCGGCGCGAAGATCAATGACATCATCCTGGTGATCATCGGCTGCGTCCTCTTCTCCGGAGGCTGCAGGCTGTGCGCCACCCAGATTAAGCCCATTCTTCCGAACGGCATGCCGCTGATCGCGGTGATCGTTCTGATGATCGGCGGATCCATGCTTGTATTTGCCTTAAAACGGATATTCCGGAAGAAATAACGGTTTAACCCCGCAGCCGGCGCCGGCTCAGCCAGCGCCGGCTGCAAAACAGTCCAGAGTTCAAATCTTCGTTTTGAGAGGAGAGTGGGCAACATGAGCAATGTCCTGCAGCTTGTACTGGTACTGCTCTTTGATTCATACAGGCCTTTTCTTATCGCGATGAGGTGCCTGTACATCCTCGGCGCATGGGCGCTTTTAAGAAAGTCAGGACTTCCGGCTTTCTGGTCGCTGATTCCATGGGTGAGGGAATACCAGCTCGGGCGCTGCGCCGCGCGGGAGCCGGAAGGACGTTCTTTCTGCGTTACCAGCATGCTGATTACCATACTGCAGCTGGCCAACATATGCTTCAGGTGGAACAGCGGCAACAAAACGCTCGCTTCACTTGTTCCGCTGATTCTGGTGTTTCTGTTCTCCGTCATGCTGATGCATTTTGTGTTCAATATCCGGATCTTTGCCGGTCTGGTCCATATCTACGGCGTCAGCAGGGCCTGGCTGATCCTGTGCGTCTTTGATGAGCTGCGCTTTATTCCGATGCTGATCTGGGGCTTTTTGAAGAGATATCAGCCGGCATGGAAAGTAGAGGATCTGAATGCCGAGATGGAGCGCCTGGCCACCCACGGGAGGACGGGGGTCCTGGACGAAGGTCTGACGGTCAACCTGAAGGACCGGCATGTCAAGGAATTCTTCCATAAGAAATATCTGCTGAAGGATATCCATATGGCGATCCCACAGGGGCACATGGTGCTGCTGCTGGGCGGATCCGGGGCCGGGAAGACGACCTTCGTGAACGCCGTGAACGGTTATGAGAAGGCGGATGCCAGCGTGACGCTGAACGGGAAGGATATGTACAGGGATTATAAGCGGATGCTCTACGAAGTGGGCTTTGTACCGCAGCAGGAGCTGGTCCGGGGCAAGGATACGGTGGAAAAAACGCTCCTTGATACGGCCAGGCTCCGTCTGTCCAAGGATATCCCGAAGGAGGAGCGCAGGAAGCGTGTCCGGGAGGTCATGGAGATCTTCGGCCTGACGCCGGTGAAGGACAATCTGGTGGAGAAGCTGTCCGGAGGACAGAAGAAGCGCCTCTCCATCTCCATGGAGATACTTTCCAATCCTTCCCTCTTTATCCTGGACGAGCCTGATTCCGGTCTTGACGGCGTCATGGCCAGAGAGCTGTTTGAGCAGCTGCGCAGGATCGCCGATACCGGCAAGATCGTTATGGTCATCACCCATACGCCGGACCGCGTGATCGACCTCTTTGATGACGTGATCGTGCTGGCAAAGGACAGCTCCCGCACGGGCCGGCTGGCTTTCTACGGAAGTGTCGAAGAAGCCAGGGAATTCTTCGGAAAGCAGACGATGGAAGAGATCGTGAAATCCATCAATCAGAAGGAAGAAGGCGGAGACGGACTTGCGGACGAATATGTCCTGAGATACGCGGAGGTGCAGAATGGCTGAGATGAACGGAAACGGTTCTGAAAGAGAACTTTCAGTGCGGCACCTCAGCCGCATTGGGCAGATCGGCATCTTTTTCGGCAAATTTGTCCGGATGTTTATATACCAGAGCGACTGGAAGGTTCTGCCGATGGCGGCCCTCATCGCCGGCCTGGTCGGCTTTGCTCTGGGCGGGGACTTCGGGGTCAGCATGGAAGGGACCCTCACATGCGCCTTTGCCACGGTGTGCGTGTGCATCTGGAACGGATCCTTTAATTCGATCCAGGTCATCTGCCGGGAACGGGGCGTGATCAAGCGGGAACACCGCTCCGGCATGCATATTACCTCCTATATCCTGGCTCATCTGATGTATCAGCTTCTGCTCTGCCTGCTGCAGACAGTGGTGACGCTGATCGTACTCTATCTGGTCGGCATGAAGTTTGCGGGCAGGGGAATGTTTACGCCCTGGATGGCAGTTGACATCGGCATTACGATGCTTCTGATCACCTATGCGTCCGATCTGCTCTCTCTGTGGATCTCCACCCTTGTGCATTCGACGACGACGGCGATGACGATCATGCCGTTCATTCTGATCTTTCAGCTGATCTTCTCAGGAGGCCTGTTCTCTCTTCCCAAAGTAGTGGAGCCCATTGAGCTTCTTACCATCTCGAATCCGGGCCTCAAGGCGATGGGATCCCAGACAAAGATCAACGATCTGCCCTACTCTGCGGTAAACGGGATGATCTGGATGGTGGAAGACATCGAGATCGGCGGCAGGGTTACCCTCGGACAGGTCCTGGATCTGCTGGGGGATGAAGGCAATCCGACCATTGCTGAGCTGCGGGCGGTTGAAGTCGGTGAGAAGACGACAGTCCGCGGGATCGGGGAAGAACTGCTCGAAGGGGAGAAGTTCGCAGATCTGCTCGGCGAGCCTCTGATTTCGGACATGACACTCGGCGACGCCATCTCTGCTCTGCTTGCGATGGAAGAGCTGGATGATTTTCTGAACACGGAAGTGGACGCCACCGCGAGCATTGGGGAAATCATCGATGCGCTTGCCGCGGATGAGTCTGTGAAGGAGCTGAGGAATGAGGGGCTTGACATTCATATGACCGTCGGGGACGCCATCGACATGGTCGGCCGGGAGGAGGTCATGGCCAGAGTGGAGGAGGCGGCCTCTGAGGCGATGTACGACCCTGATTACAGTTATACAAGCGAAAACATTCTCCATAACTGGATCCATATTCTGATCTTTATTGTGGTATTTGCGCTTCTGTCTGTGGTTACTCTGGAATTTATCGATAAGGATAAGCGGTAAAGA
>DGHP01000006.1:3608-8964 GCA_002392705.1 Lachnospiraceae bacterium UBA3845 | reverse complement strand
CCGGACTGACCGGCTCCACGATCCTTCTCTTCAAGACGCCCACATGTCCCAACTGCAAGGCGGCGGGCGCGCTCCTTGACCGGGCAGGCGTGGACTATGAACCGCTGAACGCCAACGAGGAGAAAGAACTTGTCGGCAAATACGGTGTAAAACAGGCGCCGACCCTTGTTCTGATTGATCAGGACGGATTCGTCAAGTTCAAAGGCGTATCCGAGATCAAGGGATGGCTTATGAATCGATAACCCCCCAGTATTCACGCTTTCCGGTTTATCCGGAAAGCGTGAAATCTTCAGTGAGGCAGATCCCATGTATGATATTATCGTTGTCGGCGGCGGCCCCGCAGGCATGACCGCGGCGCTCTACGCCAGGCGGAACGGCAAGACAGTTCTGGTTATTGAGAAAAATGGCTTCGGCGGACAGATCACCCATTCTCCCAGAGTGGAGAATTATCCCGGAACCCTGTCCATGAGCGGGAATGAATTCGCCGACAGGACCCTGGATCAGATTCTGGCCCAGGGCGCTGAGATTGAGTTTGAAAAGGTTACATCCGTGCTTCCGAAGGACGGTCACTGGATTGTCTCCACGGAGGAAGGCAGCAGCTTCGAAGGCCTTTCCGTCATCCTCGCTTCAGGTGTAAAGCACCGCATGCTGGGTCTTGAAGGCGAGAATGAGCTTGTCGGGGAAGGCATCTCCTTCTGCGCTGTCTGTGACGGAGATTTCTACAGCGGGAAAACCGTATGCGTGGCCGGCGGCGGCAACTCCGCCCTTCAGGAGGCCATCCTCCTTGCGGACAAGTGCCGGGAGGTAATCATGCTCCAGGATCTTGCCTTCTTTACCGGGGAAGAAACCCTGCAGAAGGTTCTCTTCTCCAGATCAAACGTCAGAAACTTCACAGGCGTAAAGATCACGGATCTTCTCGTTGAAAACGGGGAACTGAAAGGTGTAAGGATCCTGAAAAATGACAGCGGAAACACAGCGGACATCGCCTGTGACGGCCTCTTTGTCGCCATCGGCCTGATCCCGGAGAACGACGCCTTTAAGGATCTTGCGGATCTGAACAGCTTCGGATATTTCGACTCGGATGAAAACTGCCTGACAAAGACGCCCGGGATCTATGTGGCCGGAGACTGCCGCAGCAAGAGTGTCCGCCAGCTGACGACGGCCGTCGCCGACGGAGCCACTGCCGCCCTGGCCGCCTGCCGCTATATCAACCAGATGCGCTGAAAAACTCCGGTTCGGAAAGTCTGGTTCCGGATATTCTGAATCAGACAGCGTTTCAAAAAAAGAACGGCATAATCAGACTGATTCTGGTTATGCCGTATTTCTATCTCCGTTCCCGGCAGTTTCCCGGCAGCTCATCAGCCTGCGGGATTCTGCTCCTCTTCTTTTTCTTCAGCAGAACGACTCTGTTTCTCCACCATGTCAAAACTTCCCAGGCAGCGCAGTTCGGGAATTTCTTCAATCACTGCCAGTTCATCTTCCGTGATTCCATCCTCGTCTTCCAGTTCGATGATATAACGGTAACTGCCCAGATAACTTCCTTCCGGCCGGTCATGGATCGTAACAAATTCCAGCCCGCTGTTATGAATCTCCACGATGATATCATCTATTCTGTTTGCCTCACAGGAAGCAACAAAGACTGCATGCGTGTGGTTTTCAGACTCCGGCCGTGAGGATGAGAGCACATAAAAACGGGTCTTATTCGCATCCGTAATCTGCACATTCTCCGCCAGGACAGAAAGACCGTACAGCTTCGCCGCACCCGGGGCGGCAACCGCGGCTATCGTCTGATCTTTGCTCTCTGCGACATAACTTGCCGCCGCGGCCGTGCTGTCCATCTCCTGCGTATCCGCATCCGGCAGATGTTCTTTCCTCCAGGTTTCGCTCTGCTTGATTCCCTGGGCATGGGAACAGACAAGACGGATCTCATCAAGAGAGGCCCCCGGAAGTCCCATCAGCGTCTGGCTGATCGGCAGGATCACTTCCCCGACGACATATACGTCTTCGCTGGCAATGAGGGCGTCAATATAATTTGTTACCGCGCCTCCCAGCGTATTTTCCTGCGGAATGACCGCATAATCCGACCTTCCTTCCACAGCGTCCGCAATCGCCTCAGGGACGGTGCTTTCGGGGAGGAACTCCGACGCTTCCGGAAAGAAAAACTGCGCGGCTTCCTCGGTATAGGTTCCGGCAGGGCCCAGGTAACTGACCCTGGCCTTCTCTGAATTCTTTTCAGAGACAACAGCATTTTCCTGTCCGATTTCCGTTTCAGCCGCATTCAGGCTGAAGCAGGAAGGTGTAAAACCGGACAGGGCAGCGGCCAGCATAATTGATACAACATAAATCTTTCTTCTCATATTTCCTGCCATTTCCAAAAAAACTTTTTCAAACACCGTGAAAGATCTGAAGCCCTTCTCCCCTCCCGGCAAAATCGATTCTCCGAAAAAGCTTTATTTATATTCAAAGCCGGAAGGCGTCCCGATGGGCTGCTCCAGAATCTCCGGATTTTCAAAGATATACTTGATCAGCTTCAGGCTTCTTGCAAAATAAAAGCCGTCGGCGATCCGCTCGTCCAGAGTTGCCCCGATATCGATCATGTCCCGGACCTGCACGCTGCCGTCCGGCATCAGCACCTGCTCCTTGTGGAGGGTTCCGATGGTAACCATGATGGAATTGGTCCCGTAATTGTTCAGATGGTGATACACGCTCGGGCATTTGATCGAGCCCAGATTGCTGGCCAGGATCGTGGAGTAATTAACGTCGGTCTCCCAGACAAAATGAGGCAGATGTCCCCAGAAATCCAGGATCCGGATCAGCTTGCTGACCAGCATCAGCAAAGGTCTCGGAAGCTTTGCCAGGTTGTCAATGACCGCGTCGCTCCCGGTCTTCTTTGCCGGGTTCTTTCTCATCTGCGTCACGTCGCCCACGATCTGACGGCTGATGGAATCCAGGGTATCCTCATCGGAGGGCGTCAGAACCATCAGAGCTTCCTCCGCGCCATCCTTAAAAAAGCGCTTTGCCACGAAACTCAGGCTGATCTCATATCGCTGGTACATGCGCCTGCCCTGAATAAAACGATTCAGATACGGGCGTTCCTTCACCATTCTGGCAAGAGCAGTCAAGGCGCAGTGGAAAAGGGTCGTCTTATAATCCGGATGTTCCGCGTTTTTCTTTTCCAGATATTTCAGCAGCTCCGTAGCGTCGAACTGATCAGACAGATACACCTCCGAATCCGTCCGGTTCGGATAGATATTCATCATGAGCGCCTGAATTCCCGTGATATCCCTGACATATTTTCCATCCGGACGGTCTTTGACACTTTTCCGCTTAAATGCATGTATGCTCATAACTCTGCTCTCCCATATTTTCTTATATCCCCGCGGCGCTTCTAAGCGCTTCAATACCCTTAAACATATCCCCCGCGGCATTTATTTGATTCTGTCGAACTCTTAAAAGATATCCCGCGGCATTATTTGATTCTGTCGACTCTTAAAAGATATCCCGCGGCATCACTGCTTCTGCCGGGTTTTCTGCGCTTCCTCTTCCTCCAGTTTCCGGAAGGCCACTTTGCCCACCAGAGTCTTCGGCAGTACACTGCGGAACTCGATCTCCCTGGGCAGCGCATATTTCGCAATATGAAGCCGGAGCGTATCCATGATCTTTTCCTTCAGGGCATCCGACGGTTCGCAGCCGTCCTTCAGGACTACAAAAGCTTTCACCCGCTGCATTCTCCGCTGATCCGGAACCCCGATCACGCAGGAGATGGAGACCTCCTCCAGGCTGTCGATGATATTCTCAAGCTGGCCCGGATATACATTGTAGCCGTTGGTAATGATCATCCGCTTCAGGCGCTGGCGGAAATACACATATCCATCTTCATCCATATGTCCCAGATCGCCCGTATAAAGCCAGCGTTTCCCGTCAGAAAGAACGCGGAGCGTCTCTGCGGTCTCCTCAGGATTTTTCAGGTAGCCCAGCATCACGGACGGGCCGGTCAGAATAATCTCCCCCTCTTCCCCGGGCGGCATCAGCTGGTCGGTACCCGGCTTTACGATCCGGTATTCGGTATCCGGGAAAGGAAGGCCGATACTGCCCTCCCGGTAGGTTCCTTTCGGCGTCAGGCAGCTCGCCGTGACGCATTCCGTCAGACCATAGCCTTCCCGGATCTGGATCCCCGCTCCGTGCGCTTTCAGGAAGCGGTCCATCTTCTTTTTCAGTTCCACGGACAGGGAATCTCCCCCGCAGAACATTCCGAGCAGAAAACTCAGGTCCTGACCCTCCAGCTCCGGGATATGCAGAAGGGCTTCATAGATGGTCGGCACGCCCGCGAGAAAATTCGGCTTCTTCCGGATCATGGCCTGCGCGTAACTTTTATTGTTAAAAGAAGGCATCAGCAGGCAGCAGACACCATGGATCAGGACGGTATGAATGTTGATACCCAGTCCGAAGCCATGGAACAGGGGCATGCAGCTGAGCATCTTCAATCCCGGCCGGAACACCTCCCCCATCGCCTCACGGGCCTGGAGAGCGCAGGCGTTGATATTGTAGTCGGACAGGCAGATTCCCTTCGGTGTCCCGCTGGTCCCGCCCGAATAGAGAATCACGGAAGTATGCTCCCGGTCGAAAACCGGTTCCGGAAGAACCTGGCCTTCACCGCTTCTTAAAAATTTATTCCAGAGAATGGCATGGTCTGTATTCGGAAATTTCAGGTACTGCAGGCCTGCTTTCAGCGTATAAAGCCCCGCAAGGTGCAGCGGAAGTTCCTCCTGCATCCTGGCAACCAGGACTGTGACCGGATGATCCGCTTCCGCGACCGCCCGCTCCACCTTCTCCGTAAACATGTCCATGGTCAGGATCATACGGCTTTCAGAGATATTGAGATAGAATGTGATCTCCTTTTCAGCGGACAGGGGATGCACCATATTGGCCACCGCGCCGATCCGGTTCAGGGCGTAGAAACAGTCAATGGCCTGCGGTACATTCGGCATGCAGATGGTAACCGCGTCATCCCGCCTGATTCCGGCTGCGAGAAATGCCTTCGCCGCACGGTGAATCCGGTCTGCAAAGCTTCTGTAGGAAGTCTTTTTTCCGTAAAACTCATACGCGGGCTCTTCCGGATACTGCTCCGCCATGGCCTCGACCATCTGCGTCAGCGTCTTCTCCGGATAATTCAGATGCTCTTTTTGTTTATAACTATCCAAGGGTGCTGTCTCCCTTCTGCTCTCTTTCTTCTGTGAAATGCCGTAAACCGGCGCTTTCACGCAGATCATTTTATATCAAAAAACCGCCTGCTTCAACAAAAGAAACGGCCCGGAAAAAAACTGTGCCAGACACAGGAAACGCGGACACAGAAAAC
>DGHP01000006.1:0-3523 GCA_002392705.1 Lachnospiraceae bacterium UBA3845 | reverse complement strand
AAACCCGAACACAGAAACGCAAACACGGAAACACAGACACATGAAACGTACAAAAGGAGTCTGCGCACAGGCGCAGACCCCTCTGCATAAAAGAACAGCAGGCACAGAGCTGTATCAGAGCTCTGATCTGTTATCGTTCAGAAGCCCCGTTTCCGGAATTCTTACGGAAGCATATCCGCATCGCCGTAGGTTGCCTCCCATTTCTGGGCACGCTCGTCCATGATCGCCTGTCCGCCGGATCCGAGATAATCCGCCATCGCATTGTCGAAGGTAGCCGCGAAAGCATCCGGTGCCGCGCTGACAGAGGTATCCAGAAGGATGTCTCTCTTGCTGTTCAGGGTCTCGGTCATGCCGTTTTCCGCTTCGATGGTTCCGCAGTTCGCATTCTTGGCCTCGCGGGTATCAACCTTTGCCACCGCATTCGCGATCTCAACCAGCTCCGGATCCACTTCCGCGTAGCTGTAAGCGATGGACAGAGCGGTCTGCTCGTCATCGACCAGATGCAGGCCGTTGCAGGTCAGCGTATAGTCGATATTGAAGCCGGAATTCTGGATCGCGTCGCCTGTCGCGGCGAGGATCTTCACTGCTCCGTTCTCAAGCTTCTCATGGGTCACGCCCTCATCACCGATCTGGAGATATTCCAGATGCTCCGGAACGCTCAGCCAGTCAAGGTAAAGCAGGCAGGCCAGAGGCTCTTCGTTGGTGATCGGGAAGAATACTTTTCTGTCAACCGGTCCCGCGATCCATTTTGTATGGGTTCCGTTCTTGTCCTCAAACGGATCGATTGCCACATAAGCGGCGTCTTCACCGACCAGTCTCTGAAGGTTGGCCTGGATGGAATCCGCGCCGTTTCTGTAAGGATAATCCCAGTTGTGGATGAATGCGCCGACATAGCCGGCTTTCATCATGTCATCCTCTGTGGTATCGCCGGCGGTGTAAAGAGCGAAATCTTTCCACATAAGGCCTTCGTTGTACCAGGTATTCAGAAGTTCGATGGCATCTCTCACGCCATTCTGGGTCGTTTTTCTGTCGTCAAAGCCGTTTACATAGAATTCCTTGTCGGACATCTCCGGATCCAGGAAGGACTCGATCAGAGTGGATGCTCTCCAGCCTACGTCATAGCTGACGGAGAAAGGAATCATCTTGTCGGCGTCATCGCCGAGCAGAGTCTCCGCATTATCACGGAAAGCGCAGAGCATGTTGTAGAACTCTTCCCTTGTGGTCGGAGCTTCGATGCCCAGCTTATCCAGCCAGTCTCTGCGGACAAAGCAGTTCGTACGGTTCTGGTTGGCGAGCTTGGTCTCGATATCGTAAAGCTCTCCGGTTCCCGGATCCTTGTCCCAGTAGATATTGGTCTCGGTCAGCCAGTTCCAGAGATTCGGCAGCTCATCCCTGTAAGTCTCCACCATTTCACTCATGTCGATGACGCCGCCCATCGCGGAATAAGTCTTGATGGTAGGCAGGTCATAGGTTACGCAGAGATCCGGGGCACTTCCCGCCGCCAGCAGGTTGTTGATCTGTTCAACCTCGGTCCATCTGGGAACAGCGACAAACTCAACCTCCACATTGTGATCTTCAAGCATGCCCTTCTTGATATACTCAGTATACATGTTGTTGGTCACATCAGATCCGCCGTCAATTCCGCGGTCATAGACTTCGACGGTAATGTGCTTCGTCTCCGCGAATTTTCCGTCGGTCAGTTCCTCCGCCTGAGCGCATACTGAAAATGCCGACGCCGCAAGCGCTGCTGAAAAAAGTGCCGCTAAAAGCTGTTTTTTCATACCTTTCGTCCTCCTTGATAGAATCTCGTTCCTTTTGCTGCTGCTCTTTATCGCATAATTCCCCCGCAGGGGTTATGACTCATGATTCTTCACTCCTTAACCGCTCCGACCATGACGCCGTGGATGAAGTATTTCTGCAGCCACGGGTAAATGCACAGGATCGGGATCGTCGAGAACATGACGATCGCCATCTTCAGCGACTCTGTCAGGCCCGGAGATGAGAAGCCTTCCTGCGTCGCCACTTCAACACTGTTGATATTGTTCAGGATGTTGTACAGAAGCAGCTGCAGGGGGTAAAACTTATTGTCGGTAATGTACATCAGGGCATCGTAGTAGCCGTTCCAGCGGCCCACCGCGTAGAAAAGGGCCAGTGTAGCCATAACCGGCTTGGACAGCGGCACATAGATGGTCCACAGGATCTTGATATAGCTGGCTCCGTCAATCTGGGCCGCCTCCCTGAGGGAATCCGGGATCCCGTAGAAGAAGCTCCGCATGATGATCATGTTATAGACCGAAAGGGCGCCCGGAAGAAGCAGAACCAGCGGATTGTCCAGAAGTCCGAGGCTCTTCATCAGCAGATAATTGGGAATGGTTCCCGCGTTGAAGAACATCGTGATGGTGATAATGACATTGAATACATTGCGCCCTTTCAGCTCCTTGAAGATGAGCGGATACGCGCAGATCGTCGTCATGAACAGGCAGAGCAGGGTCTCCGCGACGGTCAGGAATACGGTCCAGAAGAATGCGCGGATATATTTCGCATCCTTCAGAACCAGCGCGTAAGCCTGGAAATTCAGCCCCTTGGGGAGCAGATAGACCTCATGCTTGACCAGCGCGTCCGAAGAACTTAAAGACCTTGCCAGAAGGCTGAGCATGGGAACCAGGCAGATTGCGCAGATCAGGAGGCAGACGATCACCAGAATAATATTGCCGATACTCCATTTTTTTTCTGTACCCATCAGCTCACCCCCTTACCAGAGTCCGCGCTCGCCAAGCTTGCGGGAAAGCCAGTTGGCGCCGAGCAGGAAAAATACGCCGACCACAGACTGGAAGAAGCCGACCGCCGTCGTCAGCGAGAACTGCAGTCCCTTGATGCCTCGCCTGTAGACATAGGTGGCAATCACGTTTGCCCAGTCCATAACCAGGTTGTTCTGCAACGCATAGGGACGGTCGAAATTGCTTCCGACGATGTTGCCGATCGCCATGATCAGCAGAATGACGATCGTAGGCTTGATGCCGGGAAGGGTAATATGCCAGATTCTCTGGAAACGCCCGGCCCCGTCCACAGCGGCGGCCTCATAGAGATCCTTGTTGATGCCGGCGATGGCCGCCAGATATACGATAGAGTTCCAGCCGAAGCTCTGCCACACGCCCAGGAAAATATAAGTCGCGACCCAGTGAGCGGAATCATTCAGGAAAGGAACGCTCTCCCTGCCCATATTGTTCAGGATCACATTGATCAGACCGGTACTGGGTGCAAAAAGCTGCAGGGCCAGTCCATAGATAATGACCCAGGACAGGAAATGCGGCATGTAGGCCACTGTCTGGGTAAATTTTTTAAATTTCTGGAAAGGAAGTTCATTCAGGACGATCGCGAAAATGATCGGGATCGGGAAACCGATGACAAGATCCAGAAGATTCAGGACAACCGTGTTGCGCAGGGCATTGCGGAAATCCCGGTCGGCGAAAGCCTGGATAAAATACTGGAAGCCGTGATTCGCCGCCAGAGGCATCTTCCATAC
>DGHP01000137.1 GCA_002392705.1 Lachnospiraceae bacterium UBA3845 | reverse complement strand
TGTGCTGGCTGATCCCGCGCAGGACCTCATGATCCGCAAAGTGTTTTCTTAAATCCTTAGTGACGATCACTCTTAGCCATCCTCCTCTCAAATGTGCCCATCAGCCTGGTCAGGCCCAGGGTCATAAGCAGATAGATCGCCGCGGCGATCACATAGGGCGGTATGACGTCCCAGGTTCTGGATCCGACATAGCCTGCCATCTTCATCAGGTCGTTGACCGCGATGACGGAGATGACGGAAGTCTCCTTTACCAGGGAGATGAACTCATTGCCCAGGGCGGGAAGAATATTCTTGACCGCCTGCGGCAGGATAATCGTCCGCATGGTCATGGAATAAGACAGTCCCAGGGAACGGCCTGCTTCCATCTGTCCCACGGGGATGGATTCGATGCCGGCACGGATGATCTCCGCCACGTAGGCGCCGGAATTGATACCGCAGCAGACGGCGCCGATCACAACCGGGTTTGAACTGGGCGAGGTGAAAATCAGATTATAAATAATCATGATCTGCACGATCATGGGCGTGCCGCGGATCACAGTTGTATAGAGATTCGCGAAAACCGCGAGGGCTTTCAGAAGTCCGCTCTTTGAATGTCTGGCCGATACTTTGATCACCGCCAGGACGATTCCGATCGCAATACCGATTATGACCGCGAACAAAGCGATCAGCAGGGTCATGCGCAGACCGCTCAGATATGCAAGATACCTCTTTTCGGGAACCCAGGCGTTGTAAAAGGCATCGCCGATCTTTTTCAGCCAATTCGCCATATGTCAAGTCTCTCCTAAAAATGAAACGCGGAGCCTTCTCCTCTTTGTCGACGGTGAAAGCCCCGCTCTGTAATTCCTGCAGGCAGGACCGTCCGAAGCGTGTCCCGTTCACGGCAGAAGTCGTAAATCAGTCCTGCAATGAAAGATGATCTGTGTGTGGAAGCTTAACCGGATATCCCGGGGATCAGTTCTCAGCTTCGGTCTCAGACTCAGCCGCTCCGGTATGGGCGGCGATGATCTCATCCAGCTCCCCGCTCTCTTTCAGTTCGGCGATCACCGCGTTTACGGCGGCAGTCATCTGATCATTGCCCTTCTGGATCGCGATCGCGTAGGAATCCTCAAAGAGCGGATCCCCTTCCATGATCATGAGGGAGTCATTGGCTGCCACCAGCTCCATGGCCGGGGCTTCATCCATGACGATCGCATCGATCTTGCCGTTGGCAAGGTCCTGCGCCGCCTGCACGAACTGCGTATAGCGCTGCACACTCTTTGCTTCCGTGCTGTCGGTCACCCACAGATCGGCGATATTGCCCTGCTGCACTCCGACAACCTTGCCCTTAAGTCCGTCTACGGTCGCTTCCTCAACGCCCGGTTTTTCAGCGTTCACAACCACAACGTCCTTGGAATCGACATACTTGTCTGAGAAATCCATCACCTTAAGGCGCTCTTCACTGACAGAGACGCCGGCCGCCACCAGGTCGACCTTCCCCTGCTGTACCTCAAGAAGGGCTCCGTCAAATGCTTCATTCTTAACTACGAGGTCCACACCGAGCTTTTCCGCGATCTTCGCGGCGATATCCATATCGATACCGACCACGTCGTCGCCAACCATATACTCATAGGGAGCAAAGCCGGCTTCCGTGCCCACCGTAAGCTGTCCGTCGATCACGGTTTTGACTGCCGAAAAATCAACATCTTCCGCGAAAGCCGCGCAGCCTGCGACGATCGTCATAAGTCCTGCAGTTAACAATGCAACCAATTTTCTGTTCATCATCCTGAAAACCTCCTCCGGGGAACCGGATCCGGCTCCCTTCACCGGCATAACGCCGTCTTTCTTTAACACTGCGGCACAGCGGCCTTCCGGCCCCTTATGCCATATCCACCTGCTGCCCGCTTCGCCTGATCAGGGAGGAACTGCTCCCGGCACGGAAAATGTCGGCAGATCCTGCCTGAAGCAAAGCCATTGTCACGCTTCACCGCAACAAACTATTCACATTATAACAGCATCTGCCGAGATTACAAGAAATAAGTTTTGGCAGAATAGCGTAATTATGCAATAAATTTTTGCCGGATATGCATTTTCGCTGAAATATTCATAAAAAATGTATGATACCGCGCCTGCAGCTGACCCCTCTGCGCAGCCGGCTCCTGCAGGCACATATATCTGAATCCGCTCGCTCTTCTGAAAAAGGTCCTGAAAAACGGATCCCTTCCGGGATCCGTCCTTGTCTTTTCTCAGTTCTTGAAAGAATGAATCGGAGCGGGAATCCGCCCGGTCCTGCTGATGAAGGCGTCGCAGGAAAATGCATTGACCGGCATGACCGGCGCATGTCCCAGCAGGCCTCCGAACTCCACGCTGTCCCCGACTCCTTTTCCGATCACAGGGATCAGGCGGACCGCTGTCGTCTTGGAATTCACCATTCCGATCGCCATCTCGTCCGCGATGATGCCGGAGATCGTGGAAGCCTTTGTATCTCCCGGAATGGCGATCATGTCAAGGCCGACCGAGCATACGCAGGTCATCGCCTCCAGCTTTTCCAGATGCAGGGCTCCCGCCTCCACCGCGTCGATCATCCCCTGGTCCTCGGAGACCGGAATGAAAGCGCCCGACAGACCCCCGACATAGCTCGAGGCCATCACGCCGCCCTTTTTGACCTGGTCGTTGAGAAGGGCAAGCGCCGCGGTTGTTCCGGGAGCGCCGGCCTTCTCCAGGCCGATCTCGCAGAGGATATCCGCCACAGAATCTCCGATCGCCGGTGTCGGTGCCAGGGACAGGTCGATGATTCCGAAGGGAACTCCCAATCTTCGCGATGCCTCCTGCGCAACCAGCTGTCCCACACGGGTCACTTTGAACGCTGTCTTCTTAATCGTCTCGCAGAGCACTTCAAAATTCTCGCCGCGGATCTGCTCGAGGGCGGTCTTCACCACGCCTGGCCCGCTGACGCCGACATTGATCACCGTATCGCCCTCTGTCACGCCGTGAAAAGCCCCCGCCATAAAAGGATTATCATCCGGCGCATTGCAGAAGACCACAAGTTTCGCGCATCCGAGAGAATCCTTCTCCTTCGTCAGCTCCGCCGTCTCCAGGATGATCCCGCCCAGGAGGCGGATCGCGTCCATGTCGATCCCTGTCCGTGTAGAGCCCACATTCACGCTGGCGCAGATATACTGCGTCGTGGACAGGGCTTTCGGGATCGAGCGGATCAGCCGCTCCTCCGCCGGCGTCATGCCCTTGGAAACCACTGCGGAATAACCGCCCAGGAAATTCACGCCGACCTTCTCAGCCGCCCGGTCCAGGGTCTGCGCGATTGAAACATAATCATCTTCCGTCCGGCAGGCTGCCGCCCCGATCAGACCGATCGGCGTGACGGAAATCCTCTTGTTGACAATCGGGATCCCGTACTCCTTCTCGATCTCCCTGCCGACGCTGACCAGATTCTTCGCCTTCTCCGTGATCTTCCTGTAAATCTTCTCATTCAGACGGTCCAGATCCGAATCGATGCAGTCGATCAGGCTGATGCCCATCGTAATCGTTCTGACATCCAGGTTTTCCTGGGTGATCATTTTGACCGTCTCATTTGCTTCCATAATACTAATCATGCTGCTTCATCCTCTTCCGCTTAGAAAACGGCTGCATGCTGCCTGTCTCTGTCTTCTCATTCCTGTTTCCGCGCGTTCCCGGCGGGGGCCTGAATCTGTCTGTCAGCATAGGCACCGCAGCTCTCACCGCTCACGCATCTGCCCGCGCTGGTCTTTCTGTCAGATCCGGTGCATCGCGTTGAAGATATCCTCCTTCATAACCCGGATCGACAGACCCATCTCCCTGCCCAGTGCATCAAGCTCATCCGCAGCCTGTCCCGCCGTGACGGTAGATCCGGCCGGATCCGCCACCATCATCATATTGAAATATCCTCCGACAATTGTCTGGGAAATATCCAGGATATTGATATTGTGATCCGCAAGATAAGTGCAGACCCTGGCGATAATTCCGACGGTATCCTTTCCGATCACGGTGATAATCAGCTTTGTCATATGTCTCCTCCGTTTAAGGGCATCTCTGTCCGCCCTCTTCACATGTATGCTTTCCTTCCGGTCTGCTGTTAAGGCTCTGTCCGGGCCTTCGCTCACAGCTTTAGCAGATCCATCGGCATGTCCCGGCTGGCGACCAGAATGGGAATATCCCCCTCTTTGTAGGGGCAGTCCTCATTCATCGTGATCTCAGTCGTCACGGTCGCGTAGGCCAGGGCGGCGTAATTGTTCTGCTTGCTCAGATGGCCCAGGTATGCTGTCTTCATGTGATCATTTAATATATCGCACAGCAGCATCCCCGCGGCCGAGTTGGAGAGATGTCCTTTCTCCCCCATGATCCTGCGCTTCAGCGGGTAGGGATAAGGGCCGACCTCCAGCATGTTCTCATCATGGTTCGATTCCACCAGGACCGCGTCCAGATCCTGAAGGTGATCCACCAGGTACTGAGTGTAACAGCCCATATCCGTGGCCACCGCCACGGCTTTGTCCCCGCTTTCCACCCTGTAGGCGACCGGATCCGCCGCGTCATGGGAGATCCGGAAGGCCTCGACTTTCAGGTCATTGATCTGAAAAGGCCTGTCCGGCTCAATAACCCGGAAAAGAGTGTCATCCACCTTTCCCAGAGGGGAATAGCGCCGGATCTGGCGGATCGTCGCGGCTGTCGCATAGACAGGAATATGGTACTTGCGGCAGATAACCCCGAGCCCGGCTATGTGATCGCTGTGTTCATGGGTGATCAGGATGCCGCTCAGGTCCTCCATCTTGTGATTGTAGAGCTTCAGCCCTTCCACGATTCTCTTGCAGCTGATGCCCGTGTCGATCAGGACCGAACTGTAATCGGAAGAAGCAAAGATACAGTTCCCGCTGCTCCCGCTCGCTATGCTGCCAAATTCCATTCCTGCCAAACCTTCCTTCTGACTGTCTGTCTCCCCGAAAATAATGATGGCTCCGCGTCTGTTGCATTGACCGGTACCTGTCTTTTCAGGCTGCAGCCTTTTATGGGCTGTATAACGCAGATACGGACATCATAAGCCGCGCGCCGGATCCTGATCCTCCCGGACTCCGCCCTGGCCGCTCTCCGGGAAAAAGCCGCGCTCCTCAAGAGCCCTGTCGATCTGCCGACAGGTATTCTGAATGATATCGGAAGAATTGTCAATCGTCAGATCCGTCAATGCCCGAAAGCTCTCTTCTTTTCTCTGGGTCCGGAAAAGCTCATCGATCCGTTCATCCGAATACCCCCTGTCCGCCTTCATTCTCTGCCTGCGGACCTCCTCCGGAGCATAGATATACCAGATCTCATCACAGATTTCATCATAATGATCATCCAGCAGAAGCGCTGCCTCTATCACGATCAGCTTCCGCCCGGCATGGGCTTCAATCTCCTCCTTCACCCTCTGCCTGACCGCGGGATGGACGATATCAGTCAGCTTTTTCAGAAGCCCGGGATCATCGAAGACAGCCATCGCGATCTTTTTCCGGTTCAGTTCTCCGTCCTCAAGCAGATACTCCGGGCCGAAAAGATCCGCGATCGGGCCATAGCAGGCCTCCCCCTTCCTCTGCAGACCGGCGCCGACATCGTCGCAGAGGATCAGATAAGCGCCGTACATTTCCTCCATGTACTTAAGGACCCTGCTCTTTCCGGCCCCCGCGCCGCCTGTGACGCCCAGTATCAGTGTCTGTCCTTCCATCTCAGCAAACAATCCTCCCGCCATGCAGCTTTCCCTGTACGCCCATGCAGTTTTCCCTGTATAATCTTTGAGCACGAAATACGCTCAAAGCTGCGTGCTGCGCGGCTTGCAGAGCAAATCTTCCGCTGCGCAGCACTGCGATCCGCCGAAGGTTCTAAGGAAAACTGGTCGAATCCGTGTTTCCTCAGTGCGCCTCATACCAGCTTCCGCCCTCATGCATATCAATCTCCAGACTGACCCGCATCTTCGCAGCCCCGGTCATCTGTTCGCTCAGGATCTGCTTCACGCGCTCCTCTTCCCCCTTCGCCGTCTCCACGAGAAGTTCGTCGTGGACCTGAAGAATCAGCCTGGAGCGAAGTCCCTCCTTCCGTAGAATCCGGTCGGTTCCGATCATGGCAATCTTAATGATATCCGCGGCGGTTCCCTGGATCGGGGCGTTCATGGCAACGCGCTCCCCGAAGGACCTGCGCATGAAATTGGATTCCTTCAGTTCGGGAATCGGGCGCCTGCGGCCGAGCATGGTCGTCGAATAGCCCAGAGCCTTCGCCGACTGCACGCAGCCGTCCAGATAGGCCTTGATCCCCGGATAGGTCTTAAAATACTGTTCGATGTATTCCGCCGCTTCCTGCCTCGTGATGGAAAGCCCCTGGCTTAAACCGAAGGAACTGATTCCGTATACGATTCCGAAATTCACCGCTTTCGCGTTGCGCCTCAGCTGCGGTGTCACCTCTTCAAGCGGCACGCGGAAAACCTGGGACGCGGTAATCGCGTGGATATCCTCCGCGGAATGATACGCTTCGATCAGGTTTTCATCTCCCGACACATGGGCCAGCACCCTCAGCTCAATCTGCGAATAGTCCGCGTCGATGAAGACAGATCCCTCCTTCGGGACAAAAATCCTGCGCAGCTCCCTTCCGAGCTCGGTGCGGACCGGTATATTCTGCAGGTTCGGATCCGCTGAGGAAATGCGCCCGGTGGCGGTAACCGTCTGGTTGAACTTGCCGTGAATGCGCCCGTCTTCGGAGATAAAGGCCGACAGCCCGTCCGCGTAGGTTGACTTCAGTTTGGTCAGCTGCCTGTATTCCAGAATTTTCTCCACGACAGGAACCGACTCCGCCAGCTTCTCCAGCACATCCGCGGCGGTGGAATAGCCGGTCTTCGTCTTCTTTCCGCCCGGCAGCTTCAGGTCCTCGAAAAGCACCGTTCCCAGCTGCTTCGGGGAATTGATATTGAAGGTCTGCCCGGCCAGGCTGTAGATCTCCTGCTCCAGAGTACTGATCCGCCCCGTCAGTTTTTCCCCGTAGGCATGCAGCTCCTCGCCGCGGACCAGGATTCCTTCCTTCTCCATATGGTAAAGGACAAATACCAGCGGCATCTCCACCGTATCAAAAAGATCCAGCATCCCTTCCTCTTCCAGGCGCTCCCTCATTTTTTCCCGGCTCTTTAATGCGGTTTCCGCCTGAAGACAGGCATAATTCAGGATCGCCCCGCGGGCTCCCGCCTCATCCGAGGGACCGGCGCTGTCTTTTCCCCTGCGTGCCTTTCCGTCCTCCGGCAGCGCCTCCCCGAACGCAAGGCTCCACACCTGTGAAAGACTCTTTTTCCCAAGAAGCTCCGTCCTGGAGGGCACCATCCCGGAGCCAAAATCCTTCGCGATATTATCATAGCTGTACTCACCCGCGAGAGGATTCAGAAGATAGGCCCCGATCTCGGCGTCAAAATACTTCTCCTGCTCCTCCTCGGGAAACTCTTTTCCGTCATCCAGGAAAAAGAGCTGTTCCTTCAGCCCTGCCGTATCGATCCGCTCTGCCGCGTCAGCCAGAAGCTGAAGCTGCTTTTCAGAGATGCCCTTCAGGAGGCAGGTCTCATCCGCAAAGGCAACGGCGGCGCCCAGAAGCCTGCCGTTCTCCGCAAGAAGCTGCAGGCCGATCTCGGCATTTTCTTTTGTCTTGTTGAGCAGATCCTCAAATGCCTCAATCACACTTCCGGCAGATCCCGGCGCCGCATCTTTTCCCGCGGAATCACCTGCTGTTTCGGGGTTCAGATCCACCAGACGGAAGACTTCTTTTTTCTCTTCCTCAGGCTTTTCTTTCGTGCCGGCGATCCGCTCTGAAAACTTCGAAATCATCGCGCGAAGCTCAAGACGCTTCGCCATCTCCAGTGCCTGCGGCGTGAAAAGCTTCCCGCAGTCCTCTCCCAGCTGCGCGTCCTTGAGGCTTACGGTGAAAGGACTTCCATCCTCCTTTTTCGCGTACCGGTCGATCGTCGCCAGGGTTTTGGACAGTACCGCGTCATCCCAGTGCTCACGCAGGGAATTCTGCGCCTTGTTCGGCCTGATCTCATCGATGTGGGCGTAGGCATTTTCAATCGAATGATACTGCTCTATGATCTTAACTGCAGTTTTCTCCCCGACTCCGGGAATGCCCGGAATATTATCCGAGGCGTCGCCCATCAGGGCTTTGACATCGATAAACTCCTCAGGAGTCACCAGATAGCGCTCCTTTACATCTGAAGCCAGATAATCCTCCACCTCGGTACCGGACTTCTTCGTCTTCGGAATCCGGATCATCGTCAGATCCGAGGCCAGCTGCAGGAGATCCCTGTCGCCGGAGATGATCCGCACCTGGAGGCCTTTCTCCTCCATCTCCCTGGATACCGTACCGAGCAGATCATCCGCCTCGTAGCCTTCCAGCATCATCAGCGGAACCTGCATCGCGCGCAGCATCTCTTTCATCAGCGGAACCTGTTCGCGCAGCTCCTCGGGCATGGCATGCCGTGTTCCCTTGTAGGCATCATACATCTTATGCCGGAAGGTCGGCGCGTGCAGGTCGAAGGCAACGGCCAGATACTGGGCCTGCTCCTCCTCCAGCACCTTAAAGAGGATATTCAGAAATCCGTACACCGCGTTCGTGTGCAGTCCCTGCCCGTTTGAAAGAAGAGGGATGCCGTAAAAGGCACGGTTCAGGATACTGTGTCCGTCGATTAATATGATCTTTTCGCTCATTTCTCTTCTCCCCGGGAGGAAAGCCCTCCCTTCTCCTTCGGAACCGGCTGCCCGATCACATAATAGAGTGCCTCGCGGGTCTTCTCCAGTGCCTTTTCCTCTGACCCTGCATCAGGCAGCTCAGACTCCGTCATCTCAGGTTCCGCTTCGGTCTCCGCCCCGGTGCCGGGCTCTGTTTCCTGCTCTGTCGCTGCGCTCTCTGTCTCTGCAGCCGTCATCCCCGCCGACGTGCTCTCAGCTTCCGCCCCATTTCCGCTTCCCGCGTTCTCCTGTGCTTCTTCCGCCTCCGTCACTGCGGTCTCCCCCTCTGTATCGGAAGACCGGCTCCCGGAACCTGTCTCCTCCGGCCCTGCAGCGATCGTCTCCGCGTCCCCGCTGCCGCCTTCCGTAGCGGATGAGTCTCCGGAGCCCTTCTCGCCGGCCGAACCGTCGACATATGCCTCACCTTCCGGATTCTCCCTCGGTCCTGTCTCGCTGCGGACCTCAGTCTCATCCGTCATATAACGGTAAGTATAGGCGCCTATGACAGACATCAGCAGCACCAGCTCCGCCAGGATGACCAGGACAACGCGGAAAATCTTGTAACGCATGCGCTTTTTCAGATATTCCCTGGATTTTTCAAGCCTGCGGTTCAGCTTTTCTATAAAATTATAATTTCCGTCATCTTTCCTGTCATCAATCAGGTGATAGACGGAAAAATAGATCTCCAGCTCATCATAACATTTGCGGCAGCCCGCCACATGATCCAGAAATGCCTCCAGATCCCGGTCTGACAGCTGTCCCTCCAGATAGCCCTTGATGAGCTGCTGGGCTCTGATGCAATCCATACAGCAGACTCCTTGCGTTCCGGTCAGATAACCGGATGATCAACAGGAACTTTTTATAGTTCCTGCTTCGCAGGCCTTATCTGAAATCAGAACCTGCTTCTTACGCGCAGGCGCAGCGAATCAGAACCCGATTTCAAACAGGCCGTGAATATGAACTTTCTAAAGTATAATACAGACACAAAGTTTTTTCCATGGGGGTGTCCTTCCTTTTCCTGTGTGTTATAATATTCGGATGAAAAAGTTACTGTCTGCGTGCGGTCTGTCTGAAATCAGCTTCTGATTCGGTCCTGCTGCTGACAGAGTAACTGAAAAACACTAACGGAGGGTGACTCCCATGACTGACTATGAATCCATTATAAGACTGCTGACAAGCGGCGTCCCGGACAATATCCAGAGGCTGGTTGATGAAACCCACCCGGCGGACGTGCTGGAAGCGGTTCAGGAAGAGTGTGACGGGAACTACAGCTATCTTCTCGCTCTTCCGGACGATTTCCTGGCCGATGTCATCGATGAAGCGGAGGACGATGACAAATATGAGATCCTGAAAGTCATGGATCCGGACCGCACCCGTTCGGTCCTGAACCGGATGAGCGTCGACGAGATCGCTGACCTGATCCAGGAACTGGAGGAGGACAACAAGGATGCCGTCATCACCTCCCTGCTGCGCGGCCGTACCAAGACAGACGTCACGAAGCTGCTGAAGTACGAGGAAGATACCGCCGGCGGCATCATGACGACCCAGTTCATCGCCATCTACGCATCCAATACTGTCATGCGGGCCCTGAACTACCTGAAAACGGAAGTCGACGCCGAGACCAGTTACTACATGTACGTAGTCGACAAAGAAGATTATACCCTCCGGGGCGTTGTCTCCCTGCGAGACCTGGTCATGCAGCCCTTCGATACGCCGATCGAGGAGATCATGAATACAAAGGTCATCTCCGTCAACGCTTCCGACGACCAGGAAGACGTCGCCGATACCTTCCGTAAATACGGATATCCCGCCCTCCCTGTCGTGGATGACAATGGCAAGATGATCGGAATCGTCACGGTCGACGACGTCATCGAAGTCCTGAATGAAGAGTTCACGGAAGATATCCACCACATGGGCGGTATCAACAAAGAAGAAAAGATCGACGGCACTGTCATGGAATCCGTCAAGTCCCGCCTTCCCTGGCTGGTTGTCAATCTGATCACGGCCCTGCTGGCCTCCTCGGTCATCGCGCGTTTTGACGGAACCATCGAAAAGATTGTGGCGCTCTCCGCTGTTATGACCATCATCTCGGGGATGGGCGGCAATGCCGGAACCCAGTCCCTGACCATGGTTGTCCGCGCGCTCTCCCTGGATGAGATCGATAAGGAAAATGCCATCAAGATCCTGCTCAAGGAGCTCGGCGCAGGCCTGATCAACGGGATTGTGATCGGTGCCCTTGTCGCGGTGATTGCGCTCTTTTACAATTTCAATCCCTGGTTCGGACTGATCGCCGCTGTCGCCATGATCCTGAACATGCTCTGCGCGGCCCTTGCCGGATTCCTGGTCCCGATCCTGCTGGAAAAGCTTCAGGTGGATCCCGCCATCGCCTCCAGCGTCTTCGTCACCACCGTGACCGACTGTATGGGATTTTTCTTCTTTCTCGGGCTTGCGACCATCGCCATGCCCCTGCTTAAATAAGACGCAGAAGCATCTCAATCCATTTTTACCGCACACACGGAAAGAAGCTGCCCTCTTTCGAGGACAGCTTCTTTGTGCATGTTTTCCAGTTACCCACCCGTCAAACTGCTTCAGTCTTTCTTGATCAGCACAGTATATTCTGCGTGATTATCGGAGATATACGCGATCTCCTTATAGCCCGCATGCTGCAGTGTAAATAAAGGCTTCATAATGGAAAGATCACAATACTCCAGACTTCTGTAGCAGCAGTCAGGATACTTCTGATAAATAAGTCCATCGATATCCGTCATGCCAGACACCCCACATTCCATCTACTGTTGAAGGAAAACCAGATAGGAGAATAACAACAGAGAACACGTATGAAAAGCTGCGCCGGCCGGTCATCACTGCAACTGCCCGCCCGCCGCGTATGCTCTTCATTTTCATTATATTCCATCCGTAGGAAAAATGGATGAAATTAAGGTATATTTAATGATTTCTCTTCTCTCGTTGCTATTCACAGCCTGTTTTAAACCGGGTTCTGGTTCGTCGTGCTTACGGAAGCAGGGGGGCTGTCCGCGGAACACTGATCGCAGCGATATCCGGACGAGGGACGAATGTCTTTTCCTTAAAGTGCAAGCTGGTAGAACATGCCGCGCATTCTGATCTCTCCCGCCGCCGAAAAGACGATCCCGTCCGCGGAAAGATCTGTAAAGATCGTGGCAGTCAGTACATGTTCTCCCCCATTGACAAATATCTCCATACTATAGCGGTCAAGAACAATGCGCAGTTTCAGAACACCATGATCCGCGTTGATCTGCGCGCGTCTCTGGTGGATAATCGCCCGCCTGGATCCCGAATATTTCCTGTCGATCTTCAGTATATTCTCGGAAGGATGAAAGCTGAGCGTGGTATGATACTCCTCGTTCTGCGCCAGCCGGATGGAAAAGCTGC
>DGHP01000044.1 GCA_002392705.1 Lachnospiraceae bacterium UBA3845 | reverse complement strand
TGACCTACAAGGACGGCGCCCAGGTTGCCTGCGGCTTCGGTACGGTATATGAAGCTCTGGAGAAAATCGGCGTGAGCGGCAATGACGCCGTACTCGTGACCGGTCTCGGCCCGGTCGGCCTTGCGACTCTGATGCTGGCGAAAGCGATGGGCGCCGACAAGCTGATCGGCGTTGAGATGAATGACTACCGGATCGATCTGGCAAAGAAGCTTGGCCTGGTCGATTATGTGTTCAAACCGAGTGATCACACCGTACAGGATATTCTCGACGTGACGGGAGGAAAGGGCGTTGAGCGCGCCATCGACTGTTCCGCAAGCGATTCGGGACGCCAGACCTGCGTAAGAGCTTCCAAAGAGTGGGCGAAGATTGCCCTTGTAGGTGAAGGAAATACCATGACCCTCAATCCGAGCCCGGATATGATGCATTCCCAGAAGACGATCTACGGTTCCTGGGTGACATCCACCTGGAAGATGATGGATCTGGTGGACAAGCTGGTCCGCTGGGGTATCCATCCCGGCGACCTGATCACTGATGAGTTCCCGATCGAAAAAGCAGATGAAGCGTACGCCCTGATGGCCAGCGGCAAATGCGGAAAAGTGGCGGTGGTATATCCGGACTGAGAGAGAACTGAAATTTTAACAGATTCGATTCTGGCGGCAGACGCCGGAATTCAATTCTGAGGCCGGACATTTCCGGACGCGGCCCGGGAACACAGCAGCAGCTAACAGGAGGGATGTCAGTTGGAAAAGATCAAGAACAATCCGATCGTTAAAAAACTGGGATTTAACCGGATTATCCTATTTTTGATTCTGCTTTTAATGTATGGGGCTTTTTCTGTTATCATTCCCGGTTTCGCGAGCATGGCCCGGATTATGAGCATCCTGAACTATGTTTATTTCCTCGGCTTCCTCGCGCTGGGCGTTACATTTGTGATTGCAACAGGGGGAATAGACTTTTCCATCGGGCCGGTGATGTTCTGCTGCGCTCTGATGTCCGGCTACTCCCTCAATACCTTCGGCGTGCCCGTTGTCGTGGCGCTTCTGATGAGCATCGTGATCGGCATGCTTTTCGGGTGCTTTAACGGTTACCTCGTCGCCTTTGTCGGCGTCCCGCCCTTTATTGTATCCATGGCGACCATGAATATCGCCAAAGGGCTTGGATCTGTGTTTACCAAGACACAGTCCGTCAGCTGGCCCCAGAGCAATGATCCTTCGGGAAACGGCTGGTTCCGGAACCTCGTCAAGGTAGATGGAATTCCGGTTGGACTGATCATATTCGGCATTGCCATTGTTATTCTGTTCATCGTCATGAATAACACCAGAGCCGGGCGATATATTCTCTGCCTGGGCAGCAATAAGGAAGCAGTCCGCCTTTCGGGCGTCAATGTACGTAAATGGCAGATGCTGGCCTATGTGATCTGCGGAACCATGGCGGGAATTGCGGCGATCTTCTTTGTCAGCGCTTATACAACCGTTCAGCCGGGACTTGGCGATACCTACAACAACGAGGCAATTGCGTCCTGCGTTATGGGAGGAACCTCCATGGGAGGCGGACTTGCGTCCATCGGCGGTACCGTAATCGGCGTGTTTGTCATCTCTCTTCTGCAGGAGGGGATCATGGCCATGCGCATGACGAAGGAAGTGCAGATGATCATTACCGGACTGATTGTCATTGTATTCGTCTATGCGGACGTTTCCGCGAGACGGCGCAGGAACTGACAGAAAGGAGAAGGAGAAGATGGGCGAAGTGATTTTAACAATGAGCGGCATCGACAAATCCTTCCCCGGTGTCCATGCGCTGGATCATGTGGATTTTGAACTCCGGCGGGGCGAGGTCCATGCGCTGATGGGTGAGAACGGCGCGGGAAAATCGACGCTTATGAAGGTGCTGACCGGGATCTACAGCAAGGATTCGGGCACCATCACTTTTGAAGGAAAAGAAGTAGAGTACCACAATACACATGATGCCCAGGAAGCGGGTATCGTCATCGTTCACCAGGAACTGAACATGGTGGGAGACCTGACCGTGGCGCAGAATATCTTTATCGGCCGCGAGTTCAGGAAAGGCTTCATGATCGATGACCGCAGGATGATTGAAGAGTCGAAAAAACTGTTTGACGAGCTGCACATCAATATCGATCCGAGAGCTAAGATGAGTGATCTGACAGTAGGCAAACAGCAGATGTGCGAGATCGCGAAGGCCATTTCCCACAAGGCGAAGGTGATCATCTTTGACGAGCCTTCCGCGGCGCTGACCGAGAAGGAAATCGACGACCTGTTCGCGATCATCCGGGATCTTCGCAGCCAGAACCTTGGAATCATTTACATCTCTCACCGCATGGACGAGATCAAAGTCATCACGGACCGCGTGACTGTCATGCGGGACGGAACTTATGTGGGGACACTGATCACCGACGAATGCACCAAGGAAGATATCATCAACATGATGGTGGGCCGCGTGATCTATGAAGAACCCAAGACACACAGCATGGTTCCGGCGGATGCGCCGGTGGTACTGAAGGTGGACCATCTCAACGCGGGAAAGATGGTGCAGGATGTGAGCTTTGAACTCCGGAAAGGAGAGATCCTGGGCTTTTCGGGACTGATGGGCGCCGGAAGGACGGAAACAGCCAGAGCTTTGTTCGGAGCGGATCCGAAGCAGAGCGGCGACATATATATTAATGGAGAAAAGGTGACGATCAATTCTCCGGAAGATGCGGTAAAACACGGTATCGGATATCTGTCTGAGGACCGCAAGCGTTACGGGATCGCCGTTCAGAAGACGATCACGGAAAATTCCACGCTGGCCACCCTGAAAGAGTATATGGCGGGCCTGTTTATCAATAAGAGCACGGAGAGAGCGGTCACCCTGCAGTATATCAAAGAGCTGGATACCAAGACGCCCGGCCCGGATCAGCTGGTCGTCAACCTCTCCGGCGGAAATCAGCAGAAGGTGGTTATCGCAAAATGGCTGGTGCGCAACTGCGACATCCTGATCTTTGACGAACCGACCAGGGGTATCGACGTAGGAGCGAAAAATGAGATCTACAAACTGATGAACCGGCTTGCCGCAGAGGGGAAATCCATTATCATGATCTCCTCGGAAATGACGGAGATCCTCCGGATGAGCGACAGGATCATCGTCATGTGTGAAGGGAAAAAGACAGGCGAGATCCCCATTGAGGAAGCCACACAGGAAGCAATTATGGACAAGGCGACGCGTGATATCAGATGAGGGAGGAGAGAAAATGACCAAGAAAAAAACCATATTTTCCCAGGAAGTCATCGTCGCGATCGTCCTTGTCGCTCTTTACCTGATCTTCCGGACGATCAGTTCCGATTTCGGGAAATACACCACTTTCCTGAGCATGATGGACATTTCCTATTATTACGTTCTGATGGCAATCGGCGTGGCGTTTCCGCTGATTACAGGCGGCGTGGATCTTTCCATCGGCACCGGAATGATCTGCTATGCGCTGGCCGGCGGTTTTCTTATCCGGAACTACAATGTTCCGACAGGCCTCGCAATCCTCGTATCTATCCTTTTCGGAGCTGCGATTGGTCTGTGCAACGGCGTGCTGATCTCCATTCTCGGACTTCCGCCTTTTCTGGCGACCCTGTGCAACTGCATGATCACCAGAGGCCTGGGCTCTGTTGTGACAGGATCCTTCGCGGTCCCGTGGCCGACCGCCAAGCAGGATAATGGCTGGTTCCATTCGATCTTCAAGATCACGACCGCGAACAAGACCAAGATTCCGCTGGGGCTGGTCTGGATTATCCTGCTGATGCTGCTCATGCAGTTTATCCTGGCGCATACCAGGTTCGGAAGGTATACGATCGCCATCGGCTCTAATAAGGAAGCTGCCATGCTGTCCGGTATTAATGTACGCTTCTATCACGTGATGGTCTATGTGGTGAGCGGACTGTTCGCCGGCCTGGCATCCATCGCCTACGCGGCGGTCATCAAGACCGTCCAGCCGGGTACGGGCGCCGGCATGGAACTGGACGCGATCGGAGGCGCCATCGTGGGGGGCGTATCCGCTTCCGGCGGATACGGGACCATCTACGGTACGGTGATCGGCGCGTATGTCATCATTTTCCTGAAACAGGGACTTCCCTATATCGGCTTTAACGCGAACATGCAGCAGATCATTACGGGTCTTGTGCTGATCGGCGCTGTATGTATCGATATCATCAAGAGAAAAGTAATCAAGTGATTGGACTGCCAGACATTTATACAGCGTGTAGGAAGACATTTGGCACTGTGATCATCAAGAGATGAAAATCACCTCTCTTATGGGGGGATTAAATTTGAACCGCAGATGAGGGCGGTTCTGCAACATTTTTTTCTGCAAAGGAGGAAATAAAGATGAAGAAAAAAGCGTTGGCAATTCTGATGGGTGCAGTTCTGGCTGCAAGTACTGTTATTCCGGCTTTCGCAGCCGAGAACCTTTCCGATACCACGGAAGGGACCGCGCAGTTCGAGGGACTGGCGGCAAATGAAGCTTATGACTTCCAGATCGTTGTAAAATCCTTCCAGTCCACCTACTGGCAGGCAGCTCTGAAAGGAATGGATCAGGCGGCAGAAGAGCTGGGCGTTACCTATTCCGCTCAGGGACCCGCTTCCGAATCCGATATCGCTGACCAGGTGAACATGCTCAACAGCGCGATCAACGGCGCTCCTGCCGGCGTAGGCCTTGCGGCATGCGATACTTCTTCTGTTTTAGAGTCCCTGCAGGCAGCTGTTGACGCAGGCGTTCCGATCGTCGCGTTCGATACCGGTATTGCCGATGCGCCCGATGGTTCTATTGTCTGCACAGTCGTGACGGACAATACCGCTGCCGGTGAAGTCGCAGCTGTTAATCTGTATGAAGCTGTCAAGGATCAGATCGGCGACGGCCCGGTCCGTATCGGTGAGATCAACCAGGATAACTACGCTCTGAACATCCAGCAGCGCGGTCTCGGCTTTATCAACAAGCTGATCGAGCTGGCAGCCGCTGACGGATATACGGTAGCCATGGAAGGAAATGAGTTCTATGTAAATGAAGCGGTCGGCGCAGTGGAAGGCGACGCCGACATCATCCTTGAAGTCCGCGTTCCGGCGCAGACCACTGTTGACCTCTGCTCCACAGAAGCAGGCACCATCCTTGATAAGGAAGACACCATCGCTGTATTCGGATCCAACCAGACCGCAGCCGAAGGTCTCCTTGTTGCCAACGATAACCGTGAAGTTCTCGGTGATACCGTTGTCGGCGTAGGTTTCGACGCCGGTACCTCCATCAAGGCCGCTGTTGAAGACGGAACCTTCCTCGGCGCTGTGACCCAGTCCCCGCTGATGATGGGTTACTACTGCATCTATGCTCTGACTGCCGCGGCAAACGGCCAGGAGCTGATCGATGTACCGACCGATGGTTACTGGTACAATGCAGAGAATATGACCGACGAGAGCATTGCCCCGAACCTGTATGACTAATCAGACTGCTGCTTGTTGATCGGATCAATCAGAAAAAGTACAGGGAAACGCTGATTCTTTGTTTTTAAAAGTTTTCGGATCGGCGTTTCCTCAGGCAGATGATCGGACAGGGGGTGCTCTGCGCGGTTTTAACCCGTGCGGGGCATCCTGTGCTTTCCAAAAACAGAGCTGGAGGGAAAAGAATGGCTGATACAAGAAAACTGATCGGAGGACGCCCCGTGATCGGCATCCGCCCTGTCATTGACGGACGCAAAGGCCCGCTGGATGTGCGCGGCTCCCTGGAAGAACAGACCATGGGAATGGCATGGAAGGCCAAAAAACTGTATGAAGAAAATCTGCGCTATTCGGACGGTACTCCTGTGAAGGTCGTGATCGCTGATTCAACGATCGGACGCGTCCGTGAAAGCGCGGCCTGCGCTGAAAAATTCAAGAAAGAAGGCGTGGATATCACCCTGACGGTTACGCCCTGCTGGTGCTACGGCTCCGAGACCATGGATATGGATCCCGCCACAATCAAAGGCGTCTGGGGCCTGAACGCCACCGAGCGCCCGGGCGCGGTCTACCTTGCTTCTGTGCTGGCAACCCATGCGCAGAAGGGCCTTCCGGCTTTCGGCATGTACGGGCATGAAGTGCAGGAAGCGGACGCGGAAGAGATCCCCGACGATGTGACTGAGATGCTGCTTCGATTCGGCCGCGCTGCAGTGGCGGTTGCTTCGCTGAGGGGGACTTCCTATCTGCAGATCGGATCGGTAACCATGGGAATCGGCGGTTCCATCATCGACCAGGATTTCATTGAGGCGTACCTCGGCATGCGCGTCGAATCCGTCGATGAGGTGGAAATCATCCGCCGCATGAGTGAGGGAATCTACGATGAGGAAGAGTATCAGAGAGCCCTCGCCTGGACGAAAGAAAAGTGTAAGGAATGCTTCGACAAGAATCCCGAATGGATCCAGAAATCCCGCGAAGTGAAGGACGAGCAGTGGGAGTTCACGGTCAAAATGTACGTGATCATCAAAGACCTGATGCGCGGCAATGAGAAGCTGGCTGAGAAATTCCCCGAAGAAGCGCTGGGACATAATGCGATCGCCGGCGGCTTCCAGGGACAGCGCCAGTGGACGGATTTCTATCCCAACTGCGACTATCCGGAAGCCTTCCTCGCCACTTCCTTTGACTATGACGGAGCGCGGGAACCCTACGTCCTTGCCACCGAAAATGATGTGCTGAACGGCCTCTGCATGCTGTTCCAGAAGCAGCTGACCGGAAGAGCCCCGATGTTCTCGGACGTCCGCACCTACTGGAGCGGGGAGTCTGTTAAACGAGTGACCGGTTATGAGATTGAAGGACACGCCAGAGACGCGGACGGTTTTATCCATCTGATCAACTCCGGCGCTTCCGCCCTGGATTTCTCCGGCGTCTGCACAGACGAAGAGGGCAATGCATGCTGCAGGAAATGGTGGGAAGTGACCGATGAAGATATTGACAAAATGGCGAAAGCCACCGAGTGGGCGCCGGCCGACAATGGATATTTCCGCGGCGGCGGATATTCTTCCCGTTTTGTCACAAAGGCGGAGATGCCGGTTACCATGATGCGCCTGAACCTGGTGAAGGGATTCGGGCCGGTGCTGCAGATCGCGGAAGGCTGGACGGTCGCACTCCCGGATGAAGTGACGGATACACTGTGGAAACGTACGGATTATACCTGGCCCTGCACCTGGTTCGCTCCGCGCTGCGATCATAAGGAAGGCAGTCCCTTCCGGAGCGCTTATGACATGATGCGGGCCTGGGGCGCAAACCACGGATCCTCCGTGTACGGGCATGTCGGCGCCGACCTGATCACCATGGCATCCATGCTACGGATCCCGGTGTGCATGCACAATGTCCCGGACGAGAAGATCTACCGTCCCGCCGCCTGGGGCGCGTTCGGCATGGACAAAGAAGGCGCCGACTACCGCGCCTGCAGCAATTTCGGACCCTTGTATAAAGCTTATAAATGACAGGAGACAAAACTATGTTAAAGAATATTCCTCCGATTATTTCCCCGGAACTTTTATCTGTCCTGGATGAGATGGGCCACGGCGACCGGATCTGCATCGGGGACGGCAACTTCCCCGGATCTTCCGTAGCCGAGGCGGAGGGCGCCATCCTGCTCCGCGCGGACGGGCACGGCGTCCCCGCGCTTCTGGACGCCATCCTTCAGCTGATCCCGCTGGATGAATACGTTGACACTCCGGCGATGGTGATGGAAGTCACTCCGCAGGACGCCGGACTGAAAGTGCCGATCATTGACGAGTATAAGGAGATCGTGGCGAAATATGATAACCGCGGCGCAGCTGCATTTGGCTCTTATGAGCGCTTTGAATTCTACGAGCAGGCAAAGAAATGCTACTGTATCCTTCAGACCGGGGAGACCGCGATCTACGCGAATATCATTCTGCAGAAGGGCGTTGTGAAATAGGAGAGAAACGGTTATGTTGATGAAAACGGCCAGGGAACAGATTGTATCGTACGGAAACCGGCTGATCGAGGATGGGCTTACTGTCGGGACAGCGGGAAATATAAGTGTTTATGATCCTGAAAGCGGATATATGGCCATCAGCCCGTCCGGAATTCCATACGCGGACACTCTGCCGGAAGATATTGTGATCATGGATCTGCATGGAAATATCCTGGAAGGCGACAGAAAACCTTCCAGCGAGTCAGCGCTCCACAGCGCCTTTTACCTGGCTGACATAGGAGCGCAGGCGGTCGTGCACGCGCATTCCATGTACTGCACGACCCTTGCCTGTATGGGAGAACCGCTGCGCTCCGTACATTACGCCATTGCGGAAGCAGGGACCGACATCCTTCCTCTGGTGCCTTATCATACCTTCGGGACGCCGGAGCTTGCCCGGGCAGCCGGCGAAGCACTGAAGGGCGGCGCGAGGGGCGTGATTCTGGCAAACCACGGTATGTGCGCCAGCGGCAGTTCTCTAAAGAGTGCCTACGGTCTTGCCCTGACCATGGAGTGGTGCGCTGAGGTGCAGTGGCGCTGCATGTGCGCGGGCAAAATGAATGTGCTCACCAAAAAAGAGATGGATACCGCACTGGAACACTACAAAACTTACGGACAGGGAAAGAGCGATGGGAGCTCTGTATCCGGATATAATGGTTAAAGGAAGAAAAACATGGGAAACTACTATCTGGCTGTTGACCTGGGCGCTTCCGGCGGCAGGCTGATCGGCGGCTGCATGAAAGACGGGCATCTGGCTCTGGACGAGATTCATCGATTTGAAAATGGCATGATCAGAGTCGATGGATCTCTGTGCTGGGATTATCAGCATATCTTTTCCGAGATTCTGACCGGGCTTAAAAAGTGTTCGGAAATGGGATTGAAGCCTTTCAGCATTGGAATCGACACCTGGGGCGTAGACTATGTGCTGACGGACGGCGATGGGAAGGTACTGGGAAAGACTTACGGATACCGTGACAGCAGAACAGAGGGGATGGACCGGAAACTGGAAGAGTTTCTTTCTCCGGAAGAACTCTACGAAAGAACCGGAATCATGAAGGCACCGTTCAACACGATCTACCAGCTGATGGCAGATAAGACTTTTCAGCCGGATATCCTGTCGCGTGCTCAGAATATGCTCATGGTCCCGGATTACCTGAACTATCTTCTGACAGGCGTGATGAAATGCGAGTATTCGGAAGCCTCCACCACACAGCTGCTCATGAAAGGGAAAAAAGAGTGGGACACGGAACTGATCCGCCTGCTCGGTTTTCCGGAGCGCATTTTCCTGCCCATCGTCTCTCCGGGTACTTATGTCGGAGAACTGAAGGATGAGATTCTCAGGGAAACCGGCTGCAGTCCGAAAGTGATCGCGGCGGCATCCCATGATACGGCGTCGGCTATCGCGGCCATACCGCAGCAGGAGAACAGCATCTATCTCAGCTCCGGCACCTGGTCCCTGATGGGGACCCTGCTGGACGAACCCATCTGTACGGAAGAGAGCAGGCTTGCAAACTTTACAAACGAAGCCGGGTATATGGACAAAATCTGTTTCCACAAGAATCTGGCAGGAATGTATATGATCCAGTGCATCCGGAAAGAAGACGGCAATAAACCGGATTATGGAAAGATCTGCAGACTGGCGGAGGAATGCGGCGATTTTCCGTCCAGAGTAGATGTCAATCATCCCCGCTTCCTTGCACCGGAAAACATGACGGAGGAGATCCGCAGCTGCTGCAGGGAGAGCGGGCAGCAGGTTCCGGAAAGTCTGGGCGAACTTGCCAGTGTCGTTTACCACAGCCTGGCCGGCAGTTATGCACAAACAGTGCAGGAGCTCGAAAAACTGACCGGAAAGAACTATGACAGAATCATGATTGTCGGCGGCGGATCCAGCGCGGAATATCTGAACCGGCTGACGCAGGAGACAACGAACAAAAAAGTTGTTTCCGGCTTAAAAGAAGCGACAGCGATCGGGAATCTGATGGTTCAGATGGCCGCGGCAGGAGAGAAGGCGGATCTGTAACGAAAGTACTTTTAGGCCGGAAGCGGAGACTATTGAACGGTCGTCTCTTTCCAGGCATGTATCAGATGAGGAAATATTTACTGCATCGCCTTGTCAGTACAATAACTGTAAGATATAATTTCAGCCAGTGCGCATATCGGAATTTCAGGTCCGGTGTGCCGCTGGCTTATTTGTGCGCCTGGAATATATCCGAGTACGGTGGAATAAACAGAGCTTCCGGATTTTTTAAATGTGCAGGGTCGTACCCGAACATGCGCGGAGCAGCGCGGAAAAGAAAAACAATGGGGCGTTTCAGATGTTTGTGCGATGTTTTTAGACGTGGAAGGGTATGACGATACGAAAAGGTAAATGAAATGACTGAGAAAAAAACGGAAAATACTTCCCTGCGGCAGCTGATCGCCATGATTGCTGTGATTGCGCTCCCTGTCGCATTGCAGAATCTGCTGACGACAACCGGAAGCATGGTCGATACGATGATGATCGCTTCCCTCGGCGAGAAGAGCGTAGGGGCGGTCGGCCTCTGCGCCCAGTTCTCCAGCCTGATGTTCTCAGGATACTGGGGTTTTGTGGGCGGCGGAATGCTGTTTTTCGCCCAGTACTGGGGCGCGGGAAATCATGACGGGATCCGCAGTGCTTACGGACTTACCCTCTGCTTCATGATGATCAGCGGACTGGGCTGCGCACTTATGGCAATCCTCCGGCCGGATCTGGTCATGCGTCTGTATACGGACAGTCCGGAGATCCAGAGAATCGGCATCCAGTATCTGCGCATCGTAGGCTTTTCCTATCCGCTGCAGGTCATTGTCACCGCCATGGCGTCTCTGCTGCGCTCGGTCGAGCGCGTCAAGATTCCTCTGATCGGCGGCATCGCGGGCGTTGTGACCAACTGCGTCTGCAATTATATTTTGATTTTCGGAAAACTGGGACTTCCTGCCCTGGGAGTCCGGGGCGCTGCGATCAGTACGGTGATATCGGGCTTTGTCAATA
>DGHP01000110.1 GCA_002392705.1 Lachnospiraceae bacterium UBA3845 | reverse complement strand
TTTTAAGCAAAATCAAAATATCCATAACGGGGTATAATGATCGTAGGGCAAATCCACTAAAAAACAATCATTATTCTTCAGTTCTTATGTCTGTATTATAGTATAACTTGTATGAACATGCAATGGGTAATTTGTAAATTTTCCTTAAGAGACTGCGCTTCACGGCAAGTTTGAAACAGGATTCCGGGTCCTCGTATCTGCAGGTAAAAAGTTACGCTCCACGGCCCTCCGCACATCAGGCCGCATGCATATTCCACCGGGCAGCTTTGCTGCCTTAGCGGGATTGCGTACAGAGCAGACCGGCAGGCTTGCGCAGCCCGCCGGTCTGTGGCAGAATAAAGCCGTTCCGCAGCAGCCGGTCTTTTCCGCGCACGATTTGCCCTGATCTTAAAAATCGCCGTCAGAAAACAAGCAGCCTGCCGTGCGGATAGCAGCAGGTCACAGACTTATATCCGCTGCCTGCATAATCGGAATTCTTTATGGAGCTGACAGATGAAAACCGCAGGAATCATTGCTGAATACAATCCTTTCCACAACGGACATGCCTATCATATAGCCGAAACCAGAAAACGCTCCGGTGCGGACTATATCGTCATTGTCATGAGTCCCGATTTTGTCCAGCGGGGCGAAGCGGCTCTGCTGGATAAATGGACCCGCGCCCGCTGCGCTCTGGAAGCGGGTGCCGACCTGGTCCTTCAGCTTCCGGTCTGGAGCGCTGCCGGAAGCGCCGAATATTTCGCGCAGGGCGGCGTCAGTCTCCTCTCCCATCTGGGTATCTGCGATTACCTCTCCTTCGGATGTGAAACAGAATTTCCGGAACTTATCAGCGCGGCCGCCGGCTTTTTCGCGCAGGATAATGAGCCTGCGCTCTACCGGGAAGTTCTCCGGAAAAAACTGAAGGAAGGCCTGACCTTCCCCTCAGCCCGGGCGCAGGCACTGGAAGCGCAGCTGCTTTCAGCATCTGGCCCGGAAGACGAATTTCTTAAAGCTCCCGGGCAGTCTCTTCAGAAACAGGAGCAGATCGGGAGGATCAGCAGCCTGCTGAGTTCCCCCAATAATCTCCTCGCTGTCGAATACCAGAAAGCACTTCTGCGAACGGGAAGCACCATGAAGATTCTCCCGGTCAGAAGAAAAGGCAGCGCCCACAACGAAGAAAACCTGGCGGGCACCTGTTCTTCCGCCTCCTCCATACGGAACCTGCTGCTCGGTCTCTCAGAAAGAGCCGTCAGGGAAGGGAGAACCATATCGGAAGGGCTGGCGGATCAGGGATTAAATACCTCTGACGCCGTGCTTCCAAGCGACTGCATACCGGAGAATTCCCTCGCGCTTCTAAGCGCCTGCATGCCGGAGAATTCCCTTACGCTCCTGAAGCATTCCCTGGCTGAGAGGAGGCTCCTCTTCCCGGACGACCTTGACCTGGTGCTGCAGATGAAGCTGAATGAGCTGGCCTTCCGGCAGGAATCAGGCCAGGCGGATGCTTCCTTTGATGCCTTCTGGGATGTGGACCAGGCTCTTGCAAACCGGATCAGGAATACACTCGGCGATTATATGGGATTTGAAGAATATGCCTCCCTGCTGAAAGGCAGGCAGATCACCCAGTCCCGTGTCAGACGTGCTCTGATCCACATTCTGCTCGGGATCCGCACCGATGACGCCGAAGAATTCCGCCGGGCGGGCAGCGCCTGCTATCTGAGAGTTCTCGGATTCAGAAAAACATCCGCTCCCCTGCTCAATGCCATTAAAAAGAACAGCGATCTTCCGATGATCACAAAGCTGGCGGATGCCGGGGCCCTTCTTTGCCCCGCCGGCCGAAAGATGCTGGACGCCGACCTCTACGCCGCCTCCGTCCGCGCCGTCCTCGAAGCGCGCAAATCCGGCGGAAAAGCGCAGAATGAGTATACCAGGCAGCTTGTCATCATATAGAGCAGAAACCGTCCGTCTCCGTATGCCGGTGCAGGCGATTCTTATTATTCAGGGATCAGCGGACTGTGCCCGGCATGCAGATCTTTCGTATGCCCGCGGCTCCGCCTTTTCCGCGATTGGCCGACAGGGCTCGGCATACCGGACGCAGCCGCGTAAAAAACCCGGACTGTCTGCGCATTCATCACGCAGTACAGCCCGGGCCGTCATTTTATATAATTCTTATCTAAGGAAACACTGATCATACCAGTGTTTCCTTTATGCTCCCTAAGCCCCTTTCTCAAAAGGCGTGGGTCTCTTCCGCTTCGGCGCGCGTCTTCTTATACCAGTAATAATCTCCCTGGCCTTTTCCGTAATTCTGGAGCTCCACGTCCACGTCATAGTAATACGTTCTGCCGTCAACTACCGCGTAGTTCCAGTAATGATTCGGGGCCGTGCCGTTCCGGTTCAGGTAACGGCCATGGCAGACACCGCACTCGACACCCACATGGTTCAGGAGCACCGCGAATACGCCAGCCTGCGCATTGCACTCTCCGCCTCTTTTCAGCATATACTTCAGCATTCCGGAATATTTGTCCGTATAGCTGATCTCTCCGGCCCGGGCCCGTTTTTCCGTCTGCGCCCGGAAGCTTTTGATCTCCTTTTTCAGCGCGTTCAGATCATAATAGATCTTATAGGGTTCGCCGGAATGAATATGGTGGAAATTCACTGTGATGTAGTGATAGATCAGCTTCACCTTCGTGTCATCGTCCATATTCTCTTTCACGCCGGCCGCCTGGACCATAACCTCTGCCAGATAGTCGATGTTTTTGTTCCCGGTATAGACCATCCCGCTTCTGTGGCTGGCAGGGTCCGTGACTACCGTGTTCTCTTTCTGCGAGGATACCTCTGTCTCCGCCGCAGATGAAGCTCTTGTCCCTTCCGCGGAAGACGCCTCAGTTTCTGCCGAAGAGGAAGCGGAATAACCGTTATCGTCCTCGTCCTCCAGAGAAATCTCCTGGGAGGAGGAAGCCGGCTGCGCATGCAGCTGTGCCATCCCCGGTCCCGCCAGAGAACAGCCGATAAAAAATGAAAAGGCGCCGATCAGATATTTCCGAAATGAATGAGTCATAAAAACTCCTTTCAAAATATTACATTTTATTACTATAAGTTAATAAAATTGTAACATCTTGAAAGGAGTTTGTCTACCCCATTTTTACAACACCTTCGACAGGAAATCCTGCAGGCGCGGATTCTGCGGACTGCTGAAAAACTCGTATGGCGCATTCTCCTCCGCCACGATTCCCTGATCGATAAAAAGAACTCTTGAGGCGACTTCTCTGGCAAATCCCATTTCATGCGTGACGACGACCATGGTCATGCCTTCCTCCGCCAGCTCCCTCATGATAGCCAGAACCTCGCCGACCATCTCGGGGTCCAGCGCGGAGGTCGGCTCATCGAAGAGCATGACGTCCGGATTCATGGCCAGTGCTCTCGCGATGGCGATTCGCTGCTGCTGTCCGCCGGAGAGCATGCCCGGATAGCTGTCGGCCTTGTCCGGGAGGCCGATCCGCTTCAGCAGTTCGTCCGCACGGGCGTCCGCCTGCTCCTGGCTCATCTTCTTCAGCAGAACCGGCGCCAGGGTTATATTCTGGCGGACGGTCTTCATCGGAAACAGGTTGAACTGCTGGAACACCATACCCATTTTCTGGCGGATCTGGTCGATATTGACTTTGGGATCCGTGATGGTTTTGCCCTCAAATATGATCTCGCCGCCCGTAGGCTCCTCGAGCAGGTTCAGGCAGCGCAGAAAAGTCGATTTGCCCGAACCCGACGGGCCGATGATGACAACCTTCTCCCCTTTGACGATGTGCTGGCTGATCCCGCGCAGGAC
>DGHP01000180.1:373-21019 GCA_002392705.1 Lachnospiraceae bacterium UBA3845 | reverse complement strand
AATAAGCGGCAGAGGACCGGATTGCTGCCGGCGCAGAGGATCAGATTGTCGCCGGCGCAGAGGATCAGATTGCCGCCGCTGACAGATGAAGGATTAGGAAGACTGCTGACAGGCAGAGGATAGAATAGCTGTATGGATCAGAACAGAACCGAATTGGAAAATACAATCGAAGTCTCCCACGTTAAGAAGAAATTCCGCGTGTACATGGACAGGGGCTATACGATGAAGGAGCTGGCCCTCTTCAGCTTCCGCCGCCGTTTTGAGGAGCGGGTGGTGCTGAATGACATCAGCTTCAATGTCAGGAAGGGGGAGGCGGTCGGCCTGATCGGCCACAACGGCTGCGGCAAGAGTACGACCCTGAAGCTCCTGACCAGGATTATGTACCCGGACGAGGGGAACATCACGATGAAGGGCAGGGTCTCGAGCCTGATCGAGCTTGGCGCCGGTTTTCACCCGGATATGAGCGGAAGGGAGAACATCTACATCAATGCCTCCATCTTCGGCCTGAACCGGAAGGAGATCGACCGCAGGCTGGAGGACATCATAGAGTTCTCGGAGCTGCAGGATTACATCGACAATCCGGTCCGCACTTACTCCTCCGGCATGTATATGAGACTGGCATTTTCAGTTGCCATCAATGTGGATGCGGATATCCTCCTGATCGACGAGATTCTGGCGGTCGGGGACGCGAATTTCCAGACCAAATGCTTCAACAAGATGCAGGAGATCAAGGCTGCGGGGACGACCATCGTCCTGGTCTCCCATTCCATGGAGCAGATCGAGCGCCTCTGCGACCGGTCGATCTGGATCAATGACGGAAAGATCGTCATGGACGGCAACCCGAAGGACGTGGACATGGCCTACCTGGAATTCATGAACAACGAGCGGAAGGCCAGGGCGGAAAATGAGGATGAGAAGAAGAAGGATCCCGCGGAGCGCAAGCGCTACGGGAACCAGAAGGCAATGTTTGAGAAGATCCGTCTCCTGGGAAAGGACGGAAAGGAAGGCAAGGTCTTTGAGACCGGATCCCCCCTTACAATCCGGGCCCAGTATAAGGTGAGCAAAAAGGTGGAGGATGCGGTCTTCGGGATCGGCATTTTCCGTAATGACGGACTCTGGGTCTACGGAACCAATACCCGGATCGCCCAGAAGGAGCGCTTCGACCTGGTGAAGGACGGGGAATTCCTGTTCCGGATCGATTCCCTGGATCTCATCCAGGGCGCTTACTGGCTGGATGTGACGATTGAATGGGGAAACGGGAATCCCGTGGACTATTACAAGCAGGCAGTGAAGTTCGAGGTTGTCTCAAAATACAAGGATGTCGGAGTCGCCTGCTTCGGCCATGACTGGACATATGAGGTATAGCCGGATGGGAAAAGTGTTCAGGCCGCGGAGTCTGATATGGATCCTGCTGCTCACGGCTTCTGTGGCGGCGGGGCTGGCGCTCATCTACCGGGGAGCGCCGCTGAATTATCCGCTGGGTTATTACGGGGATGACGGCCTGGGGGTCTTCTATGTGGTCAAGACGATCCGGGATCACGGGATCAGCCTGGTAAACCCGCAGATGGGCGGCGTGAGCGGAGCGGATATGTATGATTATCCCTACGGATGCCTTCTGCCCTTCCTGCTGGTGAAGCTGATCAGCTTTTTCGTGTCCGACATCTACAGGATCACGAACCTTTTCTATTTCCTCTGCTATCTGCTGAGCGCGCTGACAGCCTTCTTCGTGTTCAGAAAGCTCAGGATCTCGGAGGGGGTCTCCTGGGCGGCGGCGCTGCTGTTTGCATTTTCCCCCTATATTCAGATGCGATACACCCACATGTGGGTGCTTCCGTATTTTATGATGCCTTTCTCCTGCCTGATCGCGGTATGGATCGTGGAAGGCGCTTTCCGGGAGAAGAGCGAAGGCGGCGCGGGGGATGCCGGCGTTCACGGCGCGGGCATAAGATCCGGCGGCAGCCACGCGGCATCGGACGCAGCGGGAGGAAGACTGCGCACAAAGCGCCTCCTTGTCTGTATCTTCCTTGCATTCATGGTTTCCTGGACCGGCGTCTATTATGCCTTTTTTTCCTGTGCGCTCTTTGCCCTGGCGGCGCTGGTGCGCATACTCAGGGAAAAGAGGCTTCTGCGGAATCTTTATCCGCTCCTTTTTGTGATTGCCTCCGGAGCAGGGGTGGCCGTCAATATTTTTCCGACGGTTCTCTATACCCTGAAAAACGGCCCCAACCCCATGAGCGAGACGGCTACGCGGCTGCCTTTTGAGTCGGAGCTTTACAGCCTGAAACTGATCCAGCTGCTTCTGCCCAGGAACGGGCACAGGATCTCAGCGCTGGCGCAGATCAAGAATTACTATAACGTAAATTCCGCAAGCCTGAACGAGAGCACCACCTCCACGCTGGGCCTGGCTGCCGCGCTCGGATTCATCGCGGCCATTCTCCTGCTGATGAGGGGCCGGAGCGTGAAAGAGCGCGCAGGAGACGCGCAGCTGTCCCTGTACGATTCGGTACCGCCGCTCGTGCTGGGGAGCTTTCTGATCGCGACGGTGGGCGGCGTCAGCAGCATCGTATCGCTTCTGGTCAGCTCGCCCGTCAGGGGCTACAACCGTATGTCCACGACAATTATGTTCCTCTGCCTGCTGATCAGCGCCCGCTGGCTGGATGATCTGAGGCAGCGCTTCCGGGGCAGCCGCCTTCTGACAGCTCTGCTGTGCCTGGCTGTCGCGGGGATCGGGATCTTCGACCAGACAGTTGACTGCGGAGCCTCTGATACCTCCGAGATCGACAATGCCAGGAGCTTTGCCGCACAGATTGAGGAAGAGATGGACGACGGGGCTCTGATTTTTGAATATCCCTATGTGGACTGGCCAAGTGGAGGCTGCTACAGGCTCTTTCTCGGTTATCTGGAGTCTTCTTCTCTGCGCTGGAGTTTCGCTTCCATGCAGGGGCGAAGGGAAGCTCAGTGGCAGAGCGCCGTATCCGCCCTGCCTTCCGGGAAGATGATCCGGAAGCTGCAGAAGGCGGGATATGCCGGCCTGTATCTCGACATGGCAGCCTGCATTACAGCTGCGCAGGCAGGAGGCCTCAGCGGGGAAGCCGCCCTTCTGCAGACGGAGCAGAAGATCGCTTCCTTCACGGAAAAGCTCGGCCGGGAGCCCCTTGTCAGCGGGGACGGACAGCTTTATTTCTGGAGTCTGGAGGCGGAAGACGGCTCAAGGCCCCGTGGACAGAGCAGCAGCTTTGAAACGGAGACAGAGAACAGCGACGGGGAAACCGGAAAAGAAATGCAGACGGAGAGACCCTAAGGAGGATACAGATGCTGAGAGTTGTACAGGTTGGATACGGATACTGGGGAGCGAATATTGCCAGGAAACTGACCGCCTCCTCCCGTTTTGACTTTAAAGTCCTGTGCGAGATCCTGCCGGACCGGATCGCGAAGGCCAGGCGGGAGCTTCCGGAGAGCGTCCGGGTCTGTGAACACTATGAGGACTATCTGGAGGATCCGGAGATCGACGCCTTTGTCATCGCCACGCAGACGGAGAATACCTATGAGATCGGCATGAGAGCCATGGCGGCCGGCAAGCACGTCTTCATGGAAAAGCCGCTGGCCACCACGGTTGAGAGAGCGCTGGCACTGAGAGAGCGGGCTTTTTCGACCGGGATGATCCTTCACTGCGACCATATCATGCTCTATAATCCCTATTACCGCTATATCAAGAAGCTTTATGACGCGGGCGAACTGGGAGATCTGATCTATTTTGACGTGGAGAAGCTGAACCTGGGGCCGATCCGTATGGACGTAAATGCCCTCATGGATCTGGCGGTGCATGATGTGGCAGTGCTGGACTGGTTCTCCGACGGCCAGATGCCCGGGCAGCTGTCCGCCTTCGGCGCAAAGCCTTTCGGGCAGCAGGAGACGCTGACCTACCTGACCATGAAATACAGCAGCTTTCTGGCACAGCTCAAATCCAGCTGGGTGTCGCCGCTGAAGGTGCGCCAGACCGTCGTCGCGGGCACCCGGAAGATGGTGATTTTTGACGATATGAGCCTGAATGAGAAGGTCCGCATCTACGACTGCGGGATCGACGTCATTCCGGCGAAAGAATACATGGACTATGCCTTCCTGACGCGGAGGGGGGACATTCACATCCCCTATATCGAATTCGAGGATTCTCTGCAGAACAGTCTGGAGCATTTCGAGAGCTGTGTGCAGAAGGGGAGGCAGTCCCGGTCCGGCCCGGAGGAGGCCCTGCGCGTGATGAAGGTCCTGGAGCGGGCCCAGAAGGCGATGGTATCCTGAGAGGCAGCTGACGTATAAGGCTTTCTCTGCAAAGGCTGTGCCGGCTGAAGAAACGAATCAGGCAGAATTTCCCTGAAAGAAGGACAGGGTGGAGATGGAAATGACAAAAAAGATTCCGGTGACGATTCCATATTTTACAGATGAGGAAAGCGAAGCGGTCAAAGAAGCCCTTCAGTCCGGCTGGGTAGCCCAGGGACCGAGGGTTGCACGTTTCGAAAAACTGATTGCCGCCCATGAAGGGGCGGGATACGGCGTGGCGACCACCTCCTGTACGACGGCCCTGCACCTGGCGATGGCGGCAGGCGGACTGAAGGCGGGCATGGACGCCATTGTCCCCGCCTTTACCTTTGTCGCGACGGCCAACGCCGTTCTGATGACGGGGGCGGAGCCGGTCTTCTGCGACATCCGCCGGGAGACTTTCAATATCAGCATCGAGAGCCTGGAAGAGGTCATCCGGGAGGGTTATGAGGAGCGGGACGGGAGTCTTTTCAATAAAAAGACCGGAAACCTGCTCTGGGGAATCGTGCCCGTGCATGAATTCGGGCTCTGCTGCGAGATTGACCGCGTAAACGGGATCGCTTCCCGCTGGCATCTGAAGGTGATCGAGGATGCGGCCTGCGCCCTGGGAGCCAGGATCGGAGACCGCCATGAGGGCAGCTTCGGGAACATGTCCTGCGTCAGTTTTCATCCCAGAAAGTCCATTACCACCGGAGAGGGCGGCATGGTGCTGTGCGATGACGAGGCTGCGGCCTGCCGCATGAGAGAACTGCGCACCCACGGGAGCACAGTCTCCGCCGACGCCCGCGACAAGGGCAGGGGCTTCCTGCTTCCGGAATTCAATGAGGCGGGCTATAATTACCGCATGACGGATATCCAGGCGGCAGTCGGCTGCGTCCAGGTCAGGAAGCTGGATCAGATCATTGAAATAAAGAGGAAAAACGCCCTCCGCTACGACCGCCTCCTGAAGGCGCGCGTGCCGGAACTGATTCCTCCGGCAGCCCCGGAAGGATATTTCCATACCTATCAGTCCTATGTCTGCATGCTGGACCTTAAGGCACTGGGCATCGGGAGCGTGGCGGAAGGCGGGGACTTCAGGAACCGTCTGCTTCAGAGACTGGAGGATCTGGGAATCGCGACAAGACAGGGGACGCACGCCGTGCATATGCTGGGCTATTACCGGAATACCTACGGCTACCGGCCGGAGGACTTCCCGAACGCCTATGCCTGCGACCATCTGTCGATCACGCTTCCGAACTATGTGCAGATGTCTGAGGAAGACCAGGACAGGGTGCTGGAAGCGCTGCGCTCAGAGCTGGATGAGATGAAAAAAAGTTAACATTCACGGCCATTCTGAAATCAGGTTCTGGTTTGTCGTGCCTGCATGTAAGAAACAGGTTCTGATTTCAAATAAGGCTGTGGACAGCAACGAACAAATCCGGCGCCTGAAGGGCCGAACAGGGAGATAAGACTATGGCAAAAATCGCCGGAAAAAGAATACTTGTAACAGGAGGAGCGGGCTTTATCGGGAGCAATCTCTGCGATGCCCTGCTTGCGGCGGGCGCGGAGAAGGTGGTCTGCCTTGACAATTTCTTTCTCGGAAAAATGGAAAACATCGCGCAGGCCATGAAGGATGAGCGTTTTGTCCTTTACCGGGACGATGCGCGCCAGTTCGGCGTCATGCAGTCGATCATGGAGAAGGAGAAAACGGAGATTGTCTTCAATATGGCGACGATCGCTCTCAACTATTCTTTCTTCAACCCCTTTGACGCCTACCTTGACAATGTCCAGATCGCCAATACCCTTCTGGAACTGATGAAGGTCGGCGCTTTTCAGACGCTGATCCACACATCCTCTTCGGAGGCTTACGGGACGGCGCAGTATTCGCCCATGGATGAGAACCATCCGACCAATCCGACCACGCCTTACGCGGCGGGCAAGGCGGCCGCGGACCTGATGGTTCACAGCTTCTACAAGGTCCTGGGTCTGGACATCGCCATTGTGAGACCCTTTAATAACTACGGCCCGCGCCAGAACGCCGAGGGAGGACTGGCAGGCATCATACCTGCCACGGCCCGCAGGATCCGCCAGGGACAGATGCCCGTCGTGGAAGGAGACGGGGAGCAGTCCCGCGATTTCATCTACGTGGGGGACACCGTCCGGGCCCTGATTCTGGCCTATGAGCGTGAGGAGTCAAGAGGGGAGATCATCAACCTGGGCTCCGGCAGGGATATCTCCATCAACCATCTGCTGCAGACAATCTGCGACTGTATGGGGTATACGGGGGAATGGGAGCACCGGCCGGCGCGAAAGAGCGATGTGAGAAAGCTCTGCGCGGACGCTGCCAAAGCCAGGAAGCTTCTGGGCTTTGAACCGCAGGTGTCCTTTGAGGAGGGAATCGCCAGAACCCTTGAATGGTACAGGGAACGCTATCAGTGAAATGCGCTTCGCGTCTGCGCGGCCAGGATATTTCTGAAGACGGAGGGAGCGGGACCTAGCAATGAATGAGTTTGAGAAAGAGTTCGATGCACTGATGCAGGAGCGGCGTGCCTGGATGCAGGAAAGCTATAACCGGACCCTGCCGAGCGGGGAGCTGATCTACAACCGCTTTCAGAAAGCCCGGGACCTGGGATTCGGCGAAGGCTCCTCCATCTATGATACGAGCGTTGTACTGGGAGAGATCAGGGTCGGAAAACATGTCTGGATCGGCCCCTATACCCTGCTGGACGGCAGTTCAGGGGACCTGGAAATCGGCGATTTTGTCAGCATAGATTCCGGCGTGCAGATCTATACCCACGACTCGACCAGACATTATGTGTCGGGGGGAAAGATGCCTTTCGAGCATGCCTCCGTCCGGATCGGGAGCAATACGGTGATCGGCTCCATGAGCATGATCGCGTGCGGCGTCACGATCGGCTCCCACTGCGTCGTGGCGGCCCATTCCTTTGTCAACCGCGACCTTCCCGACTGGTCCATCGCCGCCGGCTGCCCTGCCAGGCTGATCGGCAGAGTGAAGGAGCTTGAGGACGGCAGCGTCGAATTTGTCTATGAATAGTAACTGCGAATGAGTGTGATATAAAGCTTTTCCGGCGCATCTGCCGGAAGATACGGGAGAAGCCATGGAAGCGAAGGGTTTATCGGTCATTGTACCCTGCCTGAATGAGGCGGAGGGCATCATGCATTTCTGCAATGTGATCGACATCCATGCGGAAAGCCTGACATTTCCGCTGGAACTGATTTTCGTTGACGACGGGTCGACGGACGGGACCGGTGATCTGATTCGGGCCCATCAGTTCCGGAATGTGAAAAAGATCCAGCTGATCACATTTTCCAAAAATTTCGGCTCCCACGCGGCGATCCGGGCAGGGATCGCGCGGGCCCGCTTCGACCTGTGCACCTGGATGGGGAGCGACCTGCAGGAGCCGCTGGAATTCCTTCAGATGTCCTGGGACAGGATCGCGGAGGGATACAACGCCGTCTATATCGAGAAGCGGTCCGTAGAGGTATCTTCCGCCAACCGTTCTTTCTCCAGGGTCTATTCTTACCTGATGCGGAAATACGCCGTATCCAGCTATGCCTCCGGCGGAATCAGCACCATCGTTTTTGACCGCAAGATCATGGATTATGTGAACGGCAACCAGGAGTCCAACTCTTCCATCATGCTGCAGATCATGGACGCGGGCTTCAGAAGCAGCCTGCTGTCTCTGGATTTCAACAGCCGCTACGCCGGTGAATCCAAGTGGACCCTGAAGAAAAAGATCAAGCTTTTTATCGACTCTTTTGTGTCCTTTTCCTTTATGCCGATCCGCCTGGTCAGCATCGTCGGCATCGTGATGTTCGTCCTGGGCCTTGTCATGGCCCTGTTTACATTTGTGAACAAACTGATCAATCCGGCGGTTCCGATCGGCTATTCCACCATCGCCAGCATCCTGGCCCTCGGCTTCGGGGTGACCAATATTTCGCTGGGGATTCTGGCGGAATATCTCTGGCGCACCTACGACGCGGCCAGGGCGAGACCGCCCTATATCGTGTCCGATGCGGAGCGCCTGGACGCTGATGCAGAGGAGGAGTAAAGCCGGGGCATTGCGTCATGATAAAAGATTTGTCCCGGAAGGAGGAATGAGATGGAAAAGCGAAGACTGAGGGATTACGCGGTACTCTACGGAGCCTTTCTGGTCTATTCCGCTTCCACGGTCTGCGCAAAATTCGCCGCGCGCCAGGACATGATGGTGAAGGTCCTTGTGTTCGCCGCCCTTGAACTGGTCTGCCTCGGCGTTTATGCGCTGGTCTGGCAGCAGGTGCTCAGCCGTTTCCCGCTGGTCGTGGCGATGGCGAACAAGGGCAGCGTCGTGCTCATCAACCTTGTCTGGTCTGTCCTGCTTTTCGGTGAGCATATCAACGGATATAACCTGGCCGGAGCGGCGATTATCATCGCAGGAATCTGGCTGGTTTCCGGCAGCCGGGACGGGGAGGAAACGGAGGAAGGAAGATGAACCGGTATTATCTGATTGCGGTTATCTCGGGCATGCTCTCCTCCTTCGCCCAGATCCTGCTGAAGAAAAGCGCTCTGAAGCGCCATGACACATTTCTGAAACAATACCTGAACCCGCTGGTGATCGGAGGCTACGGGATTACAGCCCTGTGCATGGTTCTCACCATCGCGGCCTACCGCGGCATGCCCTACAAATACGGCGCGGTAATCGAGTCACTGACTTATATCTATATCCTGGTGCTGAGCCGGACCCTTCTGGGAGAGAAGCTGACCCGGCGCAAGGTGACGGGAATGTTTCTGATCGTGGCGGGCGTCATCGTATTCAGCCTGGGCGGCTGAAACGGGGGAACGATACGGACCGGTATACCCGGAAGAATCCGGCCGGGACGGCTGCAGCGGACCGATGATCCGGCGGCGTTCACAGTTGGGGAGGAAGAAGGAAAATGCAGGTTAAAATACTTGATCTGACGCGGCAGTATCAGCTGCTGAAGGAGCAGGCCGAGGCGGCTGTCTGTGAGCAGATGGCGACCGGTATGTTTATAGGTGGAAAGGCTGTTGCGGATTTCGAAGAGAAATTTGCCCGCTATATCGGGGTTAAACATGCCATCTCCGTCAACAGCGGGACGGATGCCCTGGTGATCGCCCTCAAGGCGCTCGGCATCGGGCAGGGGGATGAGGTCATCACGACGCCCTTCTCTTTCTTCGCGACGGCGGAGACCATCGCCATGACGGGAGCGGTCCCGGTTTTCGCGGATATCGACGAATCCAGCTACAACCTGGATCCTTCGAAGATAGAGGAGAAGATTACGCCGAAGACGAAAGCGATCCTTCCCGTGCATATCTTCGGGCAGTGCGCGGACATGCTCCGCATCCGCCGGATCGCCGCAGAATACGGACTTTCCGTGATTGAAGACGCCTGCCAGGCCGTGGGCTCCGGTATGCGGACGGAGGACGGAAAATGGGTCATGGCGGGAGCCCTGGGTGACCTGGGCTGCTTTTCCTTTTTCCCCACCAAGAACCTGGGCGCTTTCGGCGACGCGGGCATGATCACGACCAATGACGACAATCTGGCCGTAATCTGCAGGGCCTACAAGGAGCACGGAATGGCTCAGAACGGGGCAAAGGCGCGCTTTCTGCTGGAGGGCGTGGAGGATGAGCTTAAGGGAACCGTTTCCCCGGACGGCCTCTATAATCCATACAAATACTATAATTACCTGATCGGCTATAATTCCAGGATGGACGCCATACAGGCAAGAATTCTGAATATCAAGCTGGATTACCTGGAGCAGTTCAATAAAAGAAGGGCTGAGATTGCCGCTTTTTACACACAGGCCTTCCGTTCCGTTCCGGGGATCCGGGTGCCTGAGACTTCTCCGGGTGTGGGACATGTCTGGCATCAGTATGCTCTGTGCTGCGGCCGCAAGGACGCGCTGGGCAGTTTCCTGGGCTCAAAAGGCGTGGGAAGCGCTGCCTTCTACCCCGTGCCGCTGCATCTGCAGAAAGCCTTCGCCGGGCTGGGTTACAAAGAGGGAGACCTGCCGGCCGCAGAGAAGATCACGAAACAGACGGTCTGTCTGCCCATTTTCCCGGAGCTCACCCAGGAAGAACTGGACTATGTGGTGCAGTGTGTGAAGGAATTCTGCGGGCAGTGATCCCGCAGCGGACAGGCGGCACAGCTGTTGTTTTGTACAGGGGGAGCGCGGCAGCTTCCATTCCGGCAGACTGCGCCCGGAATTACAGCTGCTTCAGGCGGAAGATCCGCACATTGCCGCGGGGGAATGTACCGAATCGTACAGCAGCTTATATTGCTGCCCTGCGGGGATTTACGAGGGAAAGACTATGAATGTATATATTCATCCGACCGCGGAGGTGTCGCCCGGCGCAAAGATCGGGGACGGCACGAAGATCTGGAACCAGGCCCAGGTGAGAGAGAACAGCCGGATCGGCTCAGACTGTATCATCAGCAAGAATGTCTATATCGATACCGGCGTCCGGATCGGCAGCAGGGTCAAGATTCAGAACAATGTGAATGTCTATCATGGGGTGACGGTCGAGGATGACGTTTTCCTGGGGCCGTCCATGACTTTCACCAATGATCTTTTTCCCCGCGCCTTCAACGTGGACTGGGAGATAACGCAGACCCTGGTGAAGAGGGGAGCCTCGATCGGCGCCGGCGCGGTGGTCGTCTGTGGACATACGGTCGGTGAATATGCTATGGTAGGAGCCGGGAGCGTCGTTGCGAAGGATGTTCCCGCCCACGCCCTCGTCGTCGGGAATCCGGCACGGCAGATCGGCTGGGTATGCCGGTGCGGGCGGAAGCTGGACGGGGAGATGAGATGCCCGCACTGCGGGCTGGTCTATGAGCAGCTGAAAGAGAAGAAAGAAAGCCGGGAGTGAACCGGGCGGAACGGTCCGGAATCGGGCGCGGCCCCATTGAAAAGACCGTTTTCTTTAAGACAGGGGGCCGCTGCAGAGGCCGGTCTCCGGCCAAGATGGCGGAAGCGCCGAAAAGACCGGTTTTCCGGAAGAACAGGGCCCGCTGCAAAGACCGGTTTTCCGTAAGACCGGGGGACCTTTTCGGCAGCGGACGAAGGATCTTACAGGCGGCACAGATGGAGCAGGCAGTATGACAAAAGTTGGAATCATCGGTTTCGGATATATGGGGCATTTTCATCTGAAAAAGGTATTAAGCTGCCGGGATGCCCGCGTGTGCGCCGTTTTTGATACGGATGAAAAGAAGCGCGCCCAGGCGGAAGAAGAAGGCATACAGGCTTTTGACAGCCTGGATGCGTTTCTGGGCTCAGAGCTTGACCTTATCGTGATCGCGACCCCGAACCAGTGGCATGCCCCCTATGCGATTGCCGCCATGGAGGCGGGGAAGGATGTGCTCTGTGAGAAACCGGCCGTCCTGTCGGTCCGGGAGCTGGACGAACTGGCGGAGTGCAGCCGGCGGACCGGAAAGTTTTTCACGGTTCATCAGCAGCGGCGCTGGGACCCGGATTACCGGGCAGTCTGCGATGTGGTCAGAAGCGGGGAGATCGGGAATGTGACGACGATCGAGTCCAGGGTATTCGGCGAGCGGGGCGTATGCTTCGGCTGGCGCGCCGACCCGGAATCGGGCGGAGGCATGCTCTATGACTGGGGCGTCCACCTGATTGACCAGATCCTGATGCTCTTTGAGCCGCTGAAGGTGAAGAGCGTCTATGCACGGATTCTGAGCGTACTGACGCCGGCCGTGGATGATTTCTTTGAGATCACGATGCTGCTGGAGAACGGAGTCTGCGCCAGAATATCCGTCACTACCTTTGCCCTGCAGAAGATGCCCCGCTGGTTTGTCTTCGGCGACCGGGGCACCATGAAGCTGAACGATTTTTCCGGCGTGGTCGGAGGCGTCGCACGCATCCGGGAGCAGGTGAAGGGCTTCGACAGCGTCGTAGGCCAGAAGGACCTGGGCCCCAGCCGTACCATGGCGCCGCTTCATCCGGATATGCTGGAGGCACTGCCGATCCCGAAGGAAGAAGATATGCAGATGGAGTTCTGGGACAATCTGCTCCGGGCATCCAGGCGGGAAGAGGAACCCTATGTCAGCCTGAAGCAGATCCGCAGGCAGATGCAGGTTGTGGAAGCCGCCTTCCTCTCGGCGCGGGAGAACCGGGTCGTGGAGACGGAGATCTGAGAAAAAGCCTTCTGTCGGAAAAGGACGCGGTATGGAATGGCGGACCTGCCGGGCAGGATCTGAGGCGGGAATGCAGAGTGTTCTTAAAAACAGGGCGCTGCGGGACGGATTTCTGAAAGAGGATAAGCGATGCGAACAGGGGACAGCGGGGCCTGTGCCGGCCGGAAAGGCCGCGGCGGCAGTCTGAGAATAGTAATGCTCGGCCATAAGAGAATCCCCTCCCGGGAGGGTGGAGTCGAGATCGTGGTGGATGAGCTGGCCAGCCGCATGGCTGAGAGCGGCCTTGCGGTCACCTGCATCAACCGGGGCGGCCACCATGTGAGCGGCCGGCAGTATGACTCGGAAAAGCGGAAGGAATATCACAATATCCGCCTGATTACAGTGCCGACCATTGACAGACGGGGACTGGCAGCCGTCTCCGCATCCTTTTTCGGTTCCCTGGCTGCGGCCCTCGGGCCCTGGGATATCGTGCATTACCACGCGGAAGGGCCCTGCGCCTTTCTCTGGATTCCGAAGCTGGCAGGGAAAAAATGTATTGCGACCATCCACGGACTGGACTGGAAGAGGGCCAAATGGGGCAGATTCGCCAGCTGGTTCATCCTGACAGGGGAGAAGACCGCGGCAAGGCATGCGGACGCGGTAATCGTCCTGAACCGGAATGAACAGGCCTATTTTCTTGAGCGTTACGGCAGGAAAACAGTCTGCATCCCGAACGGCGTGACAAGGCCCCGCAGGGCGGAAGCGGATCTGATCCGGAAGCGGTGGGGACTTGACAGGGACGGATACCTTCTGTATCTGAGCAGGCTGGTCCCGGAGAAGGGGCTGAGATACCTGATCAGGGCCTTCCGGAAGCTTGATACGGATAAGAAGCTGGTGATCGCCGGAGGGGAATCAGACGCTCCGGATTTTGTAAGGGAGATAAAAGCCCTGGCTGCCTCAGACCCGCGCATACTCTTTACGGGTTTTGTGCAGGGGCAGGAGCTTCGGGAGCTTTATTCATGCGCATACCTGTATCTGCTGCCTTCCGATGTGGAGGGCATGCCCCTCAGCCTCCTGGAGGCGATGAGCTACGGAAACTGCTGCGTTACTTCCGATATCCGGGAGTGCACTGATCTGACGGGCAGATGGGGTTTCTCCTTTGAAAAGGGAAATGAAGAAGCCCTTCTGGCAGTTCTTCAGGATCTGTGCGCGGATCCGGGGAAGGTGCAGGAGATCAGAGCGGGGGCCGCGGACGAGGTCTGCGGGAAATACAGCTGGGAGGATGCCGCGGAGAAGAACCTGAAGGTCTACCGGAGGGTGCTTGCGAAAGGGCGGATCTGAGGAAATGCTGCTGAATGAGCGTTTTCCCGGGACGCGGAGCGGGGATGGAGGTGCCGGAAATGGCGGAAAAGAAACTGAACGGGACGGTGATCGTTACCTACCGCTGCAATGCGCGCTGCACGATGTGCAACCGCTATAAGGCGCCTTCGCGCCAGGAGGACGAGATCAGCCTCGAGACGATCCGGAAACTGCCGAAGATGTATTTTACGAACATTACGGGCGGAGAACCCTTTATCCGGACGGATCTGAAGGAGATCGTGCGGGAGCTCTACAAAAAGAGCGACCGGATCGTGATCTCCACGAACGGTTTCTTTACAGACCGGATCCTGGATCTGGCAAAGGAGTTTCCGCAGATCGGCATCCGGATCTCCATCGAAGGGCTGCAGGAAACCAACGACGCGATCCGCGGCCTGCCGGACGGCTTTAAGCGCGGCTATACAACCCTGCGCAGGCTCAGGAAAATGGGGATGAAGGACGTGGGCTTCGGCATGACCGTCCAGGACATCAATGCCCCGGACCTGGTGCCCCTGTACAGACTGTCCGACAGACTCGGCATGGAATTCGCGACGGCTTCCCTCCACAACAGCTTTTATTTCGTAGAGTCCAGGAACATTATCCATGACCGGCCCATGGTGGCGGAAAATTTTGAGAAGCTGGTCAATGAGCTGCTGAACTCAAAAAGCCCGAAGAAATGGTTCCGCGCCTACTTCAATCACGGTCTGATCAATTATATTTACGGGCAGAAAAGGCTTCTGCCCTGCGACATGGCCTTCGACACCTTCTTCATCGATCCCTACGGGGACGTGATGCCCTGCAACGGGACGAAGGATAAAGAAGTCATGGGCAACCTGAATGAGCAGGACTGGGAGGAACTCTGGAACAGCTCCCGGGCGGAAATGGTCCGCAGAAAGGTGCGCTGCTGCGACCGCCAGTGCTGGATGATCGGCTCCGTGTCGCCCGCCATGCACAAATATATATGGGTCCCCGCCTTCTGGGTGATCCGTCATAAGCTGAAGTTCTGGACGAAGAAAAAGTACAGCATGTACGAGCTGAAGATCGTCCGGGACTACCGTGACGGGAAGGTGACGAAGGAAGCCCTCGACCGCTGCAGCACCTGCGATCTGCACGCCGCCGCGGCAAACGGGCTGAAGGAGAAACAGGGGGATTCTGTATGAAAGTAGTCGTGAGCGGATACATCGGGAAGAAGATCACGGGAATCGGGAGAAACCTGATCAGCCTGCTGGACGCGTCCGAAAGCGGGACAGAGTATGTGGTCTATACCAACTATGACATCGCGAAGGACTTTCAGTTCCGCAATCCCCGCGTGACGGTGAAGACTTACCCGGTGAGCGCGCAGGATTCCATGAAGAACCTTTTGTGGACGACCTTTGTCTTTCCGCTTGTGGTTCTGCGGGAGGGCGCCGACCGGGCCCTGATCCCGAATTTCACCCTGCTTTTATTCAAATTCCGCAGGACCGCGGTGATCCTGAATGACCTGATCGAGTTCAACGTTCCGCGGAAATTTTCAAAACTGAAGATGTTCTACCGCACAAAACTGGCGGATCCCATCACAGCCCGCAGGGCGGATACCCTGATCACGATTTCGAAAAATTCCAAGCAGGACATCGTAAAATACCTGCATATCCCGCCGGAGAAAATCGGCGTCGTCTACTGCGGGGTGGACCGGGAAAAGTTCCGCCGGATGCCGGAGGAGGAATCCGCCTGGATCTTTGCCGAAAAAGGCTGGCCGGAGGATTTCCTGCTCTATGCGGGGACGGTCGACCATCCCGGGAAGAACGCCATGAACGTGATCCGGGCCTTTGAACGTCTGAAGGCAAAAAAGAAATATGACGGCAGCCTGATCCTGGCCGGGATGCCGGGATCCGGCTACGAAAAGATTGAACGGCATGTCAGCCGGTCGAAGGTGAAGGAAGATATCATCCTGACCGGTTATGTGACGGACCGGGAGCTGGTCGCTCTCTATTCCAGATGCCGCCTGTTCTGCTTCCTGTCCCTCTACGAGGGCTTCGGGATTCCTCCTCTGGAGGCACTCTCCTGCGGCGCGCAGGTGATCGTCTCATCCACCTCCTCCCTGCCGGAAGTGGTGGGAAATGTCGGATTTACGGTTGATCCGGAGGATGTCACGCAGATCGCGCATCAGATGGAGGAGCTGCTCTCGGGGAAGCTGAGAGCGGATGAGGCGCAGATCAGCCGGCACCTTCGCTATTATGACTGGAAGCGGCTCAGTGCGCATTTCGAGAAGCTGCTGCTCGGGTAATTTTTAGTGTCTGCCGGAGCCAGGCGCTTCGGACTGGCGGGAAATGCGGACGGACTGTATATGCCCTGCAGCTGACGGAGCGGAAGAAGGAAAGCCGGATGGCTGCCGGGAAAGATGTATGTCCGGCAGCAGCGGAGGCGGGAGCCTGAATGGAGCGGCAGTATGAAACGAATCGCGGTTCTGGGAGATACCCTTGCGGGAGGAAAGATATACGGGATCCAGAGATTTGCCTATGAGCTGCTGCGGCAGCTTGACCGGATGGATCTGAGCGGGCTGGAGATCGAGCTGGTTGTTCCGGAATATGCCCCTGAAGCGGAAAGCCTCGCCGGATTTAAGAAGATCCGGCTGGTGCGCAGCGGGAGGATCCGGAATGCCTTCCTCTGGAGACAGATCTGTTTTCCGCTCTACGCCATAAGAAGGCGGGCCCTGACTCTTGACCTGACGCTGGGGCTCCCTGTCCTGAAATGCGATATCGCGGGACTCTACGACTGCACCTATGAGCTTTTCCCGGAGGATTTCCGCACCTTCCGCGAGAAGATGAAGCGCCTGAGCTACCTTGCGAAGGCCAGGCTTGTATCGCGGCGCAGCAAAAGGCTCATTGTACTCAGCAGGACAGCAGGAGAGCAGCTGAAGCGCTGTTACCGGATTCCCGCCAGCAAGCTCAGGCTGGTACCCTGCGCCTGGCAGCATCTTAAGAGGATCCGTGAAGATCTGAGCGTACTGGATGAGTTTGAACTGGTCCGGAAGGACAGCGGACAGGTCAGGCCCTATTATTTCACGCTGGGAAGCGTCCTGCCCCACAAAAACCTGAAGTGGATCGCCGAGGCGGCGAGGCAGAACCCGGACAGTCTCTTTGTCGTGACGGGAAGCCTGGAGCTGTCGGATTATATCGGCTCCACAGGTCTTCTGGAGCTTGAAAATGTGATTGTCACCGGTTACCTGACCGATGAGAAGGTGAAGGCGCTGATGAAGCATGCGGCGGCCTGCATCCATCCCTCCCTGAGTGAAGGCTTCGGGATTCCCCCGATGGAAGCTCTCAGCGCCGGCAGCAGGATCCTCCTGTCCGATGCCGGATGCCTGCCCGAGATCTACGGCGGCAGCGCCGTCTATTTTGATCCGCGTATCTACGCTCCCATCCGGATGGAGGAGCTGATGAGCCGGGAAGCAGGCCCTGCCGGGGATGTCCTGAAGAAATATTCCTGGAGGCGCTCGGCCCTGCGCCTGAAAAAAGTCCTGGAAGAAATCGGCTGAGCGGACGCGGGCAGCGTCTGATAAAGCAAAATAACTGAGGTAAATGCATGTACCAGAAGCGCAAAGCAGTAGAAAACCTGCTTGTCCTGTGTTCTGACCTTGCGGCCCTCTTTCTCAGCTTCTGCATCGCAGTGGCGATCCGCTACGGAACTTTCAGCTGGAGGGAGGCCTACGGGGACCAGCGCCAGCAGATCATCGTGATCATCACCCTCTATTCCGCGATCAATATGTTCACGAACTATTATTCGACCTTTTTCGCGAGAGGGAAGATCGACGAGCTCTACGCGGTACTCCGGGAAGAGATCATTTTCTTCGTCATGCTGGTTGTGGCCCTGTATCTGATCCATCCCTCGGACAGCGTATCGCGTCTTCTGATGATCTACTTCTTCCTGGTAAACACCCTGCTCATGTACCTTTTCCGCTTTATCCTGAAGGCGTACATGTTCCGGGTCTACAAAAACGGCCGCTACGGGCACCTGCTCTTTCTGGTCAGCAGGTCCGGGGAAGCGGAGAAGATCGTGCCCCGTCTGCTGTCAAAGCTGGAAGCGGACTGGAACCGGACCCTGGCGGGCGTGATCCTGACGGACAGGGAAAGCGGCGGGGGCAGCATAGCGCAGATCCCCGTGGTTGCGGGTTCGGAGGACATGCTGGATTACATCGTACACAATGACGTGGACGAGGTCCTCTTTTCCTGGCGGGGCGTCGAGGAGGATGAGACTGCCCGGGAACTGATCAATGAGATCCAGATGATGGGCATCCAGGTGGACGTCAATATAGAAACCTTCAACCTGGTCCGGCACGGTACCAAGACCCTGGACAAGGTGGGCGATTATTCGGTCGTTGCCTTTTCCCGCAATGTGATCTCCACCCGGGGCGCCATCGCGAAGCGGACGATGGATATCATCGGAGGCCTGATCGGCATGGTGCTCTTCGGCATAACGGCCCTGTTCGCCGTTCCGGCGATCCGCCTGGAATCCCCGGGACCTGCCATATTCAGCCAGATCCGGGTGGGCAAGAACGGAAGGCGCTTCCGCCTTTACAAGTTCCGCTCCATGTACATGGACGCGGAGGAGAAGAAAAAAGAACTCCTTGAACAGAATGAAGTAAACGGACTGATGTTCAAGATCGGGGATGACCCCCGCATTACGAAGGTGGGGCGCTTCCTGCGCAGGACCAGCCTGGATGAGATGCCCCAGTTCTGGAACATCCTCAAGGGGGACATGAGCCTGGTCGGAACCAGGCCTCCGACAGTGGATGAATTTGAGCAGTACGAGGCAAAGCACAAGGCAAGGCTGAGCATGACGCCCGGCCTTACGGGATACTGGCAGATCAGCGGGCGGAGCGATATCAAGGATTTTGACGAGGTTGTACGCCTGGACATGCAGTACATTGACCACTGGTCGATCGGACTGGATCTCAAGATCCTGATCAAGACCGTGATCGTTGTCCTGACGGGGAAGGGTTCCGAGTAAGCCGGTCGGCGCGGCAGCGGGGAGAGACAGTCCGGCGCGGCATTCAGAAAAACAGCCGGGAAGACAGCCGGGAGAGACAGCCCCAGAAAATACCGGCAGAAAAAGCGGAGAAAAAACACCGGCACAAAACGCCGGCGGGAGAGAAGAAGGAAGCGGTACAAAGGAGCGCAGGCAGTGTCGGAGACAAACAGGAAGATTGAAAAATATACAGAAATTGCATATTATATACTCCTTGTCTGGTTTCTGGCCTACCGGACCTTCTTCAACACGATGTTCCGCAAGGATTTCGGCATAAAGCGTTCTGAGCCCATAGAGACCGCCTGGCTTGTCCTGATGGCGGCTCTCATCCTCTTCAAGATTCTGAAGCTTCGCTGCTACAGTTATCTGGAGCTTGCGGCAGCCTGCGTCCTGATCCTGCTGGGAATCCTGGTCCGCCGGACCTCGGATACCTACTGGATTCTGATGTTCCCGCTCGTGACAGTCGGGGCGAAGAAGGTGCCCTTTGACCGGATTCTGAAGATCTTCCTGATCACCGTCGGCGGCATGCTGGCGGTCACTGCGGCCGCGGCCTGCGCGGGACTGATCACGAATCTTGTCTACCTGCAGCCGGAGCCGGACGGAAGTCTCCGCGTCAGATCCGCCTGCGGAACGACCTATCCGACCACATTTTCCGAGTTCGTCTTTTTCTTAAGCTGTGCATGGCTCTATCTGCGCCGGAGGAAGCTGAACCTGGCCGACCCTGCTCTCTGCGCGGGAATCGGCGTCTTTCTGAAAATGAAATGTGACGCGAAGACGGATGCACTCTGCATGCTGCTGCTGGCCGCGATTGCCGGCTGGCTCCTCATCCGGGGCAGGCTTCCCGGGAAGGCGACGGGATTTTTCCACCGCATCAGCGTGCTTCTGACCGGCACGATGCCGCTTCTGGCCGGAGGGATCATTCTCGCAGCCCGGTTCTATGATCCTGATAATCCTCTGATGTTCCGGATCAATACGATCCTGAACACCAGGCTGAGCCTTGGGAAAAAGGGCTTTCGCAAATACGGCGTATCTCTGCTCGGCACAGCGGTCAAATATAAAACAACAGGCGGGAAGCTGGAGGAGGTAAAGAATTATTTCAACCTGGACAGCTCCTACCTGATGATTCTCATCAATTTCGGAATCCTGATGTTTCTGGTCCTGCTGGCCCTCTTTGTGTGGTCCGCTTTCAGGGCCTGGGAAGAACAGGACGTGATGCTTCTTCTGCTGCTGACGCTGATCGCGGCAGAGTCATTTATGGAAAACCGCCTGATCCAGGCGCAGTATGACATCTTTCTTCTGATCTTTTTTGCATCGCTGAGACAGGAGGACGGGAGATGCTGCTGCATGCTTGAGCGGCCGCAGGCCGCGGCGCCCGGAAAGACGGAAGAAGAAAAGGGGGAAGGGGTGCAGGTATGAATGTTGCATTGATTATTGCCGGGGGCAGCGGGCACCGGATGGGGCAGGATATCCCGAAGCAGTTTATCAACGTCTACGATAAACCGGTGCTGATCTATACGCTGGAGGGTTTCCAGAAGCATCCGAAGATCGACGCCATCGAACTGGTCTGCATCGACGGCTGGCATGATGTCGCCAGGGCTTACGCGAAACAGTTCGGAATCGACAAACTGAAATGGGTGATCTCCGGAGGGGAGACCGGACAGGAATCCATCCGCAACGGCGTCTATAACCTGGAGGGAATCTGCGCCGACGATGATATCGTGGTGATTCATGACGGAATCCGGCCCCTGGTGGACCATACCGTGCTGACGGATGTCATAGAAAAATGCGAGCAGTACGGCAACGGTGTGACGTCCATGCCCTACAACGAGCAGATTTTCATCCGTGA
>DGHP01000180.1:0-182 GCA_002392705.1 Lachnospiraceae bacterium UBA3845 | reverse complement strand
ATATACGGCTCCTCCTACACCAACACGATGATGGTGGAGCTGGGAGAGCGCCTTTACTTTGCGGCGGGCTCCGACAAGAATATCAAGCTGACAACCAGGGATGACCTTGAGATGTTCAAGGCATATCTGAAGATGGATAAAGACAACTGGCTGAAATAAGCGTGACGATTCGCGGCATACGC
>DGHP01000032.1 GCA_002392705.1 Lachnospiraceae bacterium UBA3845 | reverse complement strand
ATGTAAAATCTGAAAATCAGGCATTCTGCCAGTTGCTTTTTCTGCCTCTTCTGCGGATGGAGCGGACCACAAATCCGTCTGCCGGAGCATTCTCGCTGGCCGCGATGGCCGCGGAAATGACAGCGACAAGCTCAAGGTCGTCCGTTTCTTCCACAGGCTCTTCCACTGCCGCCGCCACCGGCGCGGGCGCCGGAGCCGCGGGAGCAGCCGCTTCTTCTTTCTTCTTTCTTCCGTTCAGAATATCCGGAATCCAGTGAATCTGGCTGATGAGGAAGGTCAGGAACATCAGGACCAGGAACACGATGCCGAGGCCGATCACTGTATTCAGTGCGGCCTTTCTCACGGAGCGGCTCATGGTTTCCTTCACATCCCAGTTGACGGTCTCTTCCTCTTTTCCGGTCATATCGATGGCGTAGGTCACCTTAACCTTTGAGCCGACCGCCTCCGCGTCCTCATACTGCGCGTCCAGCACATAGGTAAGAACACTGTCGGATTCGTCAACGGTATAGCTGCTTACGCCCGCAAACTTTCCAAGATCCTCCCGGACACTGTCCCAGGTGGCGATAATCACGGAACCCTTGCTGCCTGCCCTGATGGCGGCATTGATCTGCTCCGTCGTCATGGCAGAAAGGCTGGAAAGAACCTGCTCGATCTGCTGTTCGTATGTTCCGTAGTACGCCGCGAACAGGCCGTCTCCGGTCACACTGGCCGGTTCCTTGTAAGCAGCCTGCGCCGCATCTGCCCCGGCCTCTGCCTGGGCTTTCTCTGCTTCTGTTGCCGCAGTCTCAACAGCTTCTGACACGGCTTTCTCTGCCTCAGTGGCAGCCATCTCCACAGCTGCCTCTGTCACCCCTGTGTCAGATGCATAGACGCATCCGGACAGCATGGCGGCTGAAAGGCCGGCGGCAAGCAGAATCGTCTGAAATCTTTTTCTCATCTGCATGCACCTCACTTAAACCGTTCCGTGCTTCTTCACCGGGCGGTCTTCTCTCTTTGTATAAAGCATCTCCAGAGCGCCGATCACCTGTTTTCTGGTATCCTGCGCCTTGATGATGGTATCGACATAACCGCGCTTTGCCGCGGCCATGGCGCTTTCCTGCTCTTTGGCATACTTCGCGGCCACTTCATTCATAACATCCGCATCCTTGCCGGAAGCGATGATGCCGGCAGCCAGCTTCGCGTCCATCATGCCGATCTGCGCATCTTCCCAGGCGAAGGTCATGTCCGCGCCGAGCGCCTGGCTGTTCATGATGGAATAAGCGCTTCCGAATGCCTTGCCGATAATGACGTTCACCTTCGGAACAGAAGCGCTTGCAAAGGCGTAGGTCAGCTTCGCGGCAGCTTTCGCGATGCGGTATTCATTGTGCTTGTCCGCAAGGAAGCCCGTCGCGTTGGTCAGGGTAAGCACCGGGATATCGAAAGCATCGCAGAATTCGACAAACTTCGCGGCCTTCTCACAGCCTTTCGCGGTCAGAACCGGTTTGAAGTCAGCAGCCTTCTCACCCTTCTCATCGTAAAGCTCGGTACGGTTGGCAACAGCGCCGACGGTATTGCCGTTCAGCTTGATGAAACCGGTCACCATCTCTTTCGCGGTGGCAGCCTTCACTTCGACGAAGAGATTGCCGTCAGAGATCTGGCTCAGGAGAATGGAAGTATCTCCCGCCGCATTCTCAAGATCGGTACATACTCTGTTCAGGTCGTCGCCTGCCTCGCTGTAGGGCGCTTCATCCTCGTTGTTTGCGGGAAGCATGGAAACCAGCTCGCGGATCTGGGCAAGGATATCCGCCTCGGTTCCGACAAAATCAACAAGGCCTGTGGATTCGCTCTGGAACTGCGCGCTTGAAGTATCCTCTGTCTTGTTGCCCGCAAGGGCGTTCGGAGCGTTCACGAACAGCTTTGCCTTCTTCTCTTCCATGAAGACAAAATCGCTCAGTCCTGCCGCCACAGTCAGGCCGCCGCCGCAGCTGCCCAGCACAGCCGTGATCTGCGGGATCACTCCGCTGGCGAGGGACATCTTCAGATACAGCTTGCTGAACGCGTTCAGGGCATCCGTGGACTCCTGAAGTCTGAGCCCTGCGCAGTCGATCAGGCCGATCACCGGAGCTCCCATCTTCATGGCAAGATCGTAGAGACGGATAATCTTTCCGGCATGCATCTCGCCCAGGCTTCCACCCAGTACAGAAGAGTCCTGGCTGTACACGTAGACCAGACTGTCATCGATCAGACCATAGCCCGTAACCACGCCGTCAGAAGGAGTCTTCTCGTCTGTCAGGTTGAAATCGGTGCTTCTGGCAGTTACGCACCCGCCGATCTCAACGAAACTGTTTTCGTCAAGCAAAGCAGCAATTCTGTTTGCCGCCAAGCTCTGTGCTGTATTGCTCATACTTCAGACCTCCATATAAAACAGCTGTGAGAGGTTTTCCCTCTCCCAATGATTATGATATCGCCGCCTGATCCACGCGAAACCGCGGCGGACGGACAGCATTCATAAAGAAACAACTATTAAAAATCTGCCGTTTCTCATAGTACGTTAAAATGTCATAAAAAGCAAGGAAAAAAAAAGACTGCGGCGGGACGCATCCTGCCGCAAAATGCACGAAAAAGAAAGGGAAAGCTGCATCCCGGTGCCGGGCCGCCGGCAGAGTAAGGGCCGGCTGCCGGCTCATGCTAAGGCTGCTTCGCAGGACTTATATGAAATCATGATCCGAGCCTAAAGCGCAGGCATGACGAAGCAGAAGCTGATTTCAAAATGACCATGAATAAAAATGCGGCACAGTCAGATGCCCAGCTTCACCTTGGCTTCTTCCTCGGCTTCCGCTTTAAAATCCTCCACCTTTACGGGGTTGATGGCAGGAAGTTCGTCAAGGGAGCCTGTGCCGAAGTGCCGGAGAAATTCCTCCGTCGTGCCGAAGAGGATCGGCCGTCCCGGCGCGTCCAGCCTGCCGACTTCCTGGATCAGATTGTACTCGATCAGACGGTTGATGGCATGCTCGCATTTCACGCCGCGGATCTTTTCAATCTCGACCCTGGTGACAGGCTGCTTATACGCAATAATGGAGAGGGTTTCCATCACCACGTCGCTGAGGCTGATCTTTCTGGGCTGCCGCGCCAGGCGGATCAGGGCCGGATAATAATCCTTTTTCGTCGCGAGCTGATAGCGGTCCTCAAGCTTAATGATCCGGATCCCGCGCCCGCTGCCGGGTGCATCGTAGTCCTCCATCATCTGCTTCAGAATCTCCTCAAGATCCGGAGCCGGCATCCCGATGGCCTCTGCGATCGTACCCAGGTCCAGGGAATCCCCCATGGCGAAAAGAACCGCCTCCACGGCAGCCTTTATCTCGGAGATATCCTTTCCCTGCTGCGCTCCCGCCTCCAGCTCTTCCTCCTGCTGTTTCCCTGCCGCCGG
>DGHP01000102.1:14308-15386 GCA_002392705.1 Lachnospiraceae bacterium UBA3845 | reverse complement strand
GAAGCGGATATGGATGAGGATGATTACGGCAGACTGCTGACGGAGGGAGCTGCCGCGTGCAGATATTACCGCGACGGGGATGAATACAAAGTCGTGAGACACCAGATCTGACAACATCCGATTTCGCCAACTTTGTCCAAACTGCCGCCAAGTCTGTTCATGGGATTTGAAAGGACTCCCGGGTATAATCGTAGACAGAATACGATGCCCGGGATTTTTTAAGAGAAAGGCCGGAAAACGGGCAGCTGATACAGCAGACAGGACTTGGGGGACAGGTATGCAGTACGGACATTTTGATAACGAAAACAGGGAGTACGTAATCGACCGGGTGGATCTGCCGGTTTCATGGACCAATTATCTGGGCGTAAAGAATATGTGCGCGGTGCTCAATCATACGGCGGGCGGATATCTGTTCTGCGGTTCGCCGGAGTATCACAGGGTCACCCGTTTCCGGGGCAATGCAGTCCCGATGGACAGGCCGGGTTACTATCTGTATCTGCGAGACAATGAGGACGGGGATTATTTCAGCATCTCCTGGCAGCCGGTCGGAAAAAGCCTGGATGAGGCGGTATACCGCTGCCGCCACGGACTGTCCTACTCGGTCTATGAGTGCGGATACAGGGGAATTCAGGCTTCCCAGCGGATGTTTATCCCGCTGGATGACGACGCTCTTCTCTGGGACGTGACCATCCGGAATGACAGTGACCGTGCGCGCAGCCTGAGCCTTTTTTCCTATCTGGAATTCTCCTGGCACCATATCATGATCGATCATCAGAATTTCCAGATGAGCCTCTACTGCTCCGGATCTTCCTGTGAGGACGGGATCATAGAGCATGACCTGTTTTATGAGGAATTCGGCTATCAGTTTTTTACGGCAGATTTTGAACCCGACGGATTTGACTGCCTCCGGGATTCTTTTCTCGGGACCTACCACAGCGAGTCCGACCCGCAGGCGGTGGAGCAGGGGAGATGCGGCGGATCCTTTGAAAAGGGCGGCAATCACTGCGGCAGCCTGCAGAAGAATCTGGTCCTGCAGCCGGGGGAGGAGAAGCGGCTGATTTTCATGCTGGGAGACGGA